>DAOTUJ010000045.1:0-19131 GCA_034437175.1 Chloroflexaceae bacterium | reverse complement strand
TCTACCGCAGAGGACGCAGATTCTACCGCAGAGGACGCAGATTCTACCGCAGAGGACGCAGATTCTACCGCAGAGGACGCAGATTCTACCGCAGAGGACGCAGATTCTACCGCAGAGGGTTTTGTCGATATGATCCTCTGCGCTCCTCTGCGCCCTCTGCGGTAAGACTCACCGGCGGCATGCCCGCGAACTTCGGCGGGATCTCGATCATGGCCTTATTGATCAGCACCGCCACCGGATTCAAATCGCTGGCGTAGCTCTCCAGGCCTAGCCGCTGCGCCTCTAGCGGGATGGCGCCACCTCCGGCGAAAGGATCGTGGAAGGCCGGCAGCTTCTCGGGGTTAAACCGCTCCGCCGCACGAGGGTGATCCTGATTGGTGGCGCAGGTGCGCCGCCAACTCTTCCAGATCTCATCACGCGCCTGCTGGAGCAATGCTTCGTTGGTGGTATTTTCCCAGAGCACCAATTGCTCAATCAGGCGAAAGAGGCGCTGGCGCTCGACCTCCTGGGCTTCCTCAGTCGGGAATAGCTCAGGCCAGGACGAGGGATCATCGACCATCTGGGCAAAGATCACCGCCCGCGCCGCAGCCAGCGGATGCCGTGCCCACCAGAGGTGCAAGGTGCTTGGGTGACCGTGGCGAATGCTCTTTTCGCGGGCGCTGGCAAGATTGATCTTCTCGAGGGGCAGAGCGACTTCGATGAGTTTCTTGGGGGTGGGCATGGAGAGCCTTTGCTATGCGGTGATGTTCTGCCACTCTTCGGCGGGAACCATCCGTGAGAGGTGCTCCACATTGGTGGTGGCAATGACAACCGAATGCCCAATCCCGATCAGCAGCGCGGCCTGGGCAGCGAGAATAACATCGCCATCAAGAGCCGTATGCGCAGCGGTCGGTTTGCCCTGCTGACGCAACTGCGCCCAGAACTCAGATGCCAGAAACAGCGTCTCAGTCGTGACCGCAAGATGCCCAATGCGCGCTCGGAGTGCGTCGAGTTGCCGCACCCCGGTCATTCGCCGGGCGCGTAGCAATTCGCGCCGCACCTCATAATCAGTAATATCAGGCACCCGCATGGTTACGCCCGCAGCGAGTAAGGTTTCCAACCACGTTCGGCAGGCATTTGCCCCTGCGAGCTTGTGTGGCCCGGTCACCAAGCCCAAGGGGCCAGAATCGAGCAAGACGAAGCGGCTCATTCGGGTTGCTCCAAGTTTGGAAAGAGTTTGCGATCCGAGGTGCGATTGGCATCAATGGAGCGCAGCACATCCTCCCAGGACTCCGTACCCTCGTCGTCGTCCTCAGTCTCTGCCTCGCTCCACGAGCGGAGCAGGGCAATCGCGTCCTCGGGGGAGCCGTCACCCGAGACAGTGAAATCATTAACATTCATCGTTGCCACCAGCGCACGAATTTGCGGCATCATACGCACATAAAGCGGTATCTCAAGCGAGGTCGGGGAGAGCAACTGGCCGGTCAGCAACTCCTCGGCAAGCAGCTTTTCGGCTTTGCCCTGGCGCTGGGCCTCGTATTGCAACCGCGCATACAGCTCGGGGGGCAATTCAATCTGGAGACTGGTCATCTGGTGTTCCTCCTTATTCCCTATGTGCTAGAAGTATCAGCGGCGGTGGACGATGATTGGTAGGCTGATCAAATGTACCGAAGCTGGTCAACCATCTCGTCTGCGGTAACCTGGTTGAGCAGTACGAGGATACGTCGTGATAGTTCATAGGGTGGATGGCGGCGGGCAATGATGATCCCATAGTGGATCGTGCCGGTTTGGAAATAGTCCGTCGCCAGCGCTTCGAAATCAACTCGATTATGGGTTAAGCAAGGTTCGCTGTTCCGCAACGGCGAAGGCCAGTTGCTCTGCATCATCAGATCCAAGCAGATGTGCATCTCGTGTTGTTGTAACGTCAAACCCGCGCGCACGCATCAGGTCGCTGACCAATATGCTTACATCCTCGTCCACATACAGCGAGATGAAGAGCTTCATCAATCACGCACCAGCGGATCGATGTGGTCATCGGGGAAAGCGTTGCGCTCGATGGACTGCTGGATCTCCGCCTGGTGATCACGGTAATAGCTCAGCGAGTCAAAGACCTGCGCCAGGGTGAGGTGCGGCAACTGCTGCGGAATGAGTTCCGGCGCGAGCCCCTGCCGCCAGAGCTCAACAATCGCACGCACCGGGGTCCGCGTGCCGGCAATGATCGGTTCGCCTCCCAGAATAGTCGTATCCTTGACAACATATCGCGTGACCGTCGCACTGACCATCGTAAACCCCCTTGCATCCAGGTTCCGTTGGGTACCGATGCAGTATACCATGGGGGGAACGATAGATGCGATGGCTGCAACATGCTCGGCTGTTTCACTTCATCGACTGGCTGTTGCAACTATCGGACGACCTGAGTACCTGGTTCTGGCAGGAACTGGAAAGCTGGGAGGAACAACAACGTATGCCATATGTCACCAGTGTTGAACGAATCGGGATCGAAAAAGGCCAGACCACGATTGTGCTCCACCAGTTACAGCGTAAACTGGGAGACGTACCCGAAGCGATGCAGAACCGAATCCTGGCCTTATCATCGGACGCGATTTTTGATTTGAGCACCGCACTCTTTGATTTCACCACACGTGACGACGTCATCCGCTGGCTGGATGCGCACGCGCCGTCGGCTGCAGACGATCAATGATCGCACTGACCGTTTCCCGCGGGATGTGCCGCGTATCGTGGCGCAGGCATGATGTCGTTGCCCCAGACGAAGCGCGGCTGCGCAGATTTCTGCCAGTCATACCACATTCGAAAGCCAGATGATCTGCGAGCGTGTGCACCGCCACGTCGCTACTCACCTCGGCCATCGTGCCCAGATAACGGTCGCAACCGTGCCGTCATAGGCCGGCACCCCAGCCGGCAATGCTGCCACCGATGCGATGCTGCCGCCGCGCTACCGCGGTGTATCGACGGTGAGCGCGGCGCCTATGGGCGCAGCAGCACTCAGCTATGACGACGACGGAAATGTGGCATGGGATCAGATGTGGACCCGCTATTGCGAACTGGTGATGGCCCGCCGGCCATCGTATCGTGGCACCCTGCTCGAGCCGGTTGACACCCTGACCATTGAAGCAGACCGGGCAGCATACGAGCAGGTACTGGCCGAACTCGAACGCCGCCTGCGGCTGGTAACCGGGCGTCCGGTGGTGCAGAGGGCTCTGGCCCGCATTTCCAACTCGCCCGCGAAATCAAGAATGTCGTCACCGTGGTAGCCAAAACCAGCCACTCCTGGTTCGACCATGCCCAGGTGGGTGCCGGGGAGAGTCAGGAACACGCTGGCCGGAGTCATGGCAACATCACCTGCCCGGCCTCCTGATTGGTCACGTGCAACACGCCGTCTTGCATCGTCAAGACCCGATCACAGAGGACATCCAACAGTGGACGATCATGGCTGACGATCACAATGGCCGTGCCTTGCTGCGCAGTGCTGGCCAGCAGCCGCAAGATGGCCGCAGCAACCGAGGCGTCCAGGGCGCTGGTTGGCTCGTCGGCAATAATCAGGCCTGGCCTGGCTGTCAGCGCCCGCGCAATGGCAACCCGCTGGCACTGCCCGATGGATAGCTCGCGAGGGCGGGCCGCCAGATCGACGTGGGCCAGCCCGACGTCGGCAAGCTGTTCGCGGGCAATTGCCTGGCGTTCGACTTTGTTCAAGCGTTGCCGGCGGTGTGCTGCCGTCAGCGGTTCGGTGATGCTGCGCCAGATAGCCCAGCGCGGATCCAGGCTGCCGATAGGATCTTGAAAGATTGGCATGACAAAACCGCGACGCGCCAGTCGATTGTCACGGTGTCCTCGGGTTCCAATGGTGCCTGGCTCGCCATGCAAGAGGATCTGACCGGCACTCGGATGTTCAATCGTGGCGAGCAATCGCAGCAGGGTGGATTTGCCGCAACCCGAGGGGCCGGCAATGCCGACAATTTCACCCCGACGCACCACCAGGCTTGCCTGACGAACCGCCTCGACGGTGCGTGTGCCGCGTCCGTAGCGCCGGGCCACATTGCGCGCCTCGACGACAATCTGCTCGTGTTCGATGAACGACGGCCGTACCGGCGCTGGTTCCGGTGCCGGCGCTGCCGCAAAACCTTCGGCAGCACCTTCCGCAGCGAGTGGATTGAGGACCGGGCAGGCCACTCCCTCGCGCAGCGGCGGATCCTGACGCCAACAACTGGACTGCGCGAAAGCACAACGAGGCGCAAAGGCGCAACCCGTCATCGCTCTGCTCAGCGATGGCGGCGTGCCGGCCAGTGGTATCGGGAGGCCGGCGGCGCGGCGCGGAGTCGCGGCAAGCAATCCCTGGGTGTAGGGATGGCGTGGATGCGCCAGCACTTCGGCACTGGCGCCGATTTCAACAATGCGACCGGCATAACACACCGCAACCCGATCCGCGTGACGGGCGACCACGCCGATATCATGGCTAACCAGCAGAACCGCTGCACCGGTTGCTCGCAGCGCCTCCAGAGTCGTATCAGCCCGATCGGCATCGAGGGCACTGGTCGGCTCATCAGCGATGATGACCATCGGCTGGTGGGCGGACGCCGCAGCAATCGTCGCTCGTTGCAGCATGCCGCCGCTCCACTGGTGCGGGTAGCGGCGCATCTGGCGCGGCGCCTGCGCAATGCCCAGCGCGGTCAGTGCGCCCACAATCGTATCGCGCGGCGGCGGCTGGTCGTGGGCGCGCCAGGCTTCGGCAACGTGCAACTCGACCTGGTCGAGCGGATTGCAGGCCGCAAAGGGATTCTGTGCCACAAAGCCCGCCACCAGCCCTCGTAAGGTGCGAACGGTTTCCGGCGCCGCGCCGACGACTTCGTATTCACCGATGCGAATCGAACCGCTCAGCCGCGCACTGGGCGGCAGCAGCGCCAGCGCCGCCCGCGCCAGCGTGGTTTTTCCGCAGCCCGACTCGCCGACCAGCGCCAGGCATTCGCTCGCCTTCAGCGTGAAGCTCACGCCACGAACCGCATGCGTTCCGTTGGCATAGGTGACGTGCAGATTTTCGTACTGCAGCACTGGTCGGCTCATCGATAGCTCCCCGGATCGAGCATGTCGCGCAGGGCATTGCCCAGCACATTGGCGGTCAGTACAGCGAAAAAGATCGGTACGAGCGGGCCGAACAGCAGCCAGGGCGCCAGCGTAAAATACAGGCGCGCTTCGGAGAGCATCGCCCCCCACTCGGCGACCGGCGGCTGGACTCCCAGGCCCAGGAAGGAAAGCCCGGCAATCGCCGCAATCATTGCCCCCAGATCCAGGGTCGCCACAATCAGCAACTGGGTTGCGACGCCGGGCAAGACATGGCCGAACACAATGCGTCCCCAGCCGATCCCGGCCAGGCGCGCGGCGATAATGTCCGGGCGCTGGCGGGCATTGAGCACGTAGCTGCGCGCCAGCCGGGCGTAATAGGCCCACCAGGAGATCACCAGCGCCAGCACCAGGTTTTCAAAGCCGGGGCCGAGCACGCCGACAATTGCAATTGCCAGCACAATCGAAGGCAGTGCCATCAGCACGTCGACCAGCCGCATCAACAGGCTATCGACGATCCCGCCGCTCAAGCCGGCTATCGTCCCCAGCACCAGTCCGATGCCAAAGATACTGCTCAGTACCAGCAGCGCAGTTCCGAGGGTGCGGCGCCCGCCATCAAGCAGCCGAGAGAACTGGTCGCGTCCGGACTGATCGGTGCCCAGCCAGTGCTCGCTGCCTGGTGCCGCCAGTTTGGCGCGAAAATTGGGCTCATTGGGATCGTAAGGCGCCAGCAACGATCCAAAGAGCGTCAATACGGTCAGTACAGCGGCGAATATCAGGCCAATACGGGCCTCGTGATGGCGCAGCAGGCGTGCCCAGAGGCTCCGGGGCGGCCTTGCCGGCGCATGCAACTGCGCGGCATGCTGACCCGCCAGCGGCTCGCTTGTCATAGACGACCTCCATCGCGCAGGCGCGGATCAAGCAGAAGCGCGACCAGGTCGACACAGAAACTGGCGGTGATGTAGGAAAGGCCGGCCAGCAAGACAAAACCCTGCACGACCGGAAAATCGCGGGCCGAGATGGCGGCGAAAACATAGCTGCCAATACCGGGCCATGTAAAAATCGCCTCGATAATGGCCGAGCCACCGATCAGCCCGCCAATCCCGATACCGATGGCCGTCAGGAATGGCAGCACGGCATTGGGCAGCGCGTAGCGCCAGAGGATGCGTACCTTGCGTGCTCCGCGGGCGCCGGCAACCAGCGTATAGTTGTCGCCGAGCGCCTCGAGCAGGTTGGCCCGCAGCAACTGAGCCCAATCTGCGGCACGGCTGATGGCCAGACACATGGCCGGCAACAGCACATACTGCCATTGTCCACCGGACAGCACTTTGCCGATATGCAACTCGACCACAATGAAGCGCAGCGCCAGCAAGCCGGCCAGAAAGGCCGGCACCGAAGCGCCAACCTGCGTCACGAAGCGTACCAGTTGATCGGGCCAGCGCTCGTGATAGGCAGCACCGATCAGCCCGCCGGCCAGCGCGATCAGCAGCGCCAGCAGCAACCCGCTGCCGGCCAGCAGCAGCGTTGCCGGCAGCCGCTTGCCGAGTTCTTCCAGCACCGGCTGGCCGGTCTGGTAGGAGATCGACAGGTCGCCGCGCACGGCCCGCCCCAGCCATTCGGCATATTGCAGCGGCAGTGGCCGGTCAAGCGCCAGTTCCGCCCGTAGCGCCGCGATCTGTTCCGGCGTCGGATCCTGCACGCCACTGGCCTGGAGCAGCCGCTGGGCCGGGTCGCCCGGCGCCAGCGGCAGCAGCGCCCAGATGATCACACTGATGCCCAGCAGCGTCAGCAGCGCCTGGATCAGGCGCCCGGCAAGCGCACGCAACAGAGGCCATGCGCTTGCCAGAGGCCGCCGGGCCGGCATCGTCGGAGCGCTCATTCGCTCGGCTGCGTCTCATACGAGACGTGATACAGTGCGAACCCCGGCTGATAGTCACGGTAGCGATCATTGACGATCACACGCCCGGTGTGGAAGTTGACAAAAAACTGATAGGGCTCCTCCTCAATTTTGATGCGCTGGAGTTCTGCGAGGATCTCGAAGCGACGCTGCTCATCGAAGGTCTCGCTCAGTTCCGCCGTCAGCGCCTCCAGTTCGGGGTTGGAATAATCGGCATAGTTGCGATCACCGTCGCTGACAAAATACCGCCGCAGCACCGGTTCCGGCGCACCGCCGAAGGTCACCGAACCGGCGGATACCAGTCCGGCATTCCAGGGCTCGTTACCGGCGGTCAGGACATCATTGATGCTGTCTACCGAACGAATCTCGATGGCAAAGCCAAGCTCGGCCAGCTGCGCCTGGATCGCCTCACTGATGGGAACCAGGTCGGGCTGTTGTGGATAGATCAGCAGGATCACTTCCAGCGGCGTGCCGTCCCGGCTGCGCACACGGTCATCACCGAGCTCCCAGCCGGCCTCGTCAAGCAGTTGCTGGGCGGTAGCAACATCAGTTTCCTGGTTCTGGACGGCAAAATCGAAGAAAGGCGGATAGTAGCCGGTGGCAACACCGAAGACCCCATCCATCACGTCAATCGCCAGTTCTTCATAGTTGATTGCCTTGATAATCGCCTGGCGAACCGCCATGTCATCGAAGGGCGGTTCCTGAATGTTCAACACCATGCGAAACCCGCCCGTGCTGGGCGTACCGTACTGGAAATGAATGCCCTCCTGCGCGTCGACAACCGGTTTGGCCGCTGTGGGCGGGTAGAGCGCGATATCGGCCTCGTCGTTCTGCACCGCCAGAATGCGGGCCTGGGGATCGGTCACAAAGCGCACCGAGACACCCGGTAAGGCCGGGCGGCCCTGCCAGTAATTCTCGTAGCGATCCATACGCATCTCTTGGTCGTCCAGGCTCACAACACGGTAGGGGCCAGTGTATATGCCGGCGCCGATCAGCGCTTCGTCGTTTTCACCGGCTGCCTCAACCGTGGCAACATCGTAGACCGGAAAGACCGACTCGTCGGAGAGCGCCGGAATGACGCCGGTATTCGGCTCGACGGTATCCAGAGTCACCACCAGTGCCGAGGATGCCTCGGCACTGGTGCCGGCGGCAAAATTGCTCTGGGCGGCAGGTGAGAGCTCCATCTGGCGATTGATCAGGGCTGCCAGCGCTTCGGCATCCAGCGGCGCGCCATTCTGGAACGTGATGCCGTCACGCAGGCGCAACTCCCAGGTGGTTTCGTCAAGCTGCTCAATCGATTCCAACAACCAGGGATAGTGCTGGCCGTCGGCGCGAAACTGCATCATCAATTCGCCGGCGCCGAATTCGGGCATCCAGAAACCTTGCTCAATCGGGTTCAGGCTGCGAATCTGGAACGAGGTGACAATCCGCAGCGGCGGCAGATCATCGCCGGTTGCCGGGGCCTCAGTCGCCGCCGGGGCCTCAGTTGCCGCCGGGGCCTCAGTTGCCGCCGGGGCCTCGGTGTCTGCCGGAGCCTCGGTTGCTTCGGGCGCGGACGGCGCCGTCGGCGGTGCCGCACCACAGGCGGCCAGCATGACCAGCGCGACCAGGACGGCGATCAGGGCAGTCACGTGCTTCAGCTTCATGGCATTCTCTTCTTGCTATTCAGGTCCTTTTCCAGGGAATATCCGCAGATCCTCGATAATGTTGCCCTCGGCCAGGTGCCCGGCAACGATGCGCTCGATGGCTTCTGGTGTCAGGTGGCCGTACCAGACCGCCTCCGGGTACACGACGAGCAGCGGCCCGCGGTTGCATGGGTAGAGACAGCCGGTCTGGGCGGCCAGCACGCGCTGCGCGCCGCTGCGCAAGCCATGTTCGCTCAGGCTCTCGCGCAGCCGGCCATAGCAGGCGTCGGCGCCCAGGGCCGTGCAGCGCGGCCCCCGGCAGAGCAAGACGTGGCGCCGGTGCGCCGGCAGTGTGTCCCAGCCGGACGGATCCTGCTCCCAGTTTTCCGGCGGCACTGCCTGGACATCGACGCCGCTTTCGGCGGCCTGAGCCGCCGCCAGCAAGGCCGGTTGCAGCAGGGCCTCATCGGCCAGGCCGGCGCCGAGCACCACCGCCAGTGATGGCGCCGATGCATCGGCCTGCCAGCGCCGGGCAACTTTCGCAATCCAGATCCGCAGGCTCTCGTCGGCCGGCAGAAAGCAGGGTAGAACCAGGGCGCGGCGGGCGCCGGCCGCCACACAGCTCGTCAGAGCATGCGGCAGCGACGGTTCGCCCTGATCGAGAAAGGCATGGCAGACAAAGCCGTAGCGATCGCTCCCCGCGATTGCCGCCGCAAACTCGGCCACCTGGCGGCGTGCCGCCGCGCTGAAGCTACCGCGCCCCAGTACAACGACCGCGTCGGGGCGTGGTTCGTTAATAGGTGAGGTCATTGCAATCCTCTCTGAAATGATAATGGGCATGGTTCTTTGGTTTTTTGGCGGCAAAGTCGCCAAAAAACCAAAGAACTGCACTTTGTTGTTTCAGAACCCACTGTCGCTCCCAACCTGTGCCTCCTGAGCCTAATGCTGGCGACTCGTCGGATCCAGCCAGTCGCGCAATCCATCGCCGAGCAGGTTGACCCCAAGTACGGTCAGAAATATCATCGTTACAGGAGCGATAATCATATACGGGTCGGTCTGGAGAAAGGGCTGTGCATCGTGCAGCATTGCGCCCCATTCCGGGGTTGGTGGCTGTACGCCGAGCCCCAGGAAATTGAGCCCGGCAATACTTAACACAATCATGCCAACATCCAATGACACCAGGACTGCTATGGGGCCAATAATATTCGGTACCATATGGCGCTGAATAATTTGATGAGCAGGCACGCCGAGTGCCTGAGCGGCTTCAGTGTACTCATTCTGGCGTACCGCCATGACCATCGCCCGGATAAGACGTGCATAGCCTGCCCACCAGACACTTGCCATCGCCAGGGTAACAACCAGCAGACCAGTCCCCAGAGTTCCCGCCACCGCAATAGCCAGGATCAGGCCGGGAAAAGCCAGCAGCAAATCGACTAGACGCATAAGCACAGCATCGACCCGGCCACCGGCATAGCCGGCAATAGTGCCAACCAGCAAGGCAATGATGAGCATGACGCTGAGCACCATTGCTGTCGCACCCAGCGTAAACCGACCGCCGTACAGGATCCGGCTCAAGATATCTCGGCCCAGGTGATCAGTGCCAAGCAGATAGGTATCGTTGGGCCGAGTGAAGGCATCGAGCAGCACCTGATCAATGGGATCATAGGGTGCCAGGAGTGGAGCAAAGAGGGCGAGCAGCACCACACTGCTGACAATGACCAGGCCCAACAAACTGCCCGGATCCCGCACCACTGGCGGAAGCCGGCGCCGCAGCGATACACGAGCCAGTGGTGCCGGCGCCGGCGCCTCGGTTGGCGGAGCATAGCGGGTATCGCTCATCGGGTTACCCTCTTGCCTTCTCAGCGAGCCGTGGATCCAGCCAGCGATAGAGCAAATCCACGCCGAAATTGACCAGCACAAAAGCCAGCGCCATATAGAGCACTACTCCCTGGATTACCGGATAATCGCGCAGGAAGATCGCATCAACTGCATATTTGCCGATGCCGAACCAGCTGAAAATGGTTTCCACAATGACCGTCCCGCTTAATAAATTGCCCACACTGACGCCGATGACGGTGATTACTGGAAGCAGTGCGTTTCGCAACACGTGCCCCCAGATGACCCGTGCTTCGTGCAGACCTTTGGCCCGCGCCGTCCGAACGTATTCACGACTCACGGCATCAAGCACACTGGCCCGCGTCAGACGCATGACCTGCGTGATAATGCCGGCTGCCAGCGCGATGCTCGGCAAGATCAAGTGTTGGGGCGTGCCACTCCCGAATGCCGGCAACCATCCAAGCCCAACTGCAAACAGCAAGATCAGGAGAAACGAGATTACATAATTGGGCAAGGTTGCCCCGAGCAGCGCCAGCAAGCGGCTAAGCAAATCCCAGACCGAACCGCGCCGAAGCGCAGCAAGGATACCGAGGGGCACGCCGATCACCAGTGCCATCCCCAGACTGGTCGCCGTCAAGGTGAGCGTACCCGGCAGGCGCGCCGCGATTTCGGCGGTGACCGGCTGCCCACTACGATACGATAGGCCCAGGTCGCCCTGGAGTAAATCACCAAGCCAGCGCAGATACCGCTGGGGCAGCGGATCGTTCAGTCCCAGTTGCTCGCGATACGCCTCAATCGTTTCACGGGTCGGGGTGACACCCGGATTCTCAATTTCGAGCAAAATCTCGGCTGGATCGCCTGGGGCCAGGTTGGTAAGTCCAAAGGTGATGAGCGAAATGCCAATGCAAATGCCGATCAACCCAAGAAAACGTTCGAAAAGAAATGTCATGATGAACGACTCATCGCCGCCGTCACAAAATACAGAAAATATGGATGCGTCGTCTCAAAGCCACGCACATTCGCCGATACACCGAAATTGTAATTGGGATATACCAGTGGAATGATCGCAACGTCATCGATCAGTCGCTGTGAAATGTCGCAGGCCTGCTCGAGCCGTTCCGTGCGGTCGGTCAGTGGTTGCATGGCCATAATCTGTTGCTCAATATCCGCATTGCGATAGTTGCTGCGGTTTGCCGAGCCCTCACTGGTGTAGAAATTCGACAATGAACCAAATGGATCGCCAGTGGCAGCCATGTTGTTGAAATACATGCCGCCATCCCATTCCTGATTGGCCAGTGCATCATTGATCTGCTCGACCGACCGGATTTGCATGGCAATACCAATGTCGGCCAGGTTCGCCTGGATGATCTCAGCCATCGGCGTAAGCGCCGGACGTTGTGGATAGCTGAGCACCAGTATTTCAAGCGGTTCGTCATTGAACTCGATCACACCGTCGCCGTTGCTATCTTCGAGTCCGGCTTCCGCCAGCAAACTCCGGGCCTGTTCCAGATCGTGAGCATAACCTTCCAGGCCCGGACATTCCAGTACCGGGGTCGGAAACGGCCCGACAGAAGGCACACCCTCGCCGCGCAAGACAGTTTGGATCAGCGTCTCGCGTGGCGGAAAGGCATGGGCCAGGGCCTGGCGCACTCGTAGATCTGACCAGGGCTCTTTGCCATGGTTAATATACATAAACATTGTTGCTGCCGGTGCTGCCGAAACCACGCGGAGATCCGGATCACGCTCGGCAACCTGGACGCTCTCGGGTCGAATGTCGACCGCAATATCAACCTGGCCACTTTGCAAGGCCAGCATACGTGCGTCGGCATCAGATTGAACACTCACAATCAAGCGTTCACTGCTGGCCGGTTCATTCCAGTGCTCAGCGTGGCGTACGGCAATCAGTTCGCGATCTTGCTGAAACGCTTCGACCTTATAGATGCCGGTAAGCACTGGCTGCTGGGCAAAAGCTTCGTCGCCCATCGCTTCGGCGGCAGCCGCACTGACAATCACGGTCGACGGCTCGGTCAAAAGGCCCGGCATCCGCGGGTTCGGCTCACGGGTGGTCAGGGTGAGCGTTGTCTCATTCACCACGTCGATGCGCTCCAGGTTGAGCAAAGTCTGGGCCGTCGCAATCTGCTCAACCGCACGTTCAAGCGATGCTTTGACGGCGGCTGCATCGACCGGTGTGCCATCGTGGAAGACCGCATTTTCGCGCAGCGTAATCTCCCAGGTGCGTGGCTCAATTGGCTGGAGGTCGGCAGCCAGCCAGGGCACTGGCGTGAAATGCTCATCGAGGCGCATCAGGGTTTCGCCAATATTAAGCGACACTGCCGCAAAACTGCCGCCAGCGGCAGGATCAAGCGGCCTGCTAAGAAACGGTGTGATGATCCGCAGGGTATCGCCTTCAGTGGCGGGAGCAGCAGCGGACGACACAGTGGCTTCCGGCGCATCTGTGGCGGCCGGCGCTTCAGTCGGCGTGTCCGCCGGCGCGGCCGGCGGCGCAGTACCACAGGCGGCCAGCATGGCCAGCGTGACCATGACGGCGATCAGGGCAGTCACGTGCTTCAGCTTCATAGCTTTTCTTCCTTTATCCTAACCAATATCAGTTCAACTACTCCTCGGCGGCATCCAGGTGCGGCGTCGGCCACTGTTCCAGCAGTTGCCCCACTACATCGGCGCTGTCGCAGTCGAAGGGGCTGATCCGGCTGTAGGCGTGCCGGCGCTTACGCCGACGCCGGTGCTCGATTTCGACAATCCGTAGCAGGTAGCTATTGAGCGCGGTTCCTTCGTGGCTCAGCGCGATCCGCGGAATGCAGGGCGTATTAATTTTCATGACTGTTACTTTCGATGAATTAACCGGCGACGGCGACGCTGGCGCGCAGCTGCTGTGCTGCTGCTACCATTTCGCGCAGCGCCGGAGTGACTTCTTCCCAGCGCCGGGTTTTCAGGCCGCAGTCCGGGTTGACCCAGATCTGTTCCGGTTTGAGCACCTGCACCGCTCGCTGCAACAGCGCTTCCATCTCGGCGCGACTGGGAATGCGTGGTGAGTGGATGTCGTAGACGCCCGGTCCGATGTCGTTGGGGTAGTGATCGGTGACGAAGGCATCCAGCAATTCCATGCGTGAGCGCGAGGTCTCGATGGAGATCACATCGGCATCGAGGGCGGCAATTGCGCCGATAATATCGTTGAATTCCGAGTAGCACATATGGGTATGGATCTGCGTCTCGTCGCGCACGCCGCTGGTTGCCAGCCGAAAACACTTGACCGCCCATGCCAGGTAGTCGTCCCAGTCTGCGCGACGCAGCGGTAGCCCTTCGCGCAGGGCCGGTTCATCGATCTGGATCACCCGGATGCCGGCGGCTTCCAGATCCTGTACCTCGTCGCGAATGGCCAGCGCAATCTGGCGGCAGGTATCAGCGCGCGGCTGGTCGTCACGCACAAACGACCACTGCAGGATGGTTACCGGGCCGGTGAGCATGCCCTTCATCACCCGGTCGGTCAGCGACTGGGCATAGCGCGCCCAGTCTACCGTCATTGGCTGGCTGCGCTCTACATCGCCATAAATGATCGGCGGTTTCACGCCGCGCGAGCCATAGCTTTGCACCCAGCCATGGCGCGTCGCCACGTAGCCGGTCAGTTGCTCGCCGAAATACTCGACCATGTCGTTGCGTTCGAACTCGCCGTGCACCAGCACATCCAGCCCGATTTCTTCTTGAATCCGGATCGCCTCGGCAGTGGCCTGCTTGAGAAAGGCCTCATAGTCGGCGGGGCTGAGCTTGCCGGCGCGAAACTGGGCCCGCACCTGGCGGACTTCTTTCGTTTGCGGGAAGGATCCGATGGTGGTGGTTGGAAACAGCGGCAGGTTCAACTGCTGTTGCTGGATCTCGCGCCGAAGCGCAAAGAGCTGCTGGCGCCTGGTCAGCGCCGGGTCGTGGTTCGCGGCGCGCTGCTTGATGACCGGATTGTGGATGCGGGTTGAGGTGCGGCGGCGCTCCATCGCCGCCTGATTCGCCGCCAGTTCTGCGGCGACTGCCGCCGCACCCTGGTTGGCGGCGCGGCTCAGCAGCGCAATCTCTGCGAGCTTCTGCTTTGCGAAGGCCAGCCAGTCGCGGATGTCGGCATCCAGCTGGTGTTCGAGATCCAGGTCGTAGGGCGCATGCAGCAGTGAGCAGGAAGGGCCGATCAGCACCCGTTCACTGCCCAGCGCGGTCGTGGCCTGCTCGACCAGCGCCAGCGCCAGCTGAAGATCGGTCTTCCAGATATTGCGCCCGTCGACCACGCCCAGCGCGAGCGCCAGCTGCGGCGGTGCGACGGCCAGAGCTGCCGCCAGCTGATCCGGTGCGCGCACCAGGTCGAGGTGCAGACCGGCGACCGGCAGTTGCAGCGCCGTCGCCAGGTTGTCGCGTAGATCACCGAAGTAGGTGGCCAGCAGCAGCTTGAGGCCCGGCGCGGCGGCAGCCAGTTGCGCATAGGCCGTGTCGAAAGCCTGGCGGGCCGCCGGGTCGAGATCAAGCACCAGGCAGGGCTCGTCGATCTGCAGCCATTCCGCGCCGGCCGCAGCCAGCCGGCGCAACACCTCGGCATAGACCGGCAACAGGCGGTCGAGCAGGGTCAAAGGATCAAAATCCGCCACCGTCGGCTTGCCAAGCAGCAGAAACGAAACCGGCCCGAGTAAGACCGGGCGGGTCTGTATGCCCTGAGCGCGAGCTTCGGCGAAGGCCTCGAAGGGCTGGGTGGCGGCCAGCCGAAATTGCTGGTCAGGCGCAAATTCCGGCACAATGTAGTGGTAATTGGTATCGAACCACTTGGTCATTTCCATTGCCGGAATGTCGACCATTTCCAGCGTACCGGCGAGGCCGGGGCGTTCGCCTTGCAATCCGCGTGCCATAGCAAAATACGTTGTCAGGTCGACCGTCTCGCCCTGCCAGCCATAGCGTTCGGGTACCGCGCCGACGAGCGCAATCGTGTCGAGCACCTGGTCATACAGCGAGAAATCGTTGCTGGGGATATGCGTAATGCCGAGTTGCTGCTGGAGTTGCCACTGGTCGCGGCGCAGGTCGTGCGCAGTCTGCTGCAATGTTGCCGCATCGATCGTGCCGGCCCAGAACTTCTCCAGCGCCCATTTGAGTTCACGCTGCGGACCGAGCCGGGGATACCCGAGATTGCTTGCAATCGCCATGCATTCCTCCTGTAGATCGACCCTGCTATTGCCCGACAAAAAGCGTGACATCGGGCAGGCAATAGCTGGACAAGAAAAAACCCAACCGGGATCGCGCGGTTGGGAGCATGGCATGCATTTCGGGCAGGCTCAGCCGGAAACACCGACAGCGGCAGCCAGGGGGCATTCTGCCGTTTACTTCAGCTCCCAATCCGCGAGGAGCGAGCAAATCAACCGGGGCGGGCGACCTGGCTTCGCCTATGCACACACAGGCGTTACAGTTGCGCGACAGCGCCGGACTCACACCGGCTTCGCCTTTCAGCCCTGCCATCCGGGACAAGGGCACCACGGCTGATGTCAACTATGGCAACGGAGTAGGGAACTCACGGCATTTGTTGAATGAGATAATAACAGAGAAACCGGATCTGCGCAATCGACGCACTCCAGCTCGCATATTATTTCGGTAGCAGGGAGCGCAACCAGACCGCGTCGTCGGTGGTCAACACGGGCGGTGGGGTTCCTGCAGGTAACCAATTGAGCGTTCATAGCGGATTTTATCATAGGTAGTATGCGATGCCCAGGGCTAGGTCGAGCACCACGTTTGGATCAGGTTCGTAGCGCGGCGCGGGCAGGATCGGCAGTGCATCGCGCAATCCAATCGGCCAGGTATTGGTGCGGCTCATGCGCGAGTGCGTCAGCAGTGTCAGGTATGCCGATGCCGGCGGGCGGGGATGGCTGACAGTTCGCGTGCTGCGTCGCAGCAGGTCAAGTTCCAGCAGATGCTCACCCCCGGCATAAAGACGCTGGCGGCACTGCCGGCGGGCACTCAGTCTCGGGCTGCATGTTTTGACTGACGAGAGAATTTCGATGCAGGGAACCAGTTCATTGTTGTTTGGTAGCAAGTCACGACGTATGCGCCCAGTTGCCTCATCTTCTGATTCAGAACCCCGGTGCAGGGCGTATGCCGGATCGCAGCCGGCCTCACACGCCTGTTTCTGCCCGGCAGCGCGGGCAAAGACCGAAGAGTTCCACCAGGTGTGCGCGAATGTGGTAGCCGGTACGCGCTTCCAGCTGCGCAATCAGCGTCTGGATGCCGCAGTTGTCAAAGTACTCGGTCGCTCCGCATTGCGTGCAGATGAGATGATGGCCGTGGCCCTGGTGTACGCAGTAGCGATGGCAGTCATCCAGCCCATGGATCCGCTGCATCAGGTTCAAGTCGCAGAGCAACCTGACCGTGCGGAAGATACTGGCAGTACCGGGCGATGGGCCGCGCCGGGTCAGCCACTGCTCCAATTCCTGCACACTAAATGCGCCCTCCTGCGCATGAGCTGCCGTGAGCACCGCCAGGCGTGGTGCCGTTACTTTGTAGCCTGCTTCCGCCAGTTGCTCGGCCATATCCGTCACCGCAGCCGGCAATCCTGCTTGCTGGGCCTCACGTAATCGATTCATTGCAGCTCCCTCCCGCTATGCCACGCTTCCGACATGAATGCACCACGCGGAACCATCTTCTTTGCTTGCGTTTGTGGCCGCAGACGGTGCTGATGCGGCTGGTATCAGCGCCGGCTGCGTACGTCGTGTTACTGATAGTATATCGCAATGAGTTGACAGACATCCAGTCAGATGATATGGTATATCAATAAGAAAGCAGAATGCAATTAAACTCCAGGAGCTTCTCCGTGATTGCACACGGCAGCAAGGTGACCGGTCTGGTCGTGCGTCCAGCGGCAGCCGATGAATTCTGGGCAGTGGCGCGCCTGTTTGGCGCCCTGCACCGCTTCAATGCAAGCTTCGACCCACGTTTTCGGCTGGCGGATGATTGGGAAACCCGCTTGCGCGCCCATTTTGCCCACAGTGCTGCTGCGCCGGGTGCCCTCTGGCTGCTGGCCTCAGTCGGCCAGGACGGCCTGGTCGCGTTGTGGCGCCCCACCCAGCGCAAACAGGCCCTGGCTCAGCACGGATTCAACAGCGCCATCAGCCAGCTCGCCTGGTCACCCGACGACCGGTCGCTGGCAGTCGGCGGCGCCGACGGAACCGTTGCCGTGCTGCAGGTTATGGCCTGACCAGGAGCAGCCCTGGTGCAGAGGAGTGAGCTGGTGACCTTTGATAGCGAATGGCGCAACCAGGTGGCGACCCTGATTGGCAATTGCGGGATGCGCCAGTCGCAGGCGCGCGCCACCGTCCTCGACTGGATCGCTGCTGCAGCTTGCCCCTTTACGGCCGAGATGATCGTTGCGCAGCTGGTTATCCGCTGGGGACGCAGTAGTCGGGCGACCGTCTATCGGACGGTCGACTGGTTGCATGCCGCCGGCTGGCTGGCACGCCTGAATGCCGATGGGGTTGACCGGGCCTATGTACGCAGGCTACCCGACAGCCTGCAGCTGATCTGCACGGCTTGTGGATCGGTTCGGGCGCTCCATCTGGATGTGAGCGCCCTGGTGACGCCGCATGTACAAGCCCTGGGATTTGAGCTCCAGGATCATCACCTGGAGTTGTATGGGCGCTGCCAGAATTGCCGGCAGCGCAACGAGACTGATGGATAGTGGAACATGTAAGGAGGAAGGCTATGGTCGGATTATCGCATATGCGCCTGATGATGTTGAGTCTATTGAGCATGCTGGCGCTGCTGCTGGCGGCCTGTGGTGCACCGCCGGCGGCACAGCCAACTGCGGCGCCCGCGCCCACAACTGCGCCGGAAGCAACAGATGCCCCAGCCCCTACCACCGCGCCGACAGTAGCGGCGAGCCCGGAGCCAACCACCGCGCCCGAAGCAGATGCCGAGCCCATCAAGGTTGTTGCCACCTATAGCATTCTCGGCGACCTGGTCGAAAACGTGGCCGGTGTCGACACGGATCACATCGAATTGACGGTGCTGGTCGGGCCGGGCGGCGATGCCCATACCTACGAGCCGAGTCCCCGCGACAGCGCGACGATTGCGGAGGCCGACATTCTCTTCGAGAATGGCCTGGAATTTGAGAGCTGGATCGACGACCTCTATGAAGCGTCCGGTTCAACGGCCACGCGGATTGCGGTAGCCGACGACATCAGCGACCTGATTGCGTCCGAAGGCCACAGCCATGGCCACGATCATAGCGATCCGCTGGCGCATGCCTGTGGTCACTTTGATGATGCGCCGGAAACCGTGACGGCGGATCCTGGCGCCGATGCAGTCAGTGCCGCAATTCCCGATGATCATACCCGCTACGATATCATGCTGAGTGACGGCGCCGGGCTGGTGCAATTGAGCCGCGACGAAGATACTGATGTCAGCTTCTTTCTGGGAAGTGATGTCGCCTTCGCGGTGCTCCAGGATGGAACACCGCTTGCGTCGGAGCAGGTGGAAATGATTAGTGAAGGCTGCGATGCAATTCAGGTGGTACATACCTACGACCTGGCAGCAGGCGATTACCTCGTGCAGTTCGGGCCGGATGCCGGTGAAATGGTCACCCTGGTCTGGGAAACTGCCGCCCACAGCCACAGCGAAGACGAGGAGCACAGCCACAGCGAAGACGAGGAGCACAGCCACAGCGAAGACGAGGAGCACAGCCACAGCGAAGACGAG
>DAOTUJ010000044.1:0-10720 GCA_034437175.1 Chloroflexaceae bacterium | reverse complement strand
TGCCGCAGGCGAGTGCGATTGCGCCCTTCGGCTTCACCGGCGAGGTGCAGGACGCGGCGGGGATGGTCTACCTGCGGGCGCGGTGGTATGATGCCGGCAGCGGGCGCTTCGGGGTGCGGGACCCGTTTGCGGGCTTCCCCGAGGTGCCGTATTCGCTGAACCCGTATCAGTATGCCTATGCCGCGCCGACGGTGTATACGGATCCGAGTGGTCAGGTCATTCCATTCTGCCCAATCGGCTATCTGCCTATATACGAAGACGGCGAATTTCGCGGTTGCGAAGAGGATCCTGACTTCCCAGCGTGGCTTGGCTTCCTCAAAGAAACCGTGATTCTGCCAGGTCCGGTTGGAGCGACGGGAACGCTTGGTGGCCGTCTGTTGCCGATGCCGCCACTTCCCCCGCTTGGCAAACCAGTCCTGCAAGGCTGTACGGCATTGATCGCGGGTGCGCTTGCCCTGACAGGATCACAGGCGGACACTGATGCCTTACCTCGTGCGCGTCAGCGACGAGATGATGAGAATCTTGTGTATCGCGTTATGAGACCTGGTGAACATCCTGTCGCAATGACTCAGGGAATTTGGGCAAGGGATCCATCTCGACGAGTCCATCCACAACGCCATGTCACACATGGAAACCGAGAAGCTGACAATTGGATTTCTACGACTCGGAATCTCATGTGGGCGCTAACCTGGCAGACAAACGATAAGCAACCAATATATGCTATCGATCTCAAAAAGGTGCCGTCGCCAATCATAGACCTCACAGTACCAGCGAATACAGCAGGATGGACCCCGCGAGCGAAACAATTAGCCGTACGAGCATCGGAGGTGTTAGTCGACACCCACATTCCCGCGACTGCAATTGTCGATATTCTACCGTGGATAGAGTTTGGGAGCCCATGATGGAAGAACCATATCCAATTAACGTGATCCGCCGCGAGTGTGAGTCAATCGGTGGCTTCTCAATTGAACTACGAGCAGGACGCTTTCTCGTTGAACAGTACAGGGAATTGCTGCAAGCAATTCGGGACTATCGGGAGATGGTACGAGGAACGGATTACATCAGACGGACGGTGGCGATTGATCTCTACTATCTTGACTTAGAATTATCAGGATCTCTCACTACCCATCGCAATTTCCCGCATTATGAACAATTGAAAACGGCGCAACTCGAGTGCTCGGAACTTATTATTGAGGTTTTGACACCCGAAAGCATGCTCACCGAAGAGTGATGCTCAGGGATGACGCCGTTGTCATAACACAGAATTCCTAGCTCTACAAGCCGACACACTACACTGATGCCAACGGCAACCCGCGACGGCGACGGGATCAGCCTGAGCGGGCCGGCCATCACCGACGGGCAGTGGCATCAGGTGATGGTGGTGCACGATGGGACGACCGGCGCAACCCGGCTGTATCTGGATGGCAGCGAAGTCGCGCAGACGACGCACACCTACAGCGCGGATTTCGGCTCGGCGACGGCAGCGCTGACGCTCGGCTGGCTGGATCTCTGGCCGTACTACCACTACCAGGGCGACCTGGACGAGGTGGCGATCTTCGATGCGGCACTGAGCGCGGCAGCGGTCAACCAGCACTACCAGCGGGGCCTCCTCGGGCAGGGCTACCCAACCGGCAGCGGAACCCCGACCGCGACGGCCACGGCGACTGCCACCCATACCGCAACGGCGACCGCCACGCATACGCCGCCACCCCCGAGCCAACCGCGACGGCGACGGCGACCGCTACGCCGCTGCCGACGGCGACGGCGACGGCGACCGCTACGCCGCTGCCGACCACCACCGCAACCGCCACGGCGACGGCGACCCCAACGCCCGTCGTCGCGCAGACCCGGACGATCACCTACACCTACGACGGCCTGCTGCGATTGACCGGCGCGACCGAGAGCCCCGGCACGAGCTACGCCTACGCCTACGACCTGGCCGGCAACCGTACCGAAGTGTGGGAGAACGGCGTCCAGACGCAGAGCCAGAGCTACAACGCGGCCATTCAGGTCATCGGCTGGAGCTACGATGCGGCGGGCAACCTGCTCAGCGACGGCACGCACACCTCTGCCTACGACGCGCTCAGCCGGCAGGTGAGCCGCGACGGCATCAACTATAGCTACAACGGCGACGGCACACTGGTGCAAGCGGGCGCAACGGCCTACACGCTTGATCTGGCCGCGCCACTGAGTCATACCAATTTGAATTGCGAATTCCGCATATCGATACCCATTCTCGCTGATACCAACGCCACATCGCGGCTCGTCACTTGTCACTTGTCACTCGTCACTTGGTATCAGGTGCTCCACGACGGCACATCCAGCTACGTCTATGTCAACCGCGCCGAACGGCTGCGGGCGGTAGGCGGCGCCTGGTACATCCCCGATGCACTGGGTAGCGTGCGGGCGACCCTGGATGGCGCAGGCACAGTGCTGGCGAGCACCAGCTACGACCCCTGGGGCCTGCCGCAGGCGAGTGCGATTGCGCCCTTCGGCTTCACCGGCGAGGTGCAGGACGCGGCGGGGATGGTCTACCTGCGGGCGCGGTGGTATGATGCGGGCAGCGGGCGCTTCGGCGGGCGGGATCCGTTTGCCGGGTGGCCGGAAACGCCGTACAGCCAGCATTATTATCAGTATGGCTATAGCGATCCGGTGCGGCTCACTGATCCGAGCGGTGCCTGTGTCGGTGGCCGCATTGGCAACCTCGATTGCACGGTGCTGGACTTCCAGCACCTGACCTGGGGGGAACGCGAGGCCTGGATGATTGATTTTGCGCAGAGTCTTGATTATGGCGGCTGGTTCCGCAATATCGAAGACATCATTGTCTACTTCTCCGAATCGCAGATCCTGGACCGCAGTCTCGACGGCTGGGCCTCCTGGTCGGATGCCGGGGTTCTCGAAGTCATTCAGGATGGGCAGGTACTTTTTGAACGAAATCAACCTGCGCATGCCGGCGATGAGACACCTTCGGCGCGTAGATTGCGGAAGCGTGCTTCATCGGCATGGCACGCGTTCTTCCAAAAGTACGATGTAGATCGCGAAAACATCACTGAATTGAAGCCCCTGTGGGCCGTTGCGGAACAGGCCGGCGTTGAGTATGGCATTCAGGTGGCCGAGGATCGCCTCACCATAGCCCAATCCTCGAAAGAACTGCTCCTTATTGATGCCTTCGTATTTGCGGGGGATGCCTATCGTAGTATTGCAAGTGAGCCCGATGGTGGATGGAAGGTTGGATCGATCATCGGCAATGGCACAGTGCGCAATGCCACCGCGTATATGCGGTTACGCGGCATTCCGACTGTTAACCCAATCTGGGAGGCACGGCTTGCGGGAGTGGCATGTGGTGTAGGTGGCGTCTTTGGCGAATGGTTTACGACGCCGGCCAGCCGCCTGGGAACAGGACGCGGACCGACCTACTACTCTGCCTGGGCAGTAGAACATGCCGTGGGAGCGGTGCCATGACAGCCCATCATTTCTTGTATCGCACCAGTATACTCATCATCCTGCTGAGCCTGCTGCTCATGGGCTGTGATGCCAACCCATCCCCCTCCTTTGCCACGGTGACGGCAACACAGGTCATTGGGCCGGACGATGCTGCGATGAGCATGGCCTGGCTGGATGAGTGGATAGTCGTTGTGGGGGCGCCCGCTGCGGAGGCAGGCTTTGTCACCATCCTCTGGCGCTTCCGGCCCGACGGCACTGATCTGGCGCCATTGGCCATACCCATACGTCCGCATTCCGCGTGCGAACCTGACTCGCCCTATAGCTTTGGTTCACCACAGCGCTTACCTGACGGACGCCTGGGCTATATGATGCGATGCCGCAATGCCAATGGCCCAGGCCTCAAGGCATTCCTGATGGCCGCTGATCTCGCAACGGATACCTACGTGCATTTGCGGAGTGAACCGCTTCCGCATCAACGTGGCAACTATTCGTGGAACCCAACGATGACTCGCGGAATTGCATCAACGGGCACGCGTGGTCTCGAAGAGCAGCTCTATTGGTTCACACCGACCAGCACGGCGCCCTATGCCACGGGATTTCCGCAGGCCGCCCAGGCCGAATGGTCGCCGGATGGGGCGCGGATTGCCTTTGTGGCCGCGCCCAATCAAGCGCGTGGGTTAGCCGGCCTTGATGCGATAACGAACCTGTACCTCGCGCAGGCCGACGGCAGTCAGATCACGCCGCTGGTGCAGCGCTTTCGCTATCCTGGCGGCCTGGCCTGGTCACCGGATGGTCGCTGGCTGGTGCTGAGCGCACAATTTGGGGAGACCGCAGGGCTCTGGCTGATCGACGCACGCAGCGGGGCGCGCCAGCAACTGACCACCGAGCGGTACACTGCACCAGCATGGTCACCGGATGGCACCAGTCTGGTTGCGTTCGTACGACTGGATCCAGAGGCCCTCATATCAAATTATCGGGTCATCCGTCTCGACCTGACCTGGCACACTGACAACCCGGAGTGATCATCGTGTGCGATGCCACCGCCCCGCGCCGATCCGCGCCGGTAGCTTCTGACTACCGGCGCGGACGCGGGCGTTTCCGCGCCGGGACATCCGGCAAAAAACCGACATGGGCCGGGCGCAAAAATAGCTTGCGGTTAGTTTTAGTAACCGCAAGCTATTTACTTTCCATAATCCACCACGCAATCCTAACATCACCTCGAACACACGACATCCATGTCACCTGTTTCCATGCCTGAAAAACACCAGACAAACATCAGATGTTTTTGCTTGACATGACCGCCAGCGGCTGCTATACTAAACATCAGATGTTTATCTGGTGTTTTTGCGGGAGCCACCATGTCAACCAAAGAAGAACAAAACCAGATCCTGAGCGATGCCGGCTTCCGCTGGCGCCGGATCGAAAACGATGAAGAAGATGTCGATCTCCTCGGACTACCGGAGATCGAGTGGATCCTCGAAGATACCATCACCGACGCCCCGATCACTGAAGGCGTGCGTGAGGCGATGGAGCGCGGCGCCGCTCGTGGCCATGCCGGATGCGCGGCGTGGCTCGAACGCAATCCCGGCCCGAATGCTGCCGAGCGTGCCCGACTGCGCGAGCAGCGACGCGCAGCCGATGAAGCCGCCCGGCGCGAGGCCGACGAAGCCGCCCAGCGTGAGCGCGAGGAGCGCAAGGCGCTGGCTGACCACCAGGCAGCCGAGCACGAGCGTATGAACGCCTGGCGGGCCGAGAACCTGGCGGATCTCGTGGCCGTGAATGCCGCGCTCCCGCTTCCGGCGCGACGCTCGGTGACAGAAAAAGCCGCGAACTGGCTGCCGGCGCGGATCGCCAGGTTCGATACCGGCGCTTTCGGCACTGGCTACCACTTCTTCCGCTTCGATATCCAGGCAGGCCCGGTCGTCGTGGAAGAATACGGCAATGCCTCGGTGTATTGGCTGACGCCGGAACATGCCGAGGCGGTGCATGGAGCGGCCTGGGAGCGTGCCGCTGACACGCCGGGCTACCGGGCAATGCGTGTCCTGCGAGACGCAACAGACGGTTTCGGTACTTACGGCTCCGACCTGAGCCGCTGGGCCTGGGAGCGGTTTGGCGAAGACGCGCTCGTCGCCGATGCCCGCGCCGCTACGCCGTTCGTGTTTGACCAATTCTCGTATGCCTCACCGTTCGCCAAAGCCAGCAAACTCTGGCGCCTGCCGCTGCAATGTGAGTGGCGTGGCGAGCAGATCACCGGCTACGGCGATCCGCAGTCGCAGCGCGGCGGTCGGCACGGCGCCTTGACCGCCTGGGTGCCGGTCGGAGAGGAAGACAGCGCCGAGTGGCCGGATCGCTCGGCGCTGGACGAACTCCAGGCCGAGGGGCAGGCGCTGGCTGTGCGGTTTCGGGCGCTGTTCGGCTAGGAGATTACAATGCAAACCGTGATCTTTGAACAGAATCGAGACGGTGGCGTGATGGCGCGGTACAACCGCAAAATCGCCTTCCCGGCTCGCGGCGGCGTTCAGCCGCAGGTTGGCGATGAGTACGAGGTCGTTGCCACGACGCAAAATGCTCGCGGCACATGCTACTTCCTCGCGCTTGGCCGGCGCATCAGCACGGCTGCCGAGCGTGACGCCGCTTCCCGCGCCGCCGCCGATGCACAGGAAGCGGAACGCCTGGCTGCTATCGAAGCAGAAGAGGCAGAGCGCGAGTCTCGCCGTGCCGCCGGCATTGCCTGGTTGCCGGTCATTGAGCGCGAACTTCGCGCCGAAGGCTGGCACGTTGAGCAAGAGGATCTGCCGCCGTGGGGCACGACGCTCCGCGTGTTCGCGGTAGAAACCGGCCTGCGCTGGCCTATTGTGTCACTCAACTGGCAAAGTCATGCAACGTATCAGCCAGTCGCAGCCGAGTACGCTGAACAGCAGCGCCAGTTCGCGCCGTTTTTCGCCATCTGGCGCGAACTGCGCGACGATGGCCACGATCTGCACCTCAGCCGAAATGATCGGAGCGCCGTGTTCGCCTACGGCGATAATCGCCTGGCAATTGATCGGCTCGCACCGCCGGCTGACCATGCGGCATCGGTGCGCAATCTTGTGGCGCCGAACAATGCGCTCTCGCAACGCATTCAGGCGTTGATCGCACCAGTTGGCGGTCATATCAGCGTGGACGGCACCACTGCTACACTGAAGGTTGGCGACCTGTCGGCCTCGTTTTCGATGCTGCGCAGCGAGCAGGCTGCCAAAGCCGAGGAACTGGCGGCGGTACTGGCAGATCGCTACGCCGCATACCAGGCCGCACGGACGATCATCGCGCAGCTTCAGCAAGCGCCGCTGCGCGTGCGCGGCTTCACCGACGATCCGCTCATTGCCGATGACCGCCTGCCGGCTGGCAAGGCCGTTTCGGTGCTGGCGGATTTCATCGATCCGGCAGTGCTGTGCCGGATCGAGGCACTGACGTTGTGCTTTCACAGCGTTCAGGCGCAGATCCGCGGTGATGAACTTGTCCTGTTCAGGAATTGGAAAGCGCGGATCGAAAGCCCGGCGTCGCTTTCCAGCGATGAAATGATCTTGCACCCGGCGACGAGCCGGGACGAGTGGCAGGAACATGTGTATCTCCGCCTGCCGGTGATGCTACTATGAGCACCGATCTGCGCCAACTCATCCAGCCGGCGCTCGCCCGCGCTCGCACGGCAGCCGCAAAGCGCGACCTGGCGGCGCGACTCCGCGATCTGGCGGACGAGATCGACGATCTTGCCGCTGCCGACGAGCGGATCGGCCACCGCGTCCGTGCTGATGCCATCGCCGCCGAACGCCGCACAGGCCGGCCTCGTGGGCGCGGGCCGCTGACCGTGCGCTTTTCGCCGGCAAAAGGCGAAGGAAGCGCCGAACGCCGCAGCGGGCGGCTGTTCATCAGTAAATCGCTCTGGCTCCAGCTTGGCGAGCCGGAGCGGGTGCAACTCCAGCGCAACGCCGACCGGCTGATCATCCGGCCAACGGAGATCGGCGGCTTTGGCGTGACTGGCGCCCGAGACTCGACGCCACGTTTGAGCATCGGCGCGGATCGAGCACGGGATCTGCGGCTCCAGCCGGGTGAGTGGCCGGCGCGCATCGAAAACGGGGCCATTATCGTTGAAACAGGAGCAAAACTATGATTGAGATCGCAGTCCTGTTGCCATCGGATGCCCGCGTGCAAGCGATGATCGCGATGATGCGCTTCGATGCAACGGCAACCTTCGCGCTGCTGTTCGGCGGCGACCGCTGGAGTTGCGTGGACGCCGTTGCTCTGGCTGCCCTCGCCGGGCGTGATGTCGGTATTGCGACGCTTGCGCCGACCGATGAAGACGGCGGCGATGGCCCGGACATCATCGGCGTCTGGGTGGAAGCGGCCCATCGCCGGCAGGGGATCGGGAGCCGGTTGATACTCACGCTTGCTGCCGAGAGCCAGCAACGCTACGGTGCAAGCGCACGATTCGATGCGATCACGCCCGCCGGCTGGCGACTCGCGCAGGCCGCGCTGCGCGCCGGGCCGTTCTTTGTCGCTCGGGATAGGAGCCAGACAGGTTTTGAATTGCCATAAAGGAGCGAACCGTGCGAAAAGCTGAGGTTGCAGCGCAGGCCGGGGTGCCGGTGGCGCAGGTGCAGGCCGTTACGGTTGATCAAGTACGCACGGCCCTGGCCGACCGGGTGCCGGAAACCGTGCTAGAGGTGGCCACCCAGGAGCCGGCACACTACTGGCTGGCCGGGGGCCGCTACTGGCTGGACGATCCGTACTTCGGTGAGGTGGTTGCGTTTGACGATCTTGCCTATAGCAGTGAGATCGGCTTGCACCGGATATCGGCATGAGCAAGCGCAGGCTCGACATCTGGCTTGGGGATACCCGAGCAACGCTGGACGAGGAGGCCCGGCGGATCGGTGTGACACCGAGCAAGCTGGCGGCTTCCTATATCGAGGCTGCGCTGCTTGCCTCATCGGTGCGCCAGCAGCAGACATACGATCTGCTGCGCGAGGCGCTGGCAGCAGTACAACCCGACGAGCGGCATGACCCGGCGGACGATTCCCGTGAAGCGGCGATGCTCGACCAACTCGCAGAGCACTTCGGCAGCGTTGCCGATGCGCGGGCCATTCTGAGTTTTTTCCGCACCCTGGCCGCAGCGGATGCAGATAGCAGCGCCGCTCCCGAAGAAGAGCAGGAGGACGAGTGGGCAGATTTCGATGGCCTGGCCTGGTAGCGACGTTCGACCGACCGCGCCGCGCCTTCGCATGGGCGTGCTATACTGAGCGCAGATCCGCGCACACCGGAAAGCCCAGTCGATGAATAGTGATCTGCCCATCCTCGCGGACGCGCCCGCATCCGCGATCATCCCGGCGACTGCCGGTACTGCCGCCAGTGCCGCCGCTGCCGCAACGATCTTCCCGCGCTACCAGCAGCGCCTGGCGCCGGCCACCCGCGACCGCCAGCGCTCCGACCTGGCCCGCTTTGCCGAGTACCTGGCAGCGGTGCAGGTGATCGCCCCGAGTGAGACGATCAGCGTCGCGGATGCGCTCGTCTCCGCGCCATCGGCCTGGGCCGCGATCTCCTGGGGATTGATCGAAGGCTTTGTCGAGTGGATGCTGCGCGAGGGCGATGCTACCGGCAGCATCAGCGTGCGCCTGGCGACGATCCGGCGCTACTGCCAGCTTGCCGCCCAGGCCGGTGCGATTGCCGATGCTGACCTGGCCTTCATTCTGCGGGTGAAAGCGCCGGGCGGCAAGGCGGCGCGGAACCTCGACGCCGAGCGCGACGTGACCCGGCGCAGCGGCGAGAAGGACGCGGCGATTGTGCTGGAGGGCCGGCACATCAAGCAACTCAAGCAGCAGCCGGACACGCCGCAGGGCCGGCGCGATGCGCTCATCCTCACGATCTTGCTTGACCACGGTCTGCGCGTCGGCGAACTCGCCGCGCTCACCATCGGCGCCATCGATGCCGTCAACGGCCTGCTGGTGTTCTACCGCCCGAAAGTCGACCGCCGGCAGACCCACCGGCTCACGGCGGACGCGCTCGTCGCCGCCAGTCGCTACCTGAGTCTAGATCGCGCCGAGGCCGCGCCGGCGGATCGGCTGCTCGTCGGCTCGCGCAAGGGCGGCTCCCTTGCGGCGACCGGGATGAGCGTGCAGGCGATTCGCGAGCGGGTGCGGCGGCTGGGCCAGGCGGTCGGCGTGCCGAACCTCTCACCCCACGATCTGCGCCATACCTGGGCCACTCGCGCACAGCGCGGCGGCACCTCGGCCTTCGCGCTGCGCGATGCCGGCGGCTGGTCATCGCTGGCGATGCCGAACCGCTACGCGCATGCGGCGGCGATTGCCAATGACGAGGTGACGCTGGCGGATTGAGGAGCGTGCCACGGCACGTTTTTGGGTTGGCCAGATGGTGCCACGGCACGTTTTTGGCGAGGAGCGCAGCGGCGCTATGCCGCAATGTCGGTGAGATCCGCCGTCAGTACATCATTGACGGTGCAGACCTGCCAATCGCAGATCCGGGCCAGGATCGGCAGATCGAAGCGAGTAGCGGCGCCGGCTTTCCATACGGCAGCCGTATTCCAGCGCACGCCAAGCCGATCCGCGATCTCCGTCGGCGTGCAGGACGCCAGCAGTGCCGGCAGATGGTTGCGGATCGGCACCGCCACCGGCTCACGTCCCGGCGGCATCGCCCGGCGCACCGCCCCGTCCGGCAGCGGTTGCCGCTGCGAGTCGGGCGAGCCGTAGCGCAGCAGTTCCCCCACCTGGCAACCAAAGTAGCCGCAGAGCGTCCCGAGCGTGGTCAGGGCAACTCGCTGATGTTTCCCGGTTGCCAGACCGTTCACCGTCGTGATGCTCAAGCCCGTCTCGCGGGCAAGCTGCTGCTGCGAGAGCCGCAGCCGCCAGCGGAACTGTGCAATCAGCAGCAGGTCTGGGATGGTGCAGGAGATCGTTCCGTGCATGGCCTTCCTCTGCGCAATGTGACGGCCATTGTCACACTATCGTGCTACGATTGTATCACAATACTACATATTTGCATGGAAAGGCCCACGCTGATGACAACCGCAATCACCTTCGCGCTCACCGCGCTTGCGCTGCTCGCCGTGCTGCTCGTTGCCCGCCGCTGGCTGGCTGGCTCCGGCCCCTCGCCTCGCGGGCTGGATCGCGCTACAATGGTACAAGCACTCACGCGGCTCGGGGAACTGGCCGCTGCGGAAGGGCACACGCTGACGCTGGTGGTCGTCGGCGGTGCGGCGCTGGTACTGAACTACAACGCCCGCCTGGCT
>DAOTUJ010000043.1:0-16740 GCA_034437175.1 Chloroflexaceae bacterium | reverse complement strand
CTCCTGTCAGGCCGGCGCCGGCGAGGGTTAGGGGTTCATGGGAGGTATCTGTCGCGCCAGACTGCACGGGAGCGGGGGTTGGGGGGTGAGGGCCGGAGCGCGGAGTCTCCCATCTGACAAAAACGCTATCGTTGAAAGCGGGAGGCACGGCGGGTAATACGACCGCCGAACCCATCTGTTTTGTTGGTTTCCGGCGGCGAAGTCGCCGGAAACCAACAAAACAGAACCTCGGCCATACGGCCGCAGCCTGCCCTGCGCTTGTCGAATGGGACAAAAAACGCCATCGCGGCTTGCGCCTATGCGCCGACTGCCTGAGTCGCCCGGGTCGATCAAATTGCGGTGGAAGCCAGCAGAGCCGATAACAGGCCAGGCAAGCCCTCCACCCGCCGGCGCAGATCGTCGCGCACGGCACGGAAGGCAGCAGCCTGTGCCGCCGGGTCGCGCACGGCCACCGGATCGGGAATGCTCCAATGCAGGCGGGCGCCGGCGGCCTGCCAGACGGCACACTGCTCGCGGGCGATGTCGCAGACCGTCACCACCAGGTCGGGCTGCAGATCGGCCAGGTCATCGACGTGTTTGGCCTGCTGGTAGCCGATGTCGATGCCGGCTTCGGCCATCACCTCGACGGCCAGCGGGTGCAGCGGGCGCGGATCGGTGCCGGCGCTGCGCACGGTGATGCGCCCGCCGCTCAGGTGGCGCAGCCAGCCCTCCGCCATCTGCGAGCGGGCGCTGTTGGCGGTGCAAAGAAACACGACCGTCCGGGATGGCAGCGCAGCCGGATGATCGCCGGGCAGAGCCAGAGCTGTCCCCAGCCCGGCATACAAACGGGCCAGCGCGCCGATATTCAGGCCATAGTAGTTGGCACGGGCATCAGCATCGCTGCGATGCACCTGCACCAGGCCGGCCTGGCGCAGAATGCCCAGGTGGTAAGAAACCAGGTTCTGCGGCAATGCCAGCCGCTCAACCAGCTCGCCAACCTGGTAATCGCTCCAGCGCAGTGCCGTCAGCAACCGCCAGCGCGTCTCGTCGGCGATCAGCTTCAGGTGCTCAAATGCGTCGGCGGTTTGCTCGTTCGGCTCAGGCGTAGATCGATCATGCAACTGGCGAAGCTCCTGCATACGATTCCTCTCTATGAGTCTGCAGTACTGGCCTGATCCAGCGCCAGAACATCATGCGCAAGGGTTGCCCGTTCGTTGGCTGCGATCAGCAAGAGCAACGCGGGAGACGGACTGCGGTTCATCCAGGCAAAGGTGGCGCCCTTCAACAGATAGGCGCTGTCGCCGGTTTCCAGGGCTTCTTCGCCGCCCTCATAGATGAGCGTGAGTATGCCCGCTTCAACCAGGGCAAAGGTGTCGTGCTGGCAAACCTCCGGCTGACGACTGCTCATCCCGCCCGGATCGATGCTGATCGCGACCGCCGAAAGCCGGCGCTCAGGTGCTGCATCAGCCAGCACCGCAACCGTGCTGTTTGACCATGTGCTGGTGTAGCGGTGCCATTCCCGGCGACGAATAATAACTCGCGCTGCGGCGCTATATTCTAATTCGCTGAAGAACTGGCCAAGCGTTACGCCCAGAGCACCAGCAATTTTCTCCAGCGAGGCAATCGACGGCGATACGGCGTCGCTTTCGAGTTGAGAGATAAATGACGCAGAAAAGCCGGCTTGCGCCGCCAGGGTGCGCACCGATAGCCGGCGCTGCCTGCGTAGTTCGCGCAGTTTCGCGCCCAGTCTGGTATGTCCTTCGTCTGATATATGCATCGCGTTCCCTTATCACAGTAACGAGCCGTAACGATCGATGCCCTCGTGCCACGCATCACTGGCAAGTGGTCTGGGCATCGGGTTTTGTTGGATTGTATATCATAGTTGATATTCCGTGAAGCGTTCATGAACGCAGCAGTTGGTTTGATAGTGTATAATCAAGGTGTATTTATGTACAGTCTCAATGTACAGTCTCAATGTACAGTCTGGATGAACAATACCTTTTGTCTATGATTGAATCAAACAACATTGCCTCATTTGAACCACATCAGCTAGCCGTCGAGACGGCCCGGCGGCGTACCTTTGCCATCATTTCACACCCGGATGCCGGGAAGACCACGCTGACCGAGAAACTGCTGCTCTACTCCGGTGCCATCGATCTGGCCGGCTCGGTGCGGACGCGCAAGAATCAGCGTCATGCGACCGCCGACTGGATGGCGATGGAACGTGAGCGGGGCATTTCCATCACTGCGACGGTGCTGGCGGTCGATTATGAGGGCTACCGGATCAATTTGCTGGACACCCCCGGCCACCAGGATTTCAGTGAAGATACCTACCGTACCTTGATGGCGGTTGACAGCGCGATCATGGTGCTTGACGCTGCCAGGGGCATCGAGTCACAGACCCGGAAGCTCTTCGATGTTTGCCGCCGGCGCGGTGTGCCAATCTTGACATTCATCAACAAACTCGATATGCCGGGCCGCGAAGCCCTTGAATTGCTCGATGAGATCGAGCAGGTGTTGCAGATTGCAGCGACGCCGCTAAACTGGCCAATTGGTGCCGGCAGCGACTTCCAGGGCGTTTATGATCGCTCGGCCCGCCGGGTGCTGCGCTTTGAACGCACCACCCACGGCGCCTATCGGGCGCCGGTGCATATCAATGCGCTGGACGACCCGGCGCTTGATGCGTTGCTGGGTTCGCCGGCAGCCCGGCAGTTGCGCGACGAAGTCGCGTTGCTGGAAGGCGCCGGCGTCGATTTTGATCGCCAGGCGTTCCTGGGCGGTGCCATTACGCCGGTGTTCTTCGGCAGCGCATTGAATAACTTCGGTGTCGAGCCCTTCCTGCAGGCCTTGCTGGATCTTGCACCGCCGCCCCAGCCGCGCATCAGTGATCGCGGATTGATTGACCCGGTTGCCGAGGCATTCTCCGGGTTTGTGTTCAAGATCCAGGCCAATATGGATCCATTGCATCGGGATCGCATGGCTTTTATTCGCGTCTGTTCCGGTCGTTTCGAGAAGGATATGCAGGTACACCATCCGCGCCTGGGCCGTAGCATCCGCATGACACGACCGCAGCGGGTCTTCGCCCGTGAACGCGAAACGGTCGCGGAAGCCTTTCCCGGCGATGTGATCGGGGTAACCAATCCCGGACTCTTTGCGATTGGCGATACCCTATGTGCCGGCGCTCCGCTGCGCTATACGGCGATCCCCCGTTTCGCTCCTGAGCGTTTTGCCATGCTGCTCAACCGGAGCCTGGCCAAACATAAGCAGTTCCATAAAGGCCTGACGCAACTGGTAGAAGAAGGTGTAGTGCAACTGCTCTATGATGTTGAGCAGGCCCGCCGGGAGCCAATCCTGGCGGTGGTGGGCGAGTTGCAATTTGATGTGGTGCGCGCCCGAATGGCGCTGGAATATAACGTTGAAACCGCGATCCAGCCCTTGCCCTATATTGCCGCACGCTGGTCGGCATGCCCACCTCATGTGCTGGCGGCAACTCGCCTGCCGTCGGCGGTACGCCGGGTTCACGATCAGGCCGATCAGCCGGTGCTGCTGTTCACCAGCCCCTGGGAACTGGCTTATGTCGAGCGCGAGCATCCCGAATTACAACTGGCAGACCCGACGATCCTGTAAGCATCACACCCGGCTCGATTGCCGGTTGCTGGGCAGGCTAAAGGCAACCATTGGAGCCGTTGTCCTCAGCCCGCCCATACCCGGTTCGCGGCGGGGCTAACGAAACAGGAGCACCGGAATTCGGCAGGAGCGCAGCACGGCACTGGTAGTGCTCCCGATCACCATGTTGCGGATGCGCGAATGGCCGTACGCCCCCATGACCAGTAAGCCAATCTGCCGGGTTTCGATATATTCCGCGATGGCCTGTTCCGGCCGACCGGGCTGAATGTGCGCTTGAACCGAAAAACCGCCCCGCCTCAAGCGATCGGCAGCCGGATCGAGGGTTTTTTGGGTAGCCGGATTATCCGGCCCAACCGTCAAGAGATGGCAGCGCATGCCCTGCAGCAAGGGGCTGCTGATGACGTAGTCAATCGCTTTCTCGATGCTGGAACCACCATCATAGGCGATGGCAAAACTATCGATGGGGCGAAATGCTCGTGAGCAGACAAACACCGGAATGGTTGCAGCACGAACGACCCGCTCCAGGTTGGCGCCCAGATGCAGGGTGGCAAAATCGGCATGTTCGCCGCGTTTGCCCAGCACCACCATCTGCGACGAGGCTTCAAACTCGCTCAGGGTTTCCACCAGCGCGCCATGGCGATGCATAATTTCCGCCGGTGGATGCCCGGCGTCCGTCAACACTGTTTTGACGTGGCTGAGAATGAGCTCCCCTTTCTGCATATCCAGTTTGCCCCGTGCCGCATCGAATTCGGCCAGCTTATCCAACAGATTGCTGACATCATCCACATTGACGGTACCACTATAATCAGCCGGCCCCTCAAACGTCGTGGAAGGCGTATGGACATGGATAATCCGCAGCGGCGCCGCCAGGCGTTCACTGATCCAGGCGGCATGATGGCTGACGCTATCCGTGTATTGCGAACCATCAACACATACCAGAATTGAAGGATGCGATGCTGTCATCATTGACCTCAGTGTTTCAGTATTAGTTCCAGTGCGTCCGGTTTATCGTGAATAGCATGGCGGTCGACCATCAGCGAACTGGCTTCATTCAAGCCAATGATATCGACGGTCGTGCCTTCGCGGCGAAATTTGAGGACAACCGTATCAAGTGCCGCGACGGACGTCATATCCCAGAGATGGGCATGAGTCAGATCAATCATAACGCGCTCAAGCACTTCTTTGAAGTCAAAGGCTTTTGTGAAGGTATTGGCCGAAGCAAAAAAGACCTGGCCATAGACGGTATACGTCCGGTGGCTGGTATCCGCCGCCCGTTGCGAGGTGACTGCCAGAAACTGCGACACTTTGTGCGCAAAGAAGAGCGCACTGAGCGCGACCCCAACCATCACCCCCTGCGCCAGGTCGTGAGTAATCACCACCACCACCACCGTGGCAATCATCACGACACTCGAGGTTTTGGGATTGGTACGTAAGCCGGTGAGTGACGCCCAGTTAAAGGTACCAATCGATACCATAATCATCACAGCGACCAGCGCGGCCATCGGGATCCGGCTCACCCATGGCCCCAGCACCAGGATCAGAAAGAGCAGAAACGCCCCGGCAACAAAAGTCGAGAGCCGCCCACGCCCACCGGATTTCACATTGATGACGGACTGGCCGATCATCGCGCACCCGGCCATGCCGCCGAACAGGCCACTGACAATATTTGCCACACCCTGTCCCCAGCACTCCCGGTTCTTATCACTTGGCGTATCCGTCAGATCATCAACGATAACGGCCGTCATCAACGACTCCAGCAAGCCAATTGCCGTCAGCGTAAGCGAGAACGGCAAAATGATCATGAGCGTTTCGAGACTCAAGGGAATTTCGGGCAACAGAAACATCGGCAACGTATCCGGCAGTTCACCCATATCCCCGACCGTCCTCAAATCGAGCCCGGCCAGCATACTCACCAGCGTCAGCACCAGAATACTGACCAGCGGCGACGGCACCGCCCTGGTAATCCGCGGAAGCAGGTAGATAATGGCCAGGCCGGCCGCAACCATCGCATACATTTGCCAACCAGCGCCTGCAAATTCCGGCAACTGAGCCATAAAAATCAGAATTGCCAGCGCATTGACAAAACCAGTCACGACCGAACGCGATACAAAGCGTAACAAAGCGCCCAGTTTCAATACCCCGGCAATAATCTGGAAAATACCAGTCAGGATAGTGGCTGCCAGCAGGTATTGGAGCCCGTGTTCCTTGACGAGCAATACCATAACCAGCGCCATTGCCCCGGTCGCTCCGGAAATCATGCCGGCCCGACCACCGACAAAAGCAATCACGACTGCTATCGAGAAGGAGGCGTAGAGGCCAACGCGTGGATCGACCCCGGCGATGATCGAAAAGGCGATTGCTTCGGGAATCAGCGCGAGTGCGACGACAATCCCGGCCAGCACGTCATTGCGAACATTTCCAAACCATGCCGGTTGCCACTGAGCCAGCGAAGACCAGAGCGAAGACCAGGCCGAGGATAAACGGACGAGCGTCAAACGAGGCGATGACATTGACAGGCTTCTCCTTCGTAAAAAACACGATTTGAGTGCCCGTCTTTGAGGCAAGCGGTGACAGCACCGGCACCGGAACGTCTGGCATGAACACAACAGCTACACTGTTCAAGAATACTGAACATTGCATGACTAATAGTATACATCAAAAATGACGCCTGATCCAGGGTTCGGTTTCCGCAGGGATGTGACGAAACGTTCTGCAAGCCAGGCCGGAGTGCGAGCGGCTCGCCCGCCAGATTCCTGGCGAGCGAGAATCGCCGGCTCCTGTCAATAATCCGTATGCAGCACTGCCGCAATACCGGCCTGCAAGCTGCCGAAGGCCGTGATCTCGCGCAGATCAACACCCAGGTGTACCAGCGTCTGGGCAATCTGCGGCTGAATGCCGGTCAGGATCACCTGCGCACCCAGCAAGCGCACCGCCTGGGCCGCACGCATCAACGCCTGGGCAACCTGGGTATCGACAACTTCGATACCGGTAATGTCGATCAGGGCCACCTCAGCCTGATATTGCACCACACCTTCAAGCAGGGTTTCCATCACTTGCTGCGCACGCCGGCTATCGATGGCGCCGATCAGCGGCAGGGCAATCACCGAGTCGGTCAGTGGCAACAGCGGCGACGAGAGCTGGCGAATGGCGTTTTGCTGAGCGTCGATGAGCTGTTGCTGCAAGGCGGTACGCTCGTATTCCTGCTGATCCTGCTCGGTCATATCCCGGTGAATCCCCATCAGCGCATAGGGCTGAGCCTGCTCATTGTAAATCAGGAAGGCGGCCACATGGGCGGCAAACGACTCGCCGTTTTGTTTCTGGTAGACCTGGCGCCCACGCCAGACACCCTGGGCGTGGATCTGTTGCATCACCTGCTGCAGTTCCGACTGCTGGGCATTGGGGCGGAACTCGGTCATATGCATGCCGATCGTGGCCTCTCCATAACCCAGAAACTGTTTGAACGCCGGGTTGGCATACCGAAGATGCCCATCGAGCGCCACAATCGTGATGCCGTCGGGCGCATTCTCGACAAGGGTTTGAAAAGTGCGCAACTGCTCTTCGATCTGCTTGCGATCAGTAATGTCCGTCGACATCCCACCAATCGCGATCAGCCGGCCTTTCGCATCATGAATCGGAAACTTGCTTTCGAAGAAGGTATAGATCCCATCCGGAAGCTGGATCTGCACTTCGCGTTCATCGTGCCGACCGGAAGTAAGAATGTGCTGCGTATGGGCGTGCAGCGTTTCGGCAATCGTTGGCGGAAATAGATCAAAAGCGGTGGAACCGATAACGGCATCGGACGTACGGTTCAGCACTTCGGCAAAACGCTGGTTGACCATGATGTGGCGGCCCTGGGGATCGAGGGCAAAAATAATCGACGGCGAGGCATCAATCAGGGCACGCAGCAAATGCTCCTGTGCTTCGGCGGCTTCCAGCATCGCCTGGGCATAGGCAAGCTGTTCCCGGCAGCGGGCAAGTTCGTGCCGGCTATCCTCCAGCACCCGGTTTAAGGCTTCGTTTTGCTGCTGTAACTCGACAATTTTCTGGTCACGTGGGCGATGATCCTGATTCATACAACCTCTCTGATTTCCGAACATGGAACGCATTGCCGTTCGCCAGTGCATGCTTGTTTATGCGAGTATACATCGCTGCCGGCGCGGAGCACTGTGATCTTTTATACAGAACCCATCGGTAAGCGCGTCCATAATGCATCCCTATCGCAGTGTTGCGATACAGACACCTGAGCGCATCAATGCCCCAAAATGCAACAGGATATGATATGATTCTCAGTCATCCCAATGAAGATTCCACGCGATCAGTTCCACCAATGCCGGCTCACGAGCAGGTAACACGCGCCGCAAGGCATCCCAACGAGACGGTCCTGTGTGTCCAGGCATCCCGAGTTGCCCAATGTCAGCGAGAACAGCGCGCGCTTGCCGCCGGCGGTGCCGGCATTCGCCATTGCAACGATCCGGCGAGCTGGTTGCACGAGTTGCTGGAACAGAGCCAGATCGCGCTCGCCCCCGATGCCATCGGTTTGTTTTGCCACACCGTCGACCAGCAATGGAGCGAACTACGCCTTGCCGGTGGGATCTGGGCGCCATTCCAGGGCACATTCTACCCACCAGGCGCCTTTGCCGCAAGCGAACCGACCGGCCAACAGCAGACGTGTGTTTGGCATAGCCGCGACCACAGTTGCGATTGTTCACGGCAGTTGTGGCTGCCCCAGTTGTGCAGTGTAGTCTGCGTACCGATCATTGCCTACCATCGACAGATCGGCAGCCTGAGTATCGGGCGCAGCCGGCCCATCACGGAGAGCGATGTCGACCTGCTACAGCGCATGGCAGATCTGGCTGCCGGCGCCCTGTACCATGTGGAACTGGATCGGCAGACGCAACATGAGCAGGCGCGTCGCAGTGATGCGCTGGTGGCCAGTTGGCAGCAGGCGCTCCAACTCCACGATGCCGAAACCAGCGCACACAGCCAGCGCGTGCTGGAACGCGCCCTGCACATAGCCGGGCAGTTTGGCTTCCGTGGCGCGGCACTCGATCATCTACGGCGGGGTGTCTTGTTGCACGACATCGGAAAGCTAGGCATCCCCACCGAGATTTTACACAAACGCGCACCACTCACTCCGACCGAATGGCAATTGATTCGCCGGCATCCGCTCCACGCAGTCAACTTGATCGGCAATCTGGACGATCTGCGTCCGGCACTGGACATCCCGCGCGCTCATCACGAACGCTGGGATGGCAGTGGCTACCCATATGGGCTTTTTGGCGAGCAGATCCCACTGGCAGCACGATTATTTGCGGTGATTGATGTCTGGGACGCCCTTGGCTCGGATCGGCCCTATCGGCAGGCCTGGAGTGCCGACCGTGTGCGGGCATACATCGCCGGGCAAGCCGGTCGGCACTTCGATCCGCGCGTTGTTGAAGTCTTCCTCAAGCAATAGCAATGCGTAGCCAGCCAATGACCTGCGCGGTCATTGGCTGGCTACGCGGGTTCGAGCATGCTGTGAGGCATGCATCCCGCCGGGCTGGCACCAGAGACGGTTGCAGAGCTGGCCGTCGAGTCTTTACTTCCCGACCGATGCCGCCACTGCCGAGCTGATGCGCCGCCTGATGCTTCCGGCCGATTGCGGCGTATAATACCAAAACTCTGCTATCATGGTGCTGAAATCACCTGTTGCGGCGTCCTGTTCTATCGAATGCCGGGATGCGTGGCTGTGCGAGGATTGTGATGACGACACCAACAAATGAGTACCAGTTTGCGATTGGCGGAATGGACTGTGCCGGCTGTGCGCGCACGCTCGAAAGCGGCGTTGCAAAACTCGAAGGGGTTGAGTCCTGTGAGTTGAATTTCTCGACCGAGCGCATGCGCGTCCGTAGCACGCTCGACCGTGCGGCGATTGTGCAGCGCGTGCAGTCACTCGGCTACACCGCCACGGATCTGGCAGATGCGCCAGTGGCGGCACCGGCGCCGCCGCCGGCCGCACCCGGTTTCCTGCGCTTTCTGTGGTCTCGCCTCGATACGCGGCTGACGCTGCTGGCGGCGCTGCTGGTGTTGCCCGGCGTGATATTGCACGAGATCCTGGGCTGGCAAGCACGCTGGATCGAAGCACTGGGCCTGCTGGCTATGGCGCTGACCATCGGGCCAATCGCACACAGTGCCTGGCGTGCGCTGCGCTTCAATCGCGAGTTGAATATCAATGCCCTGATGAGCATCGCCGCACTTGGCGCGGTTGTCATCGGCGCCTACGTCGAGGCCGGCCTGGTGCTGGTGCTCTTCGCGCTCGGTGAGGCTCTCGAAGGCTACACCTCGACTCGCGCCCGCCATGCCATCAAAAGCTTGATGGAAGTTGTGCCGCAAACCGCCGTTCGCCTTGGTGAGACGACCTGCTGCGGCGGTTGCGAGGAGCACGTGCCGGTGGGTGAACTCCAGGTCGGCGATGTGATTGTGGTGCGGCCCGGCGAGCGCATTCCAATGGACGGCACGGTGCGCACCGGGCACGCTGCCGTCAACCAGGCACCCATCACCGGCGAGAGCCGCCTGGTCGAGAAAGAACCGGGCGCCGCCGTCTTCGCCGGGAGCATCAATGGCGAGGGCAGCCTGGAGATTACGGTCAGCCGGCTGGCGCAAGACAATACTATCGCACGCATGATCCGGCTGGTCGAAGATGCGCAGGAGCGCCGGGCGCCGGTGCAGCGCTTTGTAGACCGGTTTGCCAAATATTACACACCGGCCGTGGTGCTGCTGGCGGTGCTGGTGGCTGCGGTTCCGTCGCTGTTCTTCGGCCAGCCTTTCTGGAACCCCGATCCGGCCACCTTCGGCTGGTTCTACCGCGGCCTGGCCTTGCTGGTGGTGGCCTGCCCCTGCGCACTGGTGATCAGCACGCCGGTCAGCCTGGTCAGTGCGATGAGCGCCGCCGCCCGCAACGGGGTGTTGATCAAGGGCGGCGCATGTCTGGAGGCATTGAACCGGGTACGGGCGGTTGCCTTTGACAAGACCGGCACGCTGACAACCGGTCGCCCGGCAGTGATTGCCGTTCGCGCCGCCGGCTGCGACACGGCGAATAGCCGGTTGATCGGCCATTGTGCGGCCTGCGACGAAGTACTGGCGCTGGCCGGTGCCGTTGAGCGGCGCTCCGAGCATCCGCTGGCCCATGCTATTATGCTGGCCTCGAACCAGCGCGGGCTGGATCGGTTGCCGGCGGCGGAAGGGGTGACGGCCCTGGTGGGCCGCGGCGTGAGCGGAACCATCGGCGGGCGCAGCGTGCTGGTGGGCAGCCATCGCTATTTCGACCGCGCGATTCGCCATGCGGCTGGCGACTGCCGGGCGGCACAGGCTGATGCAGCCGCCGGCTATACCCCGGTGATGGTCAGTGTCGAGGGCGATTACCTGGGCACGATTACGCTGGCCGATACGGTACGCGCCAGCAGCCGCGAAGCCGTCGCGCAGATTAAGGCGCTGGGGCTGTCGGTGGTGATGCTCACCGGCGATGAGCAGGCCGGCGCCGAACGCATCGGCGCCGCAGTAGGGGTCAGCGAAGTGCAGGCCGAGTTGCTGCCGGAACAGAAGGTCGCTGCAGTCGAGGCGCTGCAACAGCGCTACGGTGCGGTGGCCATGGTCGGCGACGGCATCAATGATACGCCGGCCCTGGCGACAGCCGGCGTCGGCATTGCTATCGGCGGTGCGCACGGCGGCAGCAACCAGGCCATGGAAACCGCCGACGTGACCCTGATGAGCGATGATCTGCGGCAGTTGCCCTTTGCAATCGGATTGAGCCGGGCGACGATGCAAACGGTCTGGATAAATGTCGTGCTGAGCATCGGCATCAAGCTGGTATTTTTGCTGCTGGTGCTGCTGGGCATAGGCACCATGTGAATGGCCGTGCTGGCCGACATGGGCACCTCGTTGCTGGTCACGCTCAACGGCATGCGCCTGCTGCGCTATCGCGCTCACTGAGCTTCGGTGAGGGCCGGAGCGCGATAGCGCCCGTTTGGCCACAACGCTCTCGTTGAAAGCGCCGCCCCCCGCGCAGAGGATCCCGCTCCCGCGCAGATCCGCAAGGAGTTGCGGCCGGCAAGTCGGTGCGCGCTTTCGATAGGCTGTCCTGGCTAACCGCTAACCACCACCCGGTTACGACCGGTGCGCTTGGCCTGATAGAGTGCCTGATCGGCCTGCCGGATCAGCATATCGGCGGATACGGTCGCGGCGGGCTCGGCCAGTACGGCAACGCCGAGTGAGACGGTTATTGTTTCGAGGGGTTGGCCGTGATGCTCCAGCTGGAGTTTCTGGATCCCGATGCGAATTGCTTCGGCGCGTTGCTGCGTATCGACGCGCACGGCGCCCGGCAGTACCAGGATAAACTCTTCGCCGCCATAACGACACGCAATGTCTTCGCCGCGCGTATTGGCGCTCAAAAAGGCGCCGACTGCACGTAGCAGGGCATCACCGGCATCATGGCCGTAGCTATCATTGAAGTGCTTGAAGTGATCGATGTCGAGCATAATTACACCGATTGCTTGCTGCTGCCGGACGACCCGTTGCAACTCGCGCGGCAAAGTCGCATCGAGGTAACGCCGGTTGTAGAGCCCGGTCAGGCCGTCGCGGATGGCCTGCTGCTGGAGCTGTTCGCGCAAGATCAGGTTATTGAGCGCCAGGGTCACCTGATGCGCCATCGATGCGCCGAGTTGCCGCCAGCGTTGCAACTCTTCGGCATCCAGATGCTCGCTGTGGCGCAGGTGCAAAATCCCGAGCGTATCGCCCTCGATGAACAAGGGAATGCAGAGCACCACAGCTACCTCGTGCGGATCGATGTGGCTACAGCGTGTACTGGTCGATGTCAGGCACATAAACGGCTGCTGAGTATGCAGAACCTGACAGTTCCAGGTTTGCAAAAATGGCTCGGCCGGCGGATGCTCGCCCCAGCTACTGGCGACATCATAGCAATCGCTGCCGATGCGGCGGAGATACAGCGCGCCGGGCTGGCCGGCAAACAATTGCTGGGCACTGATGCTGATGATTTCGTAGGCTTCATCGATACTCCGGCAACCCAGCAGCAAATCACTCATGTGGTTCAGCAGCATGATTTCGTGATTACGCTGCGCGAGGCGCTCATTGCCGGCCACCAGTTGCTGATTGGCGCACCGCAGTTGCAGCTCGGCAATCCGCCGCTCGGTGATGTCGTTCGCCACCACCAGCACCTGCTCGATAACGCCGTTTTCCGAATAGAGCGGGCGTTTGACGAGCGTGATGTAGTGAACCTGGCCGGCTGCATCGATGACCTGGCCCTCAGGAATGATCATCTCGCTGAATCCGGCAAAAATCTGTTGATCCTGCGCCTGGATTTGCGCCACTTTTGCCGGATCCAGCCCCAGATCGGCATCGGTTTTGCCCAGCATCTCCTCGACGCTACGCCCATACAATGCCGCCATCGTCCGGTTCACCATAGTGAAACAGCCATTGCGGTCGCGGGTAAAGATGAACGCCGGGCTGCTGTCAATGATCTGACGCAAAAACCGCTGCTGGCGTTGCAGCGCCTGCGCGATCTGTTTGAGGGGTGTAATATCGGTATCCGTGCCGACCATGCGCATCGGCCGGCCGTTTGCATCACGGATGAGCATGCCACGGGCGGCGATCCAACGCAGGCTGCCGTCGCGGTGCAACATGCGGTGTTCCAGTTGGAACCCGTCCGTTTCACCGTTGAGATGGGCCGTAATGGCCTGCGACAGGGCGGCCTGATCGTCAGCATGGACATACCGGCTCCAATCGTCCAGATGGTTGCGAATCTCGTAATCGGCATAGCCCAGCATGGCCTTGAGATTGGGCGAGAGGTACATGCCGTTCGTCGCCAGATCCCAATCCCAGACCCCAACCGCGCCAACGGTGGTAGCCCGATTGTAGCGTTCCTCGCTTTCACGCAGGGCGGCTGCCAGATTTTTCTGGCCGGTGATATTGATTGCCAGGCCGCCGAGGGCACAGATTGTGCCCTGGTCATCAAAAATAGGAAACTTGCTGGCCAGAAAATAGTTGAGCCCATCGGCCATGGGAATCGCGACTTCAAACTCCATAGGCCGGCCACTGTCCAGTACCTCCTGGTCGGTCATGCGCCAGGCGGCATGCACGTCGGGCGCGAACAACTCTGCATCCGTTTTGCCGATGAATTCCTCGCGGGTGTAGCCGAGCCGTTCCAGCGAAGCCGGGCTAATTTGCACATAGCGCCCGGCTGTATCTTTGATATAAATGATCAGCGGCGCATACTCAATGATGCCCTGGAGCAAGGCCTGGCTCTTTCGGGCAGTTTCCTCGGCCCGTTTGCGCACACTAATGTCCGTTGAAATGCCAATTATCCCGATAATCTCACCGTCGGCATTCACGAAGGGCACATCGGTGACTTCGGCGGAAAACGTTCTGCCGTCGCGGTGGCGTGCCAGGAACTCGTCCGTCCAGCGTTCGCCGCGCCCGATGCGCTCAATGATCTCGCCGGCACGGGCACTCACCGGCTTTCCCAGCGTCAGATCCAGCACGTTGCGCCCAAGCGCCGCTTGCTGCGGCCAACCATAGGTTTGCTCCGCGGCATGGTTCCAATAGGTTACGGTACCGTCGAGCGTAGTCGCGATGACAGCCTGGCCGATCGTTTCGAGAATCTGAGATTGAAAGCGCAACTGTTCTTCAACCCGCACTGCACTCGTAATATCGTAGTAGCTCCAGAGCCGCCCGATAATGCGACCGGCGACACGAAAAGGGCGGCTGTGCCGGCTAAAGCTGCGCCCGTCGCGCATCGCAATGACATCGTAGCTTTCCCCTTCCGACTGCGCGACCAGTTCCTCGATCCGGCGCAGGAAATCGTCCGGATCGCAAACCTGGTCGAGCAAGAGGCTGACCCGTTCACGCAAATCCGCCGTATGCCGCCAGCGATCATCCATCTGCCAGATATCGAGGAAACGCTGGTTGAAATCCAGCAAATGCCCATCGAGATTGGTAATCAGCACACCGCCGGTGGCCGACTCGAAAGTCGCCCGAGTCAGATCGAGCGCCTGCTGCAACTGTGCAAAAGCCTGTTTTTCGCCGGTAACATTCAGGAGATAGCCGTCAATGCGCTGGATAGCGCCGGCTTCATCGTAGACCGGGCGGCTAAAATCGGCGATATGCCGGATACTGCCGTCGGCGCAGACGATCCGGTACTCCTGGCGCGTCAGCGGCGGAGCTTGCACAGCACGGATATGCTGTATCTCTACCAGGACTCTCGCTAGATCGTCAGGATGAACGATATCGAGGTAGCGCACCCGGCCGCTCAGAAAATCGTCGACGGTATAGCCGAACTGGTCGACATTGGGGGAAACATAGCAGACCGGCCAGCCTTCGCGCTCGTCCCAACTCATAATCACCACCGGGCCATGTTCGAAACGCAGCCGTTCCGCCTGGAGCGTCGCCTCGTTCTGCGCCTGGCTATACCATGCCAGCCACTGATCGCGTTCGGCGCGCAACTGCTGAACTTCCCGGCGGGCTTCGACCAGTTGCCGGCGCAATATGGACACCTCGTCCTGAAGCGTCCCGTAGCCATTATGATCGCCGTCCATGGATACGTCTCCTGTCATGTGGCAATGGCGGGTAGGGGCGCAGCTGCCGCCAGGCAGTAGCCCTGCTGCGCCCCTCGCAGCACCAACCCGACGGCGATGGTGCCGGTTTTGCACTACCCGAGCTACCCGAGGAATACGAGAGCATGGTCACTCACGGTTCAATCCCGCAAACCCGGCTGGTTTCCGACGAGGCCTGCGCGATCCAGGCCAGTTCCGCGGCATCCGGCCTGGGGTTCACTGATGAACCTCTAAGCCCAGGGCAATGGCGCCCAGCACCCCGGCATGGTTGCCGAGGGCGGGCGGCACAATATAGGTTTCGATCTGTTCCAGAATAGCCGGCGACCGCACATAGCCATTCAGCGAATGTTGCAGCTTGCGATGCAACAGCGGAAAAATCTGCGGCTGTTCCATCACGCCGCCGCCCATAACGATGCGCTGGGGCGACAAAACACAAATAATCGTATGCAAGGCCAGCGCCAGGTAGTGGGCCTCAAGCTCCCAGGCCGGGTGTTCGGGCGGCAACGCAAAGGCCGGCCGGCCCCAGCGATCGGCAATGGCCGGCCCGGCAGCCAGACCCTCCAGGCAATCGCCGTGGAAGGGGCAACGACCGGCATAAGGATCGACGGCCGGGTCACGCGGCAGCCGCATGTGCCCCATTTCGGGATGCACCAGGCCGTGCAGCAGGCGGCCATCAATGATCGCACCGCCGCCGATACCGGTGCCGATAGTCAGATATACTGCACTGACCAGACCCTGCGCCGCCCCCCAGCGATACTCGGCCAGCGCCGCCCCATTGACATCGATGTCGAAACGCACCGGCAGGCCCAGTTCGCGAGCCATTGTGCCGCCGAAATCGGTATTGCTCCAACCCGGCTTGGGCGTCGCCGTGATAAAACCATAGGTCGGCGACGCCGGATCGGGATCAGCCGGCCCGAAGCTGGCAATGCCGATGGCAGTCAGCGGCCCATGGATCTGCGCCTGCTCGCGAAAAAAGGCCACCGCCTGCGCCAGCGTCTCGGCCGGCGTCGTCGTGGGAAAGCGAGTCTCGGCACGTAGATCGGCGGGACCGGTTCCTACCGCACAGACAAACTTGGTACCGCCGGCCTCAATGCCGCCTACCAGATGATTCATGCAAGGCTTCCTTACCTTAATCTATACGCGTTACGCGGTAGCGACCGCAACCGCTTTTGTTCGCCCCATGCGACTATGCTCGGCAGGCTCCGGCAGGGCCGAAGGAAACCGTGCTTTTCGGTTGTTTTGGCGGCTTTGCCGCCAAAACAACCGAAAAGCACCGTCATGTCCACGCTGCCGCAGAGGGAATTTTCCAGTCGTTTCGTGCGGCGCTGCGAGCCTGGCCCGCAGCGCCGCACGAAACAACTGGAAAATTCCTATCTTAGCTTAATCTTACCATAGGAAAAAACGCAATACCGCATAAGTCACGCTGTAGCGGTTGGCGGGAGGGCCAACCAGTGCTGTTCCAATTGATCGAAATGGGCCGTGGTTTGACGCGCCGCACGGGTGTGGAGGCGAAAGCGTTTGGCATGCTGCT
>DAOTUJ010000042.1:0-41857 GCA_034437175.1 Chloroflexaceae bacterium | reverse complement strand
CTACTCACCCAATATAAATTGGGCATATTGCTGAATTTGTTGTTGCCACATTTGATAGCCATCATACTGTTTTCTTCGCGCAGTTTTTCCAACCGACTCACAATCGAGCTTTTCCAAAGCCTGCCAGTTGTCAATAGTATGTATTCGACGACCGAAAAAGAAGCTCTTATTCTGCAACATTCGAGCCATGCGACGTTGTACAGCGTATTTCAATCGAGATTCCAGGCGTTCTTTTGACTCTTTGAAAAGAAAACCATCGTAATTATGCGTAATATACTCGTTCATCGTTGGCGAATCAAGTGAAAGAACTGCACAACCACGGGACATGGCTTCAAGAAATGAAACACCGAGACCTTCTACCTGACGCGGAGCAAGATAGATATTAACATCTTCTACAGCTTTCAGATAATCTGCGTGCTCTTGAAACATAGGCAGTTCTTCTACAACAGTATTCCCCAGGATCGCAGGCAGGGAGTAGGCAGCCTGACTGGCTACTCCTTCGTCAAGTTGGTTACGGAACAACAACTTTTTGACACCAAGCCGCTGACATAGCTGCTTAAGGAACGAAAGACTAAAAACACCTGTCCGATTCCAGTACAGGAGTACACGGCCATGATCCCATCGCGCCGGGACAAATTCCTGCGGATCTGGATAGTAACGTAGACGAAGTGTAGACAAGCCAGCTACCTCTGCACGCTGAGCCACAGCCTCTGAGAAAGCAACTATGCGTAACGTTTTTGGCAAAGCATTCCACCAATCCTGCGCGCAATAATGCGAGTGATCCCACATTGGAATCCAGATAATATTCCTGTATACGGTATCTGGGAATATAGTTGGTGGAGGGAATTGACAAAAAATTACAACTTGATTTTCAGGCAATTCTTCGGGTAGCACATCTCCGTCCCACCCCTTTAGCTTGATTTTCACATATGAATGAAGTGGATCTACAAGAATATATTTGAAAGCAGGACTTTTTTCAAGGTGCCACTTCATACAATAAGCAGTTATAACAGGATATAAGTCACCCATTAAAGCACACATAGTATCAAAAACACTTTAGGCATTTAATTAATTGAACAAACACATCCTCATTACAATTTCTTTGCCACCAAAATTTGCGCAACTCCAGGGTTATTTGCAGCATTCCGATCATAACAAAGAGCATGAAATTTATTGTACCACTGTGATATCTTAGCATGTTTGCCGACTAGACGCCTGTGATACCTCAAAGTAAGATAATTTATCAAAACACCTCGATGTGTTAGATCCCAAGACGGCAGAAACGAATATTTACTAAGAGAGTCCCAAGCATAGCAAAAATCCACAATGGGCTTAGTTGCATAATAATGCTGATGTTCCAATTCCATACCATTTTCAATAAATCGTTCTTCATAATACACTGATTCATACACACTGACATGATTATGCAAATTATCTTCAGCCTCAATTGCTTTTTTACGTATTCCTCGCAAAGGCACACGATCCAGAGCTTTAAATAAAGGGTTCATCTGGTAGTAGAGCGGTGTCAAACAGGTTGTCACCAAATACCCTCCTGGTTTCAGAATCCGTGCTATTTCCGCTATCAGATCAGGCATGTTTGGAATATGTTCAAAAGCGCAATTACTAAAAACACCACCTACCGAATTGTCTTTATATGGAATATAGCGTGCATCACCAAGAAGCGCAGAAGAATAAGATTCACTCCCCATCGCATTACGAATCTGAGACAAGTTTATATCCAAACCAAAATCAATAGTTTTTTCAAAGAGAAGCCTTGATATAAGTCCATCACCACACGCAAGATCCAAGATAGGCGGCGCCAACAAATCAATATATGGCTTGACATTGAACAGTTCATGAGCCCTGAACACCGCAAAAAAATGCAGTGGATAATACGCAAACAACAGATCATTCAAATAATCGGGGGGTTTATTTGAACTCTGGTTACGAATAAAACCATTGGTATTCATTCAGATTTACCCAGAACACCCCTAAATTTCACATGAAATCCAAGAATTTTGTTCAGTAATCCAAGAAATCGTGCATTGATACGAGAAAATTGCTTTGATAGCCATGGTTTTTCAGGTGAAATATACGCCAGATATTCTGTTGTTTTATCTGCCTGGACATCTCTTACCAAAAAAAGTGGTAGCTTCAGTGGGAATTGCATTTCCTGAACCGGAATATTTGACAGACTGCTGTCCTGCAAAAGAGAATTGGTTCCATTTTCCCCAAAGCCAATATTCGACACAAGATTCACGTTTGGTAGAACGGTCAAACCATTCTGGAACCAGCAATTCAGCATCCAGCGATAATTCCAGGAGTCAATAAGTCCTTCATGCGTCTTTTGGAATTGTGTCGACCAATAAGTGATCAATTGTCTATCCTGCAACACATCATCGAGCCATCCCTGATCTCGCACCACTGGCCACAAGCTCATCGCATGATCATAATACCGCCAGGCCCGCCGCCAGGTGGCCCATCCCCAGCAGTGCGGGTAGCGCGAAAAATAGTAGCTGTCGTCGGTACGGCGCCGCCCCTGCTGAAAATTGTCTCCCGACACCACCATAATCCGCGTATCATCCCGATACCTTTCCAACAACTCCTCGCAATAGCGAAAAAATGTCGGATGCGGCAGGCAATCATCTTCCAGAATAATCGCCTCCTCTACCAGGCTGAAGGCCCAGTCCAGCCCACTCGATACCCGCCGGGCACAGCCCATGTTGCTGTCGGCATAATTGGTCAACACCTCACATGGCCAGTCGACCTGCTCGATGATGGCGCGGGCCGCCGCGCATTTCTCCGCCTCGCCGGGCCGGTCGGCGCGCGGCCCATCGGCCACCACAAGCAACTTCGGCGGGCGGGCGCGGGCGATTTCGGCAAAGACGCGCGCGGTTGTATCGGGGCGCCGAAAGATCAGGAAGACGACCGGTTTCTGGAGTTGCCATTCTGCCATCATGTGCTGCTACCTGGTTTATTCTGACGACGTTTCAACCACAGCGACTGGATAATCCCGGGCCAGCGGCTGAGCGGCTGGCGATGCACCGCTCGCTGCAACGAGGCGATCCGCCGGGCGGCGCGCAGCAGCCGCGGCCGGCTGTGCCGGGCATGCCACCAGGCCGCTTTCTGCAGCCAGACTTGCCGGGCGCAGGCATGTTTTGGGGCACCCTCGAGGATCGCCAGCAACGCCACACCGGTTCTGTCCCAGGAAAAATTGCCCCGCGCCCACTCCGCCGCTGCCTGCCGCTGTGTTTCCGCCGGCAAACCGGCCTGCCAGAGTTCCAGAATGCGCGCCGCCAGTTGCTCCGGCGTGTTCGGCGTGTATAGATAGCCGGTCACCCCGGCTTGCATGGTTTCCGGGAAGGCGCCGTTGTCCGGCAGTACCGGGATGCAGCCGCAGGCCTGCGCTTCCAGCGAGACAATGCCGAAGGTTTCGCCAACCCGCGAAGGCGTCACCAGCAACTCGGACTGCTGCAATATGCCAGCCAGTTGCCACTGCTCCACCGCGCCACCATAGCTCAGGCCCGGCAGATCGCGGCAAATCGCCGCCCAGTTCGGGTATCCATCGCTATCCAGCCAGCTAGTGTCCAGTAGATGCTCGCCGGCCTCAGGCCAGGGGCGCGAATCGCCGACAATATGCAGGTTCGCATCGGGTACCTGTGCTTTGATCTGTTGAAAGGCGCGCAATGCAATATCGACGCCTTTGTACTGCGCGATGCTTCCGGCAAATACCAGGCTGTGCGGACGGCGCGGCCCTTCTGCCGGCACAAACACCTGCGGATCATAGGCCGGGTGAACCGCATGCAGCAATTCGCTGCGCAGCCCGTAGCCAATCTGCCGCGCAACCGCACTATGCGAAGGGCAGATTATCGGCGCCCCGGCCCGGTTCAGATTGCTGATCGCGGCTTCTTGCACCGGATGCGGCCCCATATGGTACACCAGGTAGCGCCGCGCACAGACCATGCGCAGGATATCGCCGCGCGACACGCCGATGATGGCGTCGACCGGCCCGGCAGCGGCAACGGCCCGCGCCAGGCTCTGCTCGTCGGGTGCACCGACATACAACACGCCCTCGTTCAGTCCGAGGCCCTGCTGCGCCAGGCCCATCAACAGCACCCGCCGGCCGCGCTGCAGCAGGTATTTCGCGCCCTCGATGGTGCTGCGAAAGGCGCCGTATTTGATCCTGACATCAACCGGTGCACCGCGCTGTGCCAGAAAGATCGCTTCGTGAACCTTGCCCGCTTCGGCGGCGGTAGCTTCGGGAAGCCGGATCTGCTCGTAGCGCGCCAGGTGCCGGCGCAGCGGCTCGGCTTTTTCGTCGCCGACAGCCAGCAATGACCAGTAGTAGCTTTCGGTGACTTCGCCGGGATCGATCGGCTGGTAATGAAACTGCTGCTCCGGCATTGCGGCGGCAATCGCGGCGGCTTTCCAGAGCAGGCTGAAGGGCGTACCGGCGTGCCGGCGGCTATTGCCACGCGCCCATTTCGCCACCAGGGTTTTGAGCGCCGGGGCCTGCTTTGGATCGGCAGAATGCCAGACCCATTCCATGATCCGGCCGATCAGGGCCGGGTGCGGGCCGCGCATGTACAGAAAACTGAAGGGGTTGCCGGCTATTCGCAGCGCATATTCCACCGCTGTATGCGCCTGCAAGGGATCCTCCAGTTCGATCTGCGGCAGGAGTTCGGCGAAGGAACAGTGGTTCAGCAACTGAATGCCCGCCCGGGCACAATCGAAAAAACCGACTTCGCGAAAAGTCTGCGTACCCTGCTGCGGATGCAGACGGGCAATGCATGTCCGCTCGGGAATATACGTCACCGGATGCTGCACCAGCAGCCGCAGCCACATATCGTAATCCTGGCCATGGCGCAGCCCCGGATCGAAGCCACCGCTCGCCTGCCATAGTTCGCGCGCAACACAGACGCTGTTGCCGGGAATATAAATACAGCGCAGCATTTCGAGCACCTGCCAGCGCGCCTCAGGCACCGGCGCCCAGAGCTCCCGACGGTGAATCCTGCCGCTGGCATCGTCCAACTCGGAGAAACCCGAGCAGAAAAAGCGACTCGCCGGCTGCAAGCCGATCCAGCGGCGGTGTACTGCCAGCTTGGCCGGCTCAAAGAGATCATCGGAACTCAGCCAGCAAACCCAGGGCGACCGCGCCTCGGCCAGGCCCATGTTCAGCGCCGAGGCCACGCCGCCATTCGGCTTGTGCAGCGCCCGAAAGCGGCTGTCGCGCGCAACGTAGGCCGCAATAACCTCGGCCGTCTCGTCGGTCGAGCCGTCGTTCACGATGATTGCCTCCCAGTCCGCATCGGTCTGGGCCAGCAGGCTATCCAGGGCGGCGCCCAGGTATCGAGCCTGGTTGTAGGTCGGCACCAGGACGGTGAAAAAGGGTATCTGGTTCATAATTTTGTTGCTGCTGGCCGCACCGGGGGCTTTTTCGATTGTTCTGGCGGCAAAGCCGCCAGAACAATCGAAAAAACGGTTCTTTCCTCCCTGCCGGAGGCGAAAAAGGGCGCTCGCGGTCGCCACCGCGTAAGTTCTGTCAGATGAAATGCCCACTGACGATATTGACGACGGTGTCGCTGACGCGCGGCGCCAGGTATTCCGGCGGGATGATCCAGTCCGCCGGGCGATCCAGTACGGTGCGCACACAGCGCAGGATGGCGTCCGGTTCGGCGCCGCTCAAGATGTTGCTGCCGCATTCGACGGTTTCCGGACGCTCGGTGACGTCGCGCAGGGTCACATTCGGCACGCGCAGGATGCAGCATTCTTCCTGCACGGTGCCGCTGTCGCTGAGTACACAGCGGGCATGTTCTTCGAGCGCGATGAAATCCAGGAAGCCGAAGGGCTCGTGGAACTGCAGGCTTTCGCTGCTGATGCCGAAGTGCTGCATCTTCTGGCGGGTACGCGGATGCACGCTGCAGATCACCGGCAGATCATATTCGGCCTGCAAACGGTTCAGCGCCTCGATCAGGGCCCGCAAGCGAACTTCGATGTCGACATTCTCCTGGCGATGCATAGTGACCAGGAAATAGCCGCCCGGCTGCAAGCCCAGCCGCTCCAGCACCGTGGATCGGCGGATAGCCTCGCCCTGGGCCTGCATCACTTCGTAGATCGGGTTGCCGGTGACGAAGACGCGCTGGCCGGCAATGCCCTCACGCAACAGATTGGCCCGGCTGCGCTCGGTATAGGGCAGCAGGATCGTGCTGCTGTGGTCGATCAGCCGGCGGTTGATCTCCTCGGGCACCCGATCATCGTAGCAGCGGTTGCCGGCTTCCATATGGAAAACCGGAATGCGCATGCGGCCGGCCACAATCGCCGCCAGTGCACTGTTGGTGTCGCCCAGGATCAGCACCCGATCCGGTTGCTCGGCCTGCAGCACCTGCTCGCTCGCCATGATGATCTTGCCGATCTGCTCGCCGAAACTGGCACCGCGTACCCCCAGCATATGATCCGGCGCGCGCAGACCCAGATCCGCGAAGAAGCGATCACTCAGGTTCGGATCATAATTCTGGCCGGTATGCACCAGCACATGCTCGCAGAGGCGATCCAGCCGCGGAATGATCCGGCTCAGACGAATGATCTCCGGGCGCGTGCCCAGGATCGTCATGATTTTCATGCCAGCAACTCACCGTCAAAGGCCGGGCGATCATCGACCATCAGCTTATGCGCGTGCAACAGTTCCGCCAGTGCGTCGGCGGACATGACATTGTGAGCGGAGCTGTATTCCTGCTTCAGAACAGTTCCACCGGCATCATCAGCACGCAACTCGGGCAACATCGGCTGTATCACGTAGTAGTTGTTGCGGGCAATCGTGCGATGCACTTCTTCTTCCGACACCAGGATCTCATGCACTTTTTCGCCCGGCCGAATGCCGGTAACAACGGTTTGCAGCGGGCGTTCGCCAATCAATACCCTGGCCAGATCGGTCATCAGCGCCGAGGGCACCTGTGGAATATAGGTTTCGCCCGGCTGCGCCTCGCACAGTGCCGCGAAAACCGTATCGACGGCCTGTTCCAGGCTCAGCAAGAAGCGGGTCATGTCGGTGGTCGTGATCGTCAGCGGCCCGCCCGCCCGGATCTGCTCGTGGAAGAGCGGGATCACCGATCCGCGCGATGCCAGCACATTGCCGTAGCGCACACAGACGAAGCGGGTCTCCGGGCAATCCAGATTGGCGCACACAAACAGGCGCTCCTGGATGGCCTTGCTCATGCCCATCACATTCACCGGCTTGCAGGCCTTGTCGGTCGAAATGCCGACCACCGTCTCTACCGGCAGGCGATGCTCGCGAATAACCCGGACGATATTTTCCGCCCCGCCGATATTGGTCTGCACTGCCTCATACGGAAAATATTCGCAGGTCGGCACCTGTTTGAGTGCAGCCGCATTGAACACCACGTCGGCATCACGCAGCGCACGGCAAAGGCTATGATAGTCGCGCACATCGCCGATCTGGAACTGCAGCAACTGGGCGAAGTTGCGATAGATCACCTCGTCTGTAGCACTGCGGCGTTTCTGGTAGGCCAGGCGCATGGCATGCTGTTTGGCCTCGTCCCGCGAGAACACCAGGATCTTGCGCGGCATACCCAGTTCGCCCGACAGCAACCGGCGCACCAGCACCTTGCCGAGTGAGCCGGTACCGCCCGTAATGACCACATATTTGTCTGTGAGCACTGCATTATGCGCCACTATTGTTGCTCCGTATTTCAGCGTAGGGCGTCGGATCGGCATGCATCGCCGCAATCATTGCCGGCCAGTCCGGTGCCTGCCAGCCGGTCTCCTGGGCAAAGCGGCTGCCGTCCAGGCTGCGGTCGCAGACAAAATCGGCATAGGCCTCAATCTGCACATCGAGGTCATAGATTTGCCTGACCAGGGTCAGCAGGCGATGTTTATCAATCGGCGCGGCGGCCACGTGGCGCAGGCCCTCGAGTTGGGGATGCTCCAGAATCACCCGGGCGATGCATTCGGCCAGAGTCAGGGTGGGCAGGCCGCTGAAGATGGCCCGGCTGAAGCCGCAGATGGAACGGCCTTGCTGCGACAGCAGCCACTCGATCAGGCCGTGGCTGCTCTGCAGTTCACGCCCGATCATCGAAGTTCGAATAGTCAGGCAACCGGCCTGTGTCACTTCGCCGAGCAATTTGCTGCGTCCATACAGATCCTCGGCATCGGGCGGATCGTCTTCGCTGTAGTTGCCGCGGCGCCCGGAGAACACACAGTCGGTGCTGAGATGGATCAGGCGTGCGCCTACAGCCCGGCAGAGGCGCGCCAGCCGGTGCGGAAACAGAGCATTGATGCCGATGCTGACCAGCGGATCGTGCGCCGCCGGCAATTGCTTGATGATCCCGATGCAGTTGAGCACCACCTGCGGACGGCTGGCGGCCACGGCCTGCACCACGCTGTCGAAATCTTCCGCCCGCACGTCGCCCAGCAGATCAAAACCGCTCAGCACCGGGTGATGAGCATAGGCAGCCGCCTGGTCGCGCACGGTTCCGGTCACCTCGCTGTGGCGAACCAGCACCTGCAAGGCCTTGTGGCCCAGCATACCGGTCGCGCCAAGGACAAGTACACACATTATGTTCTACCCTATTACACCCTGGCGGGCAATCTGCTCATACATCGCCACGACCTGCGGCCGGATACGATGCAAGTCTAGTCGCTGACTGACCGTCGCCACATTGATGGGCGCCGCCCGATCCACCAGTTTATCATCAGTGACGGCTCGCCGGAGCGCCGCCGCGATCTGGCGCGGGTCTTCCGGATGCACCAGCAAGCCGGTTTTGCCGTCTTCGATCCACTCGCTGGCACAACTGGTATGCGATTGGATGGGAAACGCGCCCATCAAAATCGCTTCCAGAAAAGATGTACTGATAGCATCGCTGATACTCAGGCCAATTGAGACGCGGGCCTGGCCGTGCAGTCGCAGCATCTCGGCATGCGAACTGCGCGGCACACAGCGAATATTCAACCCGGTCGAATCGGCGAGCAATTCCGCCGCAATGCGCACCTCGGGGCCGGCCAGGTAGACATCGATGGCATAGTCGCGCAGCACATCGGCGCACAACTCGATAGCCCGCAAACCGGCCAGCGCCCGCCCGGCCCAGGTCTGGTAGCCCTTGAGTGCAATTCGCCGCCGTCCGGAAATCGGGCCGGGCGCCCGCCAATCGCGCGCGGCCAGGTCGTAGCCCCCGGCAATCGGCACGACTGGCAGCACCTCACCGGCAAAGCCCATCTCCCGCGCCAGTTGCACATCGCGCCGGCATTCACAGGTATAGTAATCGCAGGCGGCCAGCAGCGCTTTGATGCGCGGAACATGCTCCGCAAGCCGGCCGAACAGATAAATGTCGCTGCCCCAGTTCGTCACTGCCCAGGGCGGCATCGGCCCCGTAAGATAACGGCGTGCCTCCAGTACCAGGTAGCCGGCGTGCTGCAACTCCAGCGAGTGTATCACATCCGGCTGCAGGCGCTGGATGGTACGTGCCAGCAGATAGGCATGATTCGTGTAGGGTGCAGCATATTTGCCGATCAGGCGGCGGGCAACGCTCGCCCCGTGCCGGTAGGGCCAGGCACCGGCGATGCGCACACTCTGGTCGAGATCCGGCTGCCGGTAGGCCAGAAACTGGTGTACCGTGAGATTGCGGAAGCCGCTATGAACACCGCCGGGCTGTGCCGGAAACAGGTGAATATCCCAGCCCTGATCGAGCACCTGGCTGATCCAGCGCACCGAATGGATGCTGTTGGCCATGGCCACAAACAGGACGCGCATCTTCAGGCTCCACCGGCACCTTGCAGAACATCACGAAAGGCCGCACGCACCACCGGCAGGCTAAAATCCCGCCGGGCGCATTCGCGAGCCCGCTCCCCCAGTTGCCGGCGCAGCGCCGCATCGTGCAACATGCGCTGCAATGCCGCCCGCAGCGCCGCCGGATCCGGCTGATCAACCACCAGGCCGCAGTTATGCCGCCGAAAATACCAGCTTACAAATGAGTCGGCCGGCGCATGCACCAGGATGGGCCGGCCCGACGCCAGATATTCGCCCATCTTGGTCGGCGCAGCCGTGCGAACCACCTCGGGATAGGGCGAAGCAAAGGCCAGCGGCAAAAACAGCAGGTCGGCGGCTTGCTGGATCGCCGGTATATCACTCACCTGCTGATGCTGATGGAAGCATACCGGCCCGCGGATCCCCCTGTTCGCCAGATCTGCCGGCGATTGCGCCGTGTACAGGTGCAAACGAATATCGGCCCGCTCGCAGGATTGCAGCACGGCCAGCAAATTGTGAAAGGCATCAAAGTGCGCGTCATAGACGGCGCCGGTGTACACGATTCGCACATCATCCTGCGCTGCTGCACTTTCTACAGCATAACATTCAGTATCGCAGGGCACCCGCACAATCCCCGCCTCGATGCCATAGCGCACCCGGTATTTGTCGCGATGAAACTCGTTCAGCACTATCACCCCGGCAGCTCGCCTGAGCATCAGCGGCTCCAGGCTACGTGCGAAACGCTGCTGCAGCGGATTCGTCCACTGGCCGGCATAATCGTCGAAAATGTAGGCATAGAATGGCCGGCGGGTCATATGGCTGCTGAAGAACCCGGCCGGCAAATTGTACAGATCGCCGGTACAGGCGATCAGTGCCTGGCTCTGCTGCGCCTGAATAATGCTGATCATGCGCCGGGTGCGCAGCAACAGATGCAACAGCATATTCAGATACGCCCGCGGAGTCGCCAGGCCGTAGCGCGTGCCGCGCCGCAACTCGAATTCCGGCGGGAGCTGATGATAGCGTGCCGGCAGACGCGCCGACCAGTTGCCCTGCAGCGGGTCGCCGGCCTGCTGCGGCGAGGCCACCAGGCGGTAGCTCGCCGGATCGAAGCCCCGCAACAGCTGGTACAGGATCATGGCCTGGCCCGAACCAGCCGGCGGCAGTGCGTGCGACAACAGGGTGAAATGACCGCTAGTGGGGCGCATATCTCAACATTATGTCAACAATTCGTCTGGCCGCTGCCCCATCCCACAACTCCGGCCGGCGCGTCTCGCGGCGCCCCCGACTGAGTTCCTGCGCCACTGCCTGCACAATCGCTGCCTCGTTGCTGGCAACCAGCCGATTCGTGCCCATGTCAATCGTCACCGGGCGCTCGGTGTTGCGCCGCACCGTCAGACAGGGCACACCCAGCCAGGTCGTCTCTTCCTGCACACCGCCCGAATCGGTCAACACCAGGCGCGCGGAATCGAGCAGAGCCAGAAAATCGAGATAGCCCTGAGGCTCGATCAGGCGCATGTGCGCGTCATTCCATGCAATTCCGCAACTCGCCAGGCGCTGGCGCGTACGCGGATGAACCGGAAAGACCACCGGCAGTTCTGCCGCGACCTGCTGGAGCGCGGCGGCGATTGCCCGCAGTGTTTCCGGCACATCAACATTCTCGGGCCGGTGCAGCGTGACGAGCAGATAACTGCCCGGCGCCAGGTTCAGCCGCTCGAACACCGGCCGCTGCCGGGCCGCCGGCAGCATACCTTGCAGCGTGTCGATCATGACATTGCCGACAAAATGGATCTTTTCGTCTGCTATGCCCTCGCGCAGCAGGTTGGCATTCGCATCCGGCGAAGGCGTAAACAGCACATCGGCCAGCTGATCGGTGACGATGCGATTGATCTCCTCGGGCATCATGCGATCATAGGAGCGCAAACCGGCCTCGACATGCGCGACCGGTACACCGAGTTTGGCGCATACCAGCGCGCAGGCCAGCGTCGAATTCACATCGCCGACGACGATAACATAATCCGGCTGTTGCGCACGCAGCACCGGCTCGAAGGCCAGCATCACCCCGGCCGTCTGCTCGGCGTGGCTGCCCGAGCCTGCATTAAGAAACACATCCGGCTCCGGCATCGCCAGATCTTCAAAAAAGATGCGCGACATGTTGTAGTCGTAATGCTGGCCGGTATGCACCAGCCGTTGATCAATCGCCCGCGGATGCGCCGCCATCGCCGCCATAATCGGGGCCACTTTCATAAAATTGGGGCGCGCACCGGCAACATGCAGTATTCGCATCACTTCCCGCTCAGTCCAGCCGATAGGCCTGCCGCATCCATTCCGCCGTCAATCGCATACCGGTTTCCAGACCATAGCTGTTCCGGTGCCCCAGGTCGCGCATCGCTTTGCTTACGTCGACCTGCTTGACCCGCGTGGTCAACACTTCCGACTCGCGATATTCGACCAGCGCCGGATCGGCTGCGGTCACCTTCAGCACGATGTCCGAGAGTTCTTCGATGCTATGCATATCCTGGCCGCCGATATTGTAGGTTTCGCCCGGCTTGAAATGATCGACAATATTCGCCAGCGTATTGACCGTGTCGGCCAGGTAGGTCGACGTTCGTGCGTGGCCGCGGAAGACCATCCAGGGCAGGCCGTGCAGGGCGCAGTACAGAAAACGACAATTCACCGAGCGGTACGGGCTGTAATATTCGCCCGGCCCATAGGTATTGAACAGGCGCACCACAACGCTCTCGGTTTGGTACTGCGTCGCCGAGTTGCGGATCTGCATCTCGTTGACCCACTTGCTCATGGCATAGTCATTCATCTGCTTGATCTCGTACTCATCCATCACAGTCTCGACCATCAGATCGGGCCAGTCACCATAGACCTCGGACGACGAAAAATGGATGAGCCGGAAGCCGAGCCGTTCCTGCAGACGAATGATGTTCTTGGTGCCGATGGCATTGGTGCGCCAGAGCGTCTCATAGAAATCTTCGCCGTTCCAGCGCCCGAACTCAGCCGCGCAATGGTAAACATAGTCGAAGGGCCCCAGCCGATCAAAGACCCGCTCGACCTGGCGAAACTCGCCGACATCGCAGCGCGCATAGCCCGGCTCACGAATGTCGCTGCGCAAACTGAACCCGGCCTCGTCCGGCTGATGCGCCAGGTCGCAGGAAACCACCCGGTGACCACGGGCGCGCAATTCGCTTACCAGTCCGGCGCCAACCGTGCCCAACCCGCCGGTGACCAGAATATTCATAGGCTGTGCTGCTCTCTCTCCTCAGCCGACCGCTGCGAGTGGCCGGCGATCTCCTGATACAATGCGACAACGCGCGCCCGAGCCCGTTCGTCTTGCATGCGCTCGACTGCGATGGCTTCATTGCGGCTTGCCGCCTGGTCAACCAGCCGATCATCGCTGAGCGCCCGTTGCAGCGCAGCCGCCACGGCATCCGGATCGTCGGGCGGCACCAGCAGCACAGTTTCGCCGTCCCGGATCCACTCATCGGCACAGCAGGTATCGGACTGGATCGGGAACGCGCCCATCGCCATCGCTTCCCAGAGCGACGCCGGCATGCCATCGCTAATGCTCAAGCCAATCGAGATGCGTGCCCGGCCATGCAAGCACAGGATAGTTTCCAGGTTGCTGTAGGGCAACACCTCGAGATGCAGGCCGGTACGCCCTTGCAACAGTTCCACCGCCAGCCGCACATCCGGCGATGCCAGATAGACGACGATCTGGTACTCGCCGAGCTGATCGGCGCAGAGTTCCAGCGCCCGCAGGCCGGTCAATGCCCGTCCGGCCCAATTCTGATAGCCCTTGAGGGCGACCACCCGCCGCGCCGAACTGGGCCCGCTGCTGCGGAATTGCTGCGCCCCACGCACATCAAAGCTCCCCGATGCCTGCTGTTTCGACAAAACAACCCCCTGAAAACCAAGCTCGCGCGCGATCCGCACATCACGTTCGCACTCGGGAATCAGGTAATCGCAGCCGGCCAGCACCGCCCGGATCCGTTCTACGTGTTCGCGCAGCCGGCTGTACAGGTACAGATCGCTACCCCAGGGACTGAGCACCAGGCGCGGAAAGTCGCCTCGATGCTGCCGGCGGGCCTCGAGCGTCAGGTAACCGCCGTGCTGAATTCCCAGCACGTGTACCAGATCCGGCTGCAGGTGCTGAACGATCCGGCTCAGCGCAGGCGCCGGTTCGGGCTCCGGTTGCAGCCAGCCGGGCGCATAAGCCCGCAGGCCGGCGCGCAGGCGCTCTTTGAGCTGCAGCGTATCCTGCAGCATCTGCCAGTACACCTGCCATTCTGCTCGTGCCCGGCGCGGCGCAGGCACATTGTAGCTGCTGATACCGGCCAGATCCGGGTGCGCCGGGCTGCCATCGGCAGAAAACAGGTGGATATCCCAGCCCTGCCGGCTGATTTGCCGGATCCAGCGCGCGGTATGCATACTGTTGGCCAGGGCCACAAAAAGGATACGCATGCGAATAGACTACTATTTGCCGCGCAAGGCAAGCTGGCGATACAGGCCACTCTGCCGCAAGGCCCGGTACACCTGGCCTCCGTCGAGACGCCAGACCATTGCCAGCAGCAGCAGTTTGCGCCAGCCGCGGCGACCCGCCCGCGGCAGCGCCAGAATGCGCCGGGCGGCATCCCGGCGAATCAACCGCCGCTCTTCAGCCGACAATGCCCGGTCGCGCAGACTGGCCTTCGCCAGGCGCAAGATCAAACGCGCGACCGGAAAGGCCTCCTCAATCCCGGCATACTGCTGCGTCCAGAGGCGCTCAACCGGCTCACGCGGCACTGTTCGCCGCAGGCGCCGCTCCATTAAACGCCGGCTGATGTCGATACTGACCTGCTGCTGGCGTGCTAGATTTTGCCCCGAGACACTTGCCTCGTGTTTGCGCAAATACAAGAGCACCTCGGGAATATTCGCCAGCCGGATGCAATCACTGGCCCGCTGCCAGAGATCGTAATCCTGCGCATAGAACCATTCAATGCTGTAGCCCCCAGTCTGCGCATACACGCTGCGACGCAGCATCACCGACGAATGCACCAGTGGATTGGCAAAGAACAGGTTCCAGGCCAGCCAGCCGGGCGTGCCGGGCACCTGCAGCACTACACCGGGTGTGCCTGTGCTGTCGATCAACTGCACCGCGCAGCCCACCACCCCGACCTCCGGCCGGCGATCCAGCAATTCGACCTGGCAGGCCAGTCGCTGCGGCAAACTGATATCATCGGCATCCTGGCGCGCCAGCAATTCGCCGCGGGCCAGCGCCAGCCCCCGATTGAGCGTATGCGTCAGGCCGATATTGCGATCATTCTGCCGCGCAACGATCCGCCGGTCACGGTCGGCATAATCACAGATAAGCGACCAGCTCTCGTCCGTCGAACCATCGTCGATCAGCAGGAGCTCGAAGTCGCCAAAGCTCTGGGCCAGAATGCTTTCGATCGCCGCAGCCAGATAGCGCGCCCCGTTGTGTACCGGCAGCAATACGCTTATCCTGGGAGGCCGATCGGCGACAGGCTGATCCGCTGTCATACGCGTATCCATTCTTCCGGCACGACGTCGCGCGTATCGCGGTGCTGCGCCCGCAGCCACCGGCGCGGTGCGCAGACTAGCTTCTCGGGATTCGAATTGAGCCAGGCCGCCCACCAGCTAAAGCTGCTATTGGCAATGATCTGGTGACGACACTGGCTCATCAGCCAGAGATCTTCGTAATCCACAGTCTGCCCGGCGCCGGACACAAAGGTAAGCGGATAAACCGGCTTGAGATGCTCGGCAGCCCAGTCAATATCATCGGAAAACACAAAAAAGTGTGGCCTGCCGGTCGCCTCGGCCAGCCGGTGCATACAGCTATGGTAATACTCCAGGCTGCACACCCCGTGATAGGCATTCGTCACCGGGTCGGCCACATAATCGCCGCGCCGAATATGCACTCCGACGCTGTCGCTTGCTGCGATCCACCGGGTCATCTCCTGCGCATAGTTGCTCAGCGCATATTTCAAGGTATACTCACGTTGAATGATCGGCGCAATATCGCAAAAATATTTCGCTGTCTGCCAGTAGCCATCGAGATAGACCTTGCCCCTGACATTGCGCACTGCCGGATCGAGCGGGCGCAGCGACTCCTCGTGCAGGATCGTCCAGTAGCGATAGCGCCGCACAATTTGCCGCAGCCAGTGCAGCTTTTCCCTGGTGGATCGTTGCGGAACCGGCCGGACAGCGGCCAGTTCTTGCGGGCCGGCAATCTGTGCCCGAATATTGAAGGCATGCAGGCGATAGCTGCGCACCTGGTTGTTGCGATACCAGCTCAGATCGAGTTTGAGCCGGACACCACGGTGCCGGGCCAGCCGCCGGGCAGCCGCGTACTGAAAGAGCTGGTTGCCGAGACCGCCGATCAAGCGAACGATGATCATTCCGCGGCTGCTTGCTTGCGCGCCTGCACGTGAATTCCGTAGGTCAGCAATTGCTCGGAGCCGCTATCCTGCCGCGACAGCCGATTGAGCAGGCCCAGCAGCACATTGATGGCCAGTTGCTCACCATTGCTCAGCGTACTGCCGGCATAGTCCTTGCTCACCGTCGGCAGGCGCCGCAGCTCCTGCGCCAGGTACTCAAAGTAATTGCCGTTCCACTGCATGTCTTCAATCACATAGCCCAGCTCGCCGAGCCAGTGTTCATAGAAATAGCGGCTATAGCCGGTCTGAAAAAAATAAGGCGCAAAATGCGTCAGCGAACAGAAGGGCGCCGTCAGTATCAGCACCCCACCCGGGCGCAGCAGGCGGGTCAACTCGCGCAGGGCAGCCAGCGGCTCGGGCACATGCTCGAGCACCTCGATACACATAATCGCATCGAAACTGACATCGGCCAGCGGAATATCCGCAATATCGGAGACAACATCGAGCTCCGCATGCTGCCAGGCGGCATGATGCAGGCCGGGATGCACCGACCGGCCCTCATACTGGGCAAAATCCTGGCTCACATATTCGAGATGCCGGCAGAAGCGCCGGTACTGCAATTCGCCGGCCCCGGCATCGAGAATGCGTCGGCCGGCCGGCACCTGCGCCAGGCGCTGCTCCAGCCAGGTCTCACGCTCCAACTTATTCCGTGCGCCGCAGGTACCACTCTCTGCCGGCTGCACACCCAGCGCCTGCATACATCGCCGTCTGACAAGCCGGCGAACACCGGACGCAATCTGTTTCGGGTTCTTCATACCTTGCGAAAATGGAACAGGCCACAGGCATAGCTCGCATCAGTCAGGTCAGCCGGGGCGGCAACCTGGTGAAACCGGCCACGATCATCAACCGCCGCAAAATCGACCAGCCGGAGCTCCGCAAAATACGCCAGGATCTGCGCCGGCGTATGGATGCGATGCGCATTGAAGCAAACCCGCGCTCGCCCGATGGGCAGCGAAAAATACAGGTTGCCCTGCGGTGCCAGCACCCGCGCCAGTTCCCTTGCCGCCTTGCGTGTACCCTGCGGATCCAGCGGATCACCGTAGCGTCCCAGCCCGATATGCTCGGCGACATGCAAGCAAGAAAGCGAATCCACCGAGTTATCGCCGAAGGGCAGCGCCAGGATGCTGCCCGGCAAAGAAGTCATCCGCTGGATCTGCGCCTTGAGCGGGCGAATATCCAGAAACAACACCTCGGTAACCGCCGTCAACATCCCCACAAAAAAGATATGCGACCCGACATCGACGTGCAAGTCCGGCCGGGCCGCCGCAATGCTGTTCAGCGCCCAGACATCCTGATAAAAATAGTGCGTATCAAAGGGCGTGGTCATGCTGCGGTCAAAAACGCAGGGGTAACTATCGAAGTAGCGCAACTCCTCAGCACCGGGCAACTGCGTATACCGCCGCCAGTCCGCCAGGTACGCCGCATAAAGATCCGGCGCCTCCCGGACGCGTTGCCAGGAAAAGACCGGCTCCAGCCAGCACCGCTGCCAGTGCCGCCAGCCGGCGCGCACCCGGCGCAACGGCACTTTTATGTGCTCCGGGAGCAGCCTGGTGAAAGTTGAAACCACAGATTCTGACCGGATCGACCTTTTGCAAAAAAGATCATCGTAATCATTTTTTTGGAAAAACCTGAACAATGTCGTCAACGACTTTAACGCTGTATCCAGGATTGATTTCCATCAGCAACCGACGAAGTTCGGTGAGATGCGGATAATCACTGGTTCCATCAAAAAGCCGGGCGTCATCTATCAGAATGACATGATCGCAGCGATCATGCGCCCGAATTGCTGCCAACTCTTCAACAATCGGTGTATCTATATCCCCTCTGGCTGTACCGGCTCCGGAAAAATGGCCATCGAGCCAGAAAAGACAACGATCAGATATGTCAGGAAGTATTTCAGGAAGCAGGTTCTTACTATCTCCATTCCATATCTGTACGTGTGAATACTGCTCAAATTTGCTTTGTGCCCGTTGATACAAATCAGAATCAAGTTCAATACTATTAATTTTCTTGAATTGATGAAGCATTGCAGCTACAGTTGCCCCATGAAGCGTCCCTGTTTCGACCAGTGTGGTCAACTGAAATTTCTGCTGATATTGCTTGATCCAGTAAAGCTTGATGGCATGTGGCGGCGGAATCGGTGAACCCTGTAAACGATGTGCAATAAGCATGCGCTGACCGGTAGTCTGTTGCCAGATATAGCGCGACAGCGGAATATTTCTTGCTATTCTTCGCATCAAGCCGAACCCTGGAATATTCATATTGCAATACTGTTTTATTCGTAAAGTCGCTTCGGTTCTGCAGTACACCAGCACCCGGTTCTTTGGTTCTTTAGTTCATGGTTCTCGAAGGATTGCTATAGCAGCGAACAGTGCACAACACGATTGGTTCACACTGCCTCAATTTCCACCTGTTGCTCACCGATCAACAAACCGGCACCGGCGGAGCGGAACGGCTGTTCGCCTTCAGCCACTTCGCTGATGGAAATATGCCCGGCCTGCGGCACATAATAGAAGGCCCGCTCATACGACGAGAGACCGATAGTACATTCCAGGTCGCAGGCTTTGAGCCGCAGGTCACAGTCAAAGGCCACCCGGTAGCGACCGGGTGGCAAATCCCTGGGCTTCGACCAGAACGTCACCACACCAATCTGGTCGGTCGTCACCAGGCCAATTGCCGCAATCACATGTTCCACCGGGCGACAGATCTCAAACTCCAGCACCATGCGCCAGGCCTCATTCAGGCGAAACTGGGCCTGCGGCGTGCCGTCGCGGGCAAACAGGCGCAGCACCGTCGCCGCACCCGGCGCCTCGGCATCGCCGGGCGGCAGCTGCACCACCGGCGTCATCGTCGCCGCCGACGTTGACAAATAGGCATTGACCACCGGATCAACCGCACCACTCATACTGATGCGACCCTGCTCGAGCAGCACACCACGCGAACAGAGCTTGCGTACCGCCGCCATGTTATGGCTGACAAACAGCACCGTGCGGCCCTCGCGGGCCACATCCCCCATTTTGCCCAGGCACTTCTTCTGAAAGGCCGCATCGCCGACCGCCAGCACTTCATCGACAATCAGGATCTCGGGCTCCAGATGCGCCGCCACCGCAAAGGCCAGCCGCACATGCATACCACTCGAATAGCGTTTCACCGGCGTATCGATGAAGCGCTCCACTTCAGCGAAGGCGACAATCTCATCGAACTTGCGCCGGATCTCCTCGCGGCGCATACCCAGAATAGCCCCGTTCAAAAACACATTCTCGCGCCCGGTCAACTCGGGATGAAAGCCAGTACCGACTTCCAGCAGACTGGCGACCCGCCCGCGCAGCCGAATCTGCCCGGTCGTCGGCGCCGTAATGCGGGCGAGCACCTTCAGCAGCGTGCTCTTACCGGCGCCATTGCGCCCGATGACCGCCAGCACCTCACCCTGTTCGACCTCAAAATTCAGATCGCGCAAAGCCCAGATAGACCGCTGCTGCTCATGCGAGTCCGGCGACACATCTGCCTGCACGAAAGGATCGGGCCTGCCACGCAACAAGGCCCACCAGCGATCGAGATCCTGGGAAAGGGTGCGGCGATTGATAGCGCCAAGCCGGTAATATTTTGAAAGATTTTCAACCGAGATAACAATCATAGCAACAATCAGGTCGTATCCACCGAAGAGCGTTCCGCACGCCGAAAGATCAGCAGGCCGGCCAGCAAAAGCACCAGCATAAAACCAAAACTGTAGAGCAAATGCAGCCAACTGACCGTCCCTGCCCCCAGGAACGCGCGGCGAAACGTCTCCACAATCGGCGCAATCGGATTAAGTGCCATCAGCCAGCGATACGATTCCGGCACCGTCGACAGCGGATAGATCACCGGAGTGGCATACATAAACAACTGAGTCCCAAAGCCAACCAGGTACTGCAAATCGCGGTAGCGGGTCGTCAACGACGCAATAATAATGCCGAATCCCATCCCTATACCGGCCATAATCAGCACCAGCAAGGGCGTCACCAGCAACCAGGCCGTCGGCTGCACTGCGGCACCGGTGAGCATAAAAAAGGCCAGGAAACCCAGGAACATCAAACCACGAATACCGAAAGTCACCAGATTGGAAATCAACACCGAAAGCGGTACGGCCAGGCGCGGAAAATAGACTTTGCCGAAAATATGGGCATTGGCAACCAGCGTATTCGAGGTACCACCGAGACAGGCAGCAAAATAGCCCCAGATCACCGTCCCGGCCATATAAAACAGAAACTGCGGCAAGCCATCGGTAGAGACCTGCACAACCTGGCCAAAGATGATCGTAAAGACCACCGTTGTCAACAGCGGTTGCACAATATGCCAGAGCGGCCCCAGGATGGTTTGCTTATAAACGGAAGCAAAATTGCGCCAGACAAACAGTGCAATCAGGTCACGCGCCTGCCACAACTCATCGAGTCCCAGATCAAACCAGGGGCGTTGCGGGCGAATAACCATCGTCCACGGTTCTGTATCGGCTGCCTGGGCCTCCTGCGAGGCCGGGCGTGGTTTTTCAAGTGTTTTCACGATTTTCACATATCGGGGCTGCGCGCCCCACACCCGCGGCAGGGGCCTGCCCCTGCACCCCGCGAAGGGGCTTCGCCCCTTTCGAAACCCCAAAAGAGCGAGAAGCAGGGGGCGTTTTAAGGCTCGTTGTCATGCTTCAGGGAAGCGTTGGAGCGTTGGAGCGTTCGAGCGTTCGAGCGTTCGAGCGTTCGAATATTGGAACGGCTTTGCCATGTCCGCCCCAGGCATGACCACGGGCGTTTTTCTTGCCCCCCACGGTCGCGCTATTCGGGGGTTCCAAGGGGGCGCCGCCCCCTGGTGGGGTGCAGGGGCAAGCCCCTGGCGCGGGTCTGGGGCGCGCAACCCCAGGACGATCTCGTCTCCTGAGCCCTGCTTCTAACTCGTATTCGGCATGAGTCGCTCACTTAGCCAGAGATTCACCAGAGTCTCTGCCGATATGCCGCACTGTCTGGCTTCGTGGGCAATCCTTATGGCAAGTTCCGGATCAATCGCTACCAGATGCCAGTGGCGTAGACTATTCACTGTGAAATCTACCTCAGTAGTTTGTGTCTCATAATCGCTAAGATCATGGGTATCCCAGAACTCCGCAGCAGCTTCAATGCTTCCAAACTGTTCAGGAATTGGGTCAAGTTGTTCTTTTTTATTTGCCATAGTGTTTACGTTCTTTTCTTGTTGCGTCACGAGCGCTAATCACGATCGCTTCGCGTGTCCGTTTTTAGATAAAGAATAAGAATACTATCAAATAGCGGCCAGCATTTGATTGTCCACATGCTGCATAGACGTCTTCATCTTCGTATATTACCACGTTCGATTCGGCGAAAATGAGGTCGATTACTGAAAACCTGTTCTACTTCCTCCGGATAAACCTGGTGCTTACTTGCCAATTTGTCTAGAATATTCTCTAACCAGATAATACCTTTGATAAGCATCTATGATTTACTCATTGCAGCGTTCGAGCGTTCGAGCGTTCGAGCATCGGAACGGCTTTGCCATGTCCGCCCCAGGCATGACCACGAGCGTTTTTCTTGCCCCCCACGGTCGCGCTATTCGGGGGTTCCAAGGGGGCAGCGCCCCCTGGTGGGGTGCAGGGGCAAGCCCCTGCCGCGGGTCTGGGGCGCGCAGCCCCAGGGTGATCTCCTGCCCCGAATAGATCCCCTGGGGTCCAGGGGCAAGCCCCTGCCGCGGGTCTGGGGCGCGCCGCGCCCCTTCAGGGCACGAGTGCGCCCCAACCATCCAGGACGGCCAGCGCCCACCGGCGCGACCAGTGAACCTTCCCGGCATCGAAGCCACGCTGCACCGCGATGATCCCCGCAGGACGCAGCAGCCCTTGCAAAGCTGAAGGCGGCGCGGCGCCGCTGCCCCGCAGCGGCCCGCGCAGCCAGACATCGAAGGGAAAGGTGAACCCACGTTTATCGCGCCGCTCGCGCACGGCAGTCGGCAGCCGTGCGCCAATTGCCTGTGCCAGCAAGGGCTTCGGGCCATGACCGTTGGGCAATGCTTTGACACTTGCCGGCATACGCAACACCGCCTCGACCAACCGGTCGTCCAGTAGCGGCACGCGCACTTCCAGTGAATGGGCCATACTCATTACGTCGGTGTCGCGCAATAACTGCCGGCTGGTATAGTGGCGCAACTCGGCCCGACTTATCCAGTTGAAGAGATCGAGCTCCTTATCTGCGCGATCAGTCCGGTCATTCGTTTCCAGGTTCTCAGCCACTCGTGCCACCGGATCGAAACTCGTCATGGCTTCCTGCCAGGCTTCGGCACTCACCAGGCTGCGCACTTCGCCGGGAGCAAACAGGCCGCGGCAAGCGATATAGGCACTGGCAGTACTCGCCGGACGTTGCAGTGCGGCGGCAATCTTCAGCCAGCGCCGGTGAACCGGCGGCAGGCTCAGCACCTGGCTTGCCAATGCCGACATTGCCGGAATACGCTGGATGCGTCGTGTCATAGCCAGCAAGCGCGGCAGGCTCTCAAAAGTATTCGGATATCCGCCAAAGAGCTCATCGCCCCCCAACCCCGACAGAGCCACCGTCAAGCCGGCTTCGCGCGCTGTTTGCGCGACAAAATAGCTGTTGACCCCATCGATGCTGGGTTGATCCATTGCGCGCCAGATCCTTTCCAGGTTGGCCTGCACATCGGCAACGGTAATCACCCGGGCGTAGTGTTCGCTGCCGGTGGCTTCGGCGACGGTAGCGGCATAATCGGCTTCGTTGTACGCTGCCTCCTCGAAGCTCATCGAGCAGGTGCGGATTGGCGCAGCGCCCAGCGCATGCATTAAGGCCACAACGCTGCTGGAGTCCAGGCCGCCGCTCAAAAACGCGCCCAGCGGCACATCGCTCACCAAATGACTGCGCACCGCATCTTCGAGCAGTACCGCAACCTGTTCGACAGCTTCAGTCGGGCTCAGGTTGCCAGGGCCGATTGCCGGAAACTGCCAGTAGCGCCGGGGTTCCGGTGTATGCCCATGTTGTGCGGCCAGAGAAACGTGTAGACTGCAAGCCGGCTCAAGTACACGCACACCGCGATAGATGCTCAAGGGATCCGGTACCGAGCCCAGCATCAGATAGGCTACCAGCGCGGTCGGATCGATCGCGGGAGCAACCAGGCCGGCCGACAGCAGCGCCTTTAACTCGGAAGCGAACACCAACCCGGCATCACAGGGAGCATAATAGAGCGGCTTGATCCCCAGCCGATCACGTGCCAGCAGCAGATGACTGGCTGCCGGGTCGCGGTTATCAAGAAGAGCGAAGGCAAACATGCCGCGCAGACGTTCGAGTACCTGTGCGCCCCAGGCCTGGTAGCCGAGCAGAATAACTTCGGTATCGCTCTGCGAACAAAAGTTATAGCCTTGCTGAACCAGGCAGGCGCGCAATTCATCGGCGTTATAAATCTCACCGTTATAGCTAATCCAGAACTGCCGGTCAGCCGTTGCCATCGGCATATGCCCGGCGGGCGAGAGATCGCGGATAGCCAGCCGACAATTGACCAGGCCCAGCATCGCATCGGGTGCCAGGTAGATCCCGGCATCATCGGGGCCGCGATGCTGCATGGCATCGCGCATCGCAGCCAGACGCCGCTGCATGTCGGGCAAGGCCCGACCGGGTTTGAGGGCTATTCCGGCGATGCCACACATACGGTATGGGTACTCCTGATAAGGATCGCGCTCCACTCCCGCAGCAGGGAGCGGCGCCCCTGCTGCGGGAGTGGAGCGCGAGAGGTTGGTGGTGTTTCAAGGCTCGTTGTCATGCTTCAGGGAAGCGTTGGAGCGTTCAGGCATCGGAACGGCTTTGCAATGTCTTCCCCAGGCATGACAACGGGCGTTCTGCCGGCCCCCCACGGTCGCGACATTCGGGGGTTCCAATGGGGCAGCGCCCCTGGTGGGGTGCAGGGGCGAGCCCCTGGCGCGGGTCTGGGGCGCGCAGCCCCACGGGAAGCATGGTGGAACTGCCTCCGCTTGTTTTCGTCTACAGTGGCAGGAACGTGACTCGATCACGCACATCACTCTCTTCGCCGAGCGTGGCGATGAGTTCCAGATCACGCACACATTGGCCAACGGAAACGCGGCGCTGATGTGCATAGATGACACCGGCGAACGCCTGGCCTGATTTCTGTCGGTATTGGGCCTCAGTGAGGAGGTCATCATCCTGGGTGAAAAGCACATAGCCGAGTTCAGTTGCCCGATCCAGAAGCAACGAGTCATCAAATTCGTGAGCCTGGTCTTCAAAGACAGTAATCACATCGACACCTCGTAAGCGCAGGCCATTGGTAATCGCACGAGGAACATGGTTGTCCATGTAGAGCTTAAGTCCCATTTTGGGCGCGATGTTCACGAATGCGCTGCTGGAGTGGGCCTGATGATGTCATTTTGCGCATTTCTTCAACCCGATCATAACGATTTTCTATATCGCGGTCGAGCTCTTCGCGGTGATCCCAATAGTATGCCAGCGCTGAGTGGATCTGCCCTAGTGAGAGGTAGGGATGTTGGAAGTGAAGTTCTTCTGCACTCCAACCATACGCTTCTTGCTCAAGAACAAGCGTAATCACTTTCATGGTCGTACCAGTAATAATGGGAGTGCCGCTTTCGGTAAGCAAAACATGTTTATACAAGGTTTCACTAACTGCCATTATGCTGCCTTTATCTTACTGAAGTATATGAAGGGATGGTTTTCGTGATCGCTCTCTAAATGTTGTACTGATTATAGCATCTCTGTCGGGCTGCGCCCTCTCGCGGCAGGAGCCCTGCCCCTGCACCCCGCGAACGAGCTATTTGCGCGCCCGGCGCTCGGGCGGGAACGCAACTCCTCAGGCTTTCATAAAGACTCTGCCGCGGGAAGGGCTCCCCGTGGAGCTACGCGCCCCACACCCGCGGCAGGGGTCCTGCCCCTGCAACCCGCGAAGGGGCGATGCCCCTTTCGAAACCCCAAAAGAGCGAGAAGCGGGTGGCACTTCAACGCCCGTTGTCATGCTTCAGGGGAGCGTTCGAGCGTTCGAGTTCCAACACAACGTGCGTATGTCATCTCCAGGCATGACAACGAGCCTTCGTTCAGCTCCCCACGGTCGCGACATTTGGGGGTTCCAAGGGGGCAGCGCGCCCTGGTGGGATCCAGAGGCTAGCCCCTGGCGCGGGACTGGGGCGCGCAGCCCCAGGACGATCGCCACCCCCGAAACGATCCCTGAGATCCAGGGGCCAGCCCCTGCCGCGGGACTGGGGCGCGCAGCCCCATTACGCCGACTCGTAGTCGATCACCGCGCCCAGGATGGCCGCCAGGTCATACCTGGGTGCCCAACCAATGAGCGCATTAATGCGCGAAGTATCCGGCACCCGCCGTTGCATATCTTCGAAACCGGGTGCATAAGCCTCGCCGTAGGGAATAAACTCGATCGGCGAAGCACTGGCTGTCTGCGCTTTGACTCGTTCAGCAAGCCGGCCAATGCTAATCTCTTCAGTACTACCGATGTTGAACACCTTGCCGACTGCTGCAGAGTGCTGCGCCAGCGCGGCCACAGCCTGGATCACATCGCGCACATCGCAAAAACAGCGGGTCTGGCTACCGTCACCAAACACCGTGATGGCTTCGTTGCGCAGTGCCTGGCGCACAAAGCGCGGAATAACCATGCCGTAGCGGCTGCTCTGACGTGAACCGACGGTATTGAAAAAGCGAGCTATCACCACTTCCAGACCGAATTCGCGATGATAGGCCAGGCCCAGAAATTCATCAACCATTTTGCTGGCCGCGTAGCTCCAACGACTACGACTGGTCGACCCGAGCAACACATCATCATCTTCGCTGAACGGAAGCCGGTGGCCTTTGCCGTAGACTTCCGAAGTACTGGCGATCAGCGTACGACAGCCGTAGCGCAGAGCCGCTTTCAGCACCGCCTCGGTACCCATCACATTGGTTTGAATCGTATGCACCGGATGCTCAACAATCAGTTGCACGCCGACGGCAGCCGCCAGATGCATAATAATGTCAGCCTGCGAGGCCAGCCGGTCGAGTACAACCTCGTCGGTGATACTGGCCCGCGCAAAATGAAAATTCGCGCTGCCGAGCAGGTGTGCAATATTGTGCATGCTGCCGGTCGACAGATCATCGATTGCCAGCACATGCTGGCCATTGTTCAGCAGAAGTTCGGCCAGGTGCGAGCCGATAAAGCCGGCTCCGCCGGTGATCAGGTAAGTTTGACTCATAGTTTTTGGGGGCTGCGCGCCCTACACTTGCGGTAGGGCGCGCAGCCCTGGTGCTCCGGCGAGAGCGGCACTGGTGGGCTCCGACGGGAGCGCGGCTCCTCAGGGGTTAATAAAGCTCCTGCTGCCGGATATGATCCTCGTGGGGCGCGCAGCCCCAGGTGCTCGCCCTTTCAACGATAGCGTTTTTGTCAGATGGGAGACTCCGCGCTCCGGCCGGGCGAAAAACGCTATCGTTGAAAGAGGTGCTCGCCGGGGTGCAGGGGCCAGCCCCGGCCGCAGGGCGCGCAACCCCGCATCAGGGCGCTACCACCGTAGCACCGGCCGCCAGGCCGGAAACAATCTCAACTTGCCCCTCGTGAGTCATCCCAACCTCAATATCGACACGCCGTTCCTGATCGCCCTCGCGCACCACCACAAAGAACTGATCATCAAAAGAGCGAACGGCTTGCGAAGGCAGCCAGAGCGCATCACGCCGCTCACCGAAATCAATCACGATCTCGGCCAGGTCGCCAAAGGCAAATTCCATCCCGGCGCGCTCGAAGTCGATCAGAATGTTCGGATCGGTCTGCACGGTTGCATCGCCGCTTCCCGCCGGAATGATCGGCAGACGACTGATTTTGCCGGGGAAGGGCTGGTCAGGATAGCGAGCAAAGGACAGCGTCACCGACTGGTCAACATTGATACGGTTCAGATCGCCGGCCAGGTAATCGCTGACTGCAACAGCCAGCGCCGCCGGATCCATCACATTGACAACCGGGGCAAAGGCCGGCACCTGTTCGCCGGCACGTGCAATGACTTCGGAGACCTCACCGTTGAAGGGCGCATACATGCTGTACTCGGCCAGTTTTTGTTGCAGTTCGTCAATCCGGCTCCGGGCCTGTTCGGCGCGCTGGGCGTTTGCCGGATTCTGCGCCGCCAGGTTGATCGCATCGAGCCGTACCCGCGCCTGTTGCACCGACCGTTCGGCAGCCGCTATCGCCAGTGGATCGGGCGGCGCCAGCAATTGTTCCAGATTATCCTGGGCCGCTTCAAGGCGCTGCTCAGCCGCACGCACCGCCGTCACTTCGGCTTCGCGAGCCTCTACATAGGCCCGGTTGGCCCGTGCCAGATTCGCTTCGGCATCGGCAATCGCTCGTTCGGCCTGTTCAATCGCCCGCTGGCGATCTTCTTCTGAGTCATAACTCGCATGAAACACCACATTAAACCGATCCTGGGCATTGCGTACTGCATTGGCCGCCTGCTCGAGCGCCAGCTGGGCATTGGTCTTGGCCGTCGACGCCGAACGCTTGACATCCTCTAGATTGATTTGTGCCGACTCGATAGATCGGTAGGCTGCATCTATCTCGGCCTGACCGGGCGGTTGTTGCAGTGCTGCCAGGTTATCCTGGGCATTCTCCAGTGCCAGTTGCGCACTTTGCAAATCCAGTTGCTGCTGACGCGCACTATGACTGATGGACTCCTGAATATTTTGCAGATCGGCCCGGGCCTCGTTCAATTGCTCCGGCAAAGTCCCGGGATCGAGACGGGCCAGCAACTGACCGGCGGTTACCCGGTCGCCACGTTGCACCAGCACTTCGGCCAGAAATCCGTCGTGTTGGAAGAACACATCCTGGTTGCGAACCGAAGTAACCCGACCGGGCAGGCGGAGCACATCGGGAACCGATGCCTGCGTAACCGTATAGACCGGCTTATCCGGGGTAGGCGGTGCCGCAGTGGGAGTCTGAGTGGGAACAACCAGAGTCGTCGCTTCCGGCGCAACGCTATTCGCACATGCCGCCAGCAGAAAACAGGTTGCAGTAGCAACCAGCAATAGCCTTAACCTATCCATTGAGCAACTCTCCTCGACTGATGCATAACCGGGCCAGGCAGGCCCGCCGGGCACGCTCCGCCATTCCGACATCAGCAAAGAAATCGGAGCAAGAGCCAGACAAGCACATAAACGAATCGGCCACCCCAAAAGGTGAAAGACGCGCCTATGCTATGGCAAACACTATACCAGTCAAAACGTTGCTACAAAGAATTGCCGCTGAAGGAAGGTCACAGAACGATGACAGAAGGCCCGGCAAACAGCAGCGTCGCCTAGCCATCCCCCACCGTCGACTGGCTATCGCCGGGAGTTTCCAGCAGCTCAACCGGCACAGCACGTTGCGGCGTTTTGCGCTTCGGCCAGAAACGCGCCAGGCCACGCTTTTTGCGCCGCCGCTGCGCGCCGGATCCGCCATGGTCACCATTCCGGCCGGTACCGTTTTGACCATTGCCGTTCTGACCATAGTAGCCATATGAATAGTAATACGCATAGTAGCCCAGGTCAGCCTCGCTCACCTGGTTCAGCACCGGCCCGAGCACATGGGCGCCCACCTGATCCAGCACCGTTTTACAGCGTTGCACCAGGTTAATCCGCGTTTGCCCGGCCCGCACGACCTGCATCACCGCATCGACGTGTTGCGCAATAATAGCAGCATCGGTAACCGTCGCAGCGGGCGGAGTGTCATAAATGACAATATCGGCGTGCTCACTGAACTGGCGCATCACCTCAATTGCCCGCGGCGAACCGAGCAAGTCAGCCGGGTTCGGCGGCAGGGTACCACAGGTGACCAGCCGCAGACTTTTCACCGGCGTTTTTTGCAGAAACTGCGCCAGACCGGCATCCGGCTGGCGCATCAACAGATTGGTGAACCCCGGCTCACGTTGCACCCCAAACACCTGGTGCAAGGTCGGCTTGCGCAGATCCGTATCCACCAGAATCACCCGCTTGCCGCCGAGCGCCATCGCCACTGCCAGGTTGGCCGCCACAAAACTCTTGCCCTCGGAAGGGCCGGCGCTGGTAATCAGCAAACTACGAGTCGGAGTCGTCAAAGCCGAAAACCCAATGCTCGTCCGCAGCGAACGAAAAGCCTCAGCCAGGGGTGAAAAAGTATCGTGCAAGGTAATCAGATCGCTCTGCTGCCCCTGCAAGCGCCCGGGCTTCCGCCTGACCAGGCCGATAACCCCCAGCGCCGGCAAACCATACACCGCATCAAGCTCTTCCGGCGACTTGATCGTATAATCGATATACTCCAGCAGAAAGACCAGACCAATCCCGGCCCCGAGTGCCAGCACCAGCCACATCACCGTGCGCTGCGTATCGCCGTGCGGCAAAGGGCCGGCGGGCAAGAGCGCCGCATCGACGACCACGGCCGTACTGACATTGGAGCTATCGCTGGCGGGCTGGCGGTTCACAATCGCCGCCTGCACATTCGCCATACTGGTCAGAATACTGGCCCGCGACGATTGGAGCGCCAGCAACGACTCGCGTAGTGACGTCAGGCGTTGATTATTCAAATCAGACGGGCCACGCAATTCAAGATCGCGGATCTGCTCGCGCGTCGTATTCATCTCGCCTTCATACAGGTCAATTTCTTCCTGGAGCGACTGACGCAGATCGAGCAAGGCCTGCATATGGCGATCTTCCGGCCGCTGCGCATCAATCTGCTCCTGCGCCGCCATCTGGCGAGCCGTATCTTCGGCAATCAGCACCTCCGCCGAAGTATTGGCCAGCAGTTGCGCAAGCTCAGGGCTGGTGTGCGTTGCCGTAATCCGGAAAAACTGGGTGTCGGCGACATACTGCGTCGATAATGCGCGCAGGATCTCCTCTTGCGACAGATCCATACCGGTAGCATCCGCTACCAGTTGCGCAAAGGTGCGCGTGCGCATAAACTCAACATAGGTATTGGCAAGTGACTGAACCGTATTCGTCGCTTGATACGGCAAAAGAGGACTGGCAACGCCAGGATTAAGAAAAAGCGTGGTGGTAGTACTATACCGAGAAATTTGCTGCCGGTTGAAATAATAAGCCAGACCACCGGCAATCAGCACAAACAAAATAATGAGCCAGAGCCGCTTCCGGATGATTTTCCAGTACCCTAGCAGTTCCATCCAGCAAGACCCCTCTGTAGCACACTATGGCGCCACAGTTGTAATGTAGTGAAACGTAGGCACTCCAAGGGTTATCCAACACTTGCACACTTGAAACCTCCGGCCGGTTGCGGTTGACCGCACGCAATACTGATCCGGAAGCAATTTCTGTGTAACCAGTGTGTTGCAACAGTGTTAGTTGCGATAAACTATAGCAGGAATCATCTCATTCGTCAAACGATCCCGGCCTGCTGCAATCAAGCCGTAATATCTGAAAAACAGCTTACAGAAGCCTTAGAAACCCGTCTACTCGACCCGAATCCGGCCGACGTCCAGTTCGATCGGAACCTCACGATTATTCAACAAAGTCAGCAATACCCGTACGCGATCACTGCCTTTGAGGCGGGCATCGAAGATGGCTTCATAGCCGGCAAAAGGTCCATGGTGAATACGCACGCTATCGCCCGGCTTGATCCGGTGGAAGACTTCGCCGCCGGCCTGGTTCACCGCGTCCACCCGTTCCCGAATAGCCGCAATCAAATCTTCCGACACAGTTGCCGGCTCATCGCCGAAGCTGACCAGGCCGGCAGCAAAAGGCATCCAGTTGAACGTCGATGGGCCAATAACCGCCAGGTTTACCCGCACAAACAGGTAACCGGGAAAATACGGTTTGATCTTATGTGAACGCGGATTGGCCGGCTGAACCAGGATCCGCGGGTAGTATATTTCAAAGCCCTGAGAACGCAGTTGCTGGAAAAGAGCGTCTTCTTTGCGCGATTTGCTCTGGAGTGCATACCAATCCATGGTTTCATTCTCCTGTCAGGGTAGGTGGAAAACAATATCCAGCGCCAGGTCGTGATCGAGCCGCAGATCAAAGGTAAGCACGTTCGCCTGATAACGAACCGGCGGTGGGTTAGCCGACAGCAGGCCGGCTTCCGCCGGCAACCTGACCTGGAGCGTCGTTGGGATCGCTTCACGCCCGGGTTGCTTCTGCCAGCGCAGCCGGTAGTGCCAGCCATGGGCTTCGCGGCTCAACACTGCCGGCGGCAGTTGATACTGCAAGCGCGTCACGCTGGTTTCGGCGAAGGGCACCACCAGGAAGGTACTGAGCTCGTAGCTGCCGGCGGCACCCGTGCTAATGATTACCGTGCCGGTATCACCTCGCCCGGTATGCATCCAGGCAGCGGGTACCGCATTGGTGCGAATATTGGTCAGCGTGCTGCCATGCGGCACCAGCACGCGCAAGTAATTCCAATAACAATTGTCGCTCACCTGCTCATAGGTCAGCGGGCCGTCGCCACTGCGCCACTGCCGGCATTCGCCACCGCCGGCCAGCCGATTGGTGTGGCTGATCGTCAGCGTGGCCGTCGGCGCCTGTGTATCACGGAGATCAACCGCATAGGTATGGCTTTGTCGGATATGGCGATTCACCTTGTTGTAACCTAGATTTGCGTCAACGACCATCAGGAAGTCGTGGGCACCCGGTTGGACGGCGCCATCCCAGCCCCGCCCGGCCAGGAAGGCGGCCGCATCGGGTTCCTGAGTGTAGATCAACAAATGCCGCTGATCAAGTGCCTGTCGAAAGGCCTGCATCAGTGCCAGCGCATTCATGCGCTCGAGATCGTTGTCGATCTTCGCCACGATGGCCTCAGCCAGTTTGCCGATATAGGCCTTGCGCGGCTGATCGGAAACCGGTTCCAGTTCCAGATCAAACTGGGTTTGCAAATAGGCATCGAGTGCATCGGCCGATACCGCCTCATCGGCATCGGCGACGGCCAGCGGGCCGGTTGCTGCCAGCAGCAACCGCAGCGCTTCCGGCGTCGCCGCAATCACCCCGTCGACACTGCGCCCCTGGCCGCGACGATAGAGATCCATCGCGGCATAGGCCGCCGTCGGAAAATCCGGCGACCAGTTGGCATCCTGGAAGGCCCACAACTCAATGTGCATATAGCGGCGCAATGGCTCGGGCGGCGCCGGGTACGGCCCGGCCGTAAAATCATTGACGGTGCCAGAGTGTTGTAATGAAAAGGCATCCACCCGCGCCCCTTTGAGTGTTAAAATGCCGGCAGCACCGATGAAGCCGCCAGTCGCCCGTAATTCGTCCGGATTTTGGGCCAGAAACAGGTAATCACGCGGGCCATTGGCACCAAGCATATCCGGCAGCACCGACACGAGTCTCAGGCTGTCCTGGGCCAGCGGCAACAGCTGATCCAGCGGTTCAAGGCGATCATGCAGCGCCGGTGAGAGTTCAGCCAGCCGCACCCGGCTCCAGGCGGCGGCGGCCGCGTCGAGGGCGGCACTCGCCGTTGCCAGTTCCGGCGGCGGTGGTACCAGTGAACGCACCAGGCTGATCCGAAGAGACTCATTCGGATCACGATTGATGATGATCGGCGCTATACCGGTATAACCTGCCTCGGCCGCAGTTGCCAGCTGCACTGTCGTGTCCAGCAGCGGCCCGGCCGCCGCCAGATCCGGCCCGTATACCGGCAGCCAGCCCAGCCGATTGGTCACTACCAGCAGCGGCGATGCTTCGGCACGCAGCAACTCGATGTCCTGCCGCAGGCTGCCCAGCACGGGGTTCAGGCTGCGCAAAGCGGCCGGATCATGCCAATCGCGAGCAAGGCTCAACGCGGTTCGGCCATCTGCCACGATTCGCTCGGCAATCCGCGAAAGCTGCCATCCTCGGTAGACCAGAAAGCCTGAGAACAGGAGCAAGACAACTGTCAGCAGACATCCCAGCCGGCGTACCTGACGAAAAAGCAGGCGGTGTCCTGCACGATGCCTGGGTTTGAAACTATGCATAGCTTTCCATATGTATCACTGATTGCGATGGCGTGTCAGTCTGATTGATTTTCTGATCTATAATAGCACTTGTTATGCATACCAGGCGCAATCTGTTAACGCACAGTAAAATTCGCTTCGTGTCGGGCACACACGTTGTATTTCTAACACAAGGAGTACCAATCGATGAATAGACCGCTGCCACAGATCGTACGCCTGATTATGTTGCTGCTCCTTGTAGGTACGGTACTGTTCTTCGGGGCCGGCAGTGCTGCCTGGGCTACTCCACTGCATAGCCCGCTCGGCCAGACAGTGCCCTCGCCAACGTTTACTGCAACTGCCACCGCCACCAATACCGCCACCAATACCGCCACCGGTACCGCCACCGCCACCGGTACCGCCACCGCCACCGCCACCGGTACTATCATCGGCGACACGCCGACTGCGACGCAAACCGGGCAGCCCATCGCTACAAATACACCAACGGCCCGCGTTCCTGATCAACCCGGCGACGGTGACGACGGCGATGACGATTCGCCGCCCATCACGCCGACAACGATCTTTTTGATTGCTACGCCAACCATCACGCCAACGATGACGATGACACCTACTGTAATTTTGCCAACGGTACCGGCAGTGCCGACCATCACACCGACGATTCCGGTTCCGTCTAAGTTGCCGGTCACCGGCGAGGCCGCCGCTACGCCGATACTGCCGCCGTTCTGGCTGATTGCCGCCTTGTTAATCGTCGGCCTGGGGTTGATCTGGAGCGCCCGCCGCAAGCCATCGGAATAAGCGTGGCCGAAACGTCTATTCGCACAAGAACCAGTCGCCCGATGACGGCCGACTGGTTCTTGTGTTTATTGATGGCGCTGATTCTCAGTTTTGCCTATGGACAAACGCTGGCACCGGGGATCACATGGGCCAATAATGGCGCCGACAGCGGCGACCTGGTTGCAGCGACAGTGACGCTGGGGGTGGCGCATCCCAGTGGCTATCCCAGCTATTTGCTGCTGGCCGGCCTGTTTCAGTGGCTGCCCTTCGGTGAACCGGCGCTGCGCAGCAACCTGTTTGCGCTCTGCTGCGCCCTGCTGTCAGTACTCGTCCTTTATGCCGTGCTGCGCCTGCTGTTGCCCGCCGCCGCTTGGAGCGCCCGCTTCGCCGCAGCACTGGCCGCTCTCAGCCTGGGGGTTTCCCCGCTGTTCTGGTCGCAAGCCGTCATCGCCGAAGTGCACAGTTTGAATGCACTGCTGAGCACGCTGCTCTTATTCGGCACGCTGGTCATCCTGCGTTCGAACGGCAGCGCCGGGAACCACCTGTTCTGGGGGCAGGGCTTGCTGGCCGGTTTTGCGCTGGGCAATCATCTGACGATCGGCTTACTGGCGGCTTGCTGCCTGCCGTTGAGCAATCTGAGCCGGGCCACCGGGCAGCGGCTGCGGGCCGGAATTGCGCAACTGCTGGGCCTGGTCACCGGTTTGCTGGTGTACCTGTATCTACCGCTGCGGGCCGCGACTGCTCCGGCGATCAACTGGGGCAACCCGGTGGATTGGGCCGGCTTCTGGTGGGTCGTTTCGGGCCAGCCCTACCGCGACCTGGTGTTCGGGCTGCCGGCCGAGTTTCTGCCGCAGCGCATTGCCGCCTGGGCCGCCTTGCTGATCCAGCAATTCGGCGCCGTCGGGCTGACGCTGGGCATTGGTGGGCTGCTGTATGGCAAATCGACCCGGCCTGACTTCGTCGGGCTGACGCTGTTGCCGGCAGGCGGTTATTCGCTGTTCGCGCTGGCCTACGATAGCGCCGATTCCTATGCCTACCTGCTCCCCTTCTATCTGCTGTTTGCCATCTGGATCGGCCTGGGCATCCAGGCGCTGCTGGCGGCCCTGTTACAATATCAGCCGAAGCTGGCCTTTGCTGCGGCGCTGAGCCTGGGGCTGATCATGAGCCGGCCGCTCGCCGCTACTGCTACCCGGGTCGACGCGAGCCAGGACCGGCGGGCGATGCGCTATGCCGAGTCTGTGCTGCAAACCGCTCCGCCCGACGCGCTGGTCGTCACTCGCGGCGACCTCGACACGTTTCCACTCTGGTATTACCATTCGGCGCTTGGGCAACGTTCCGACCTGGTCGTGATCGTCGAGCCGCTGCTGGCCTATGCCTGGTACCACGATCACCTGGCACAGCAATACCCGGCGCTGGCAGTGCCCGCGCCGGATACCGGCAGCGGGTTGGCGGAACTCACACAGGCCAATGCCGGCCGGCCACGCTGCCGGGTGGAACTGGTGGAGTTTGAGGCGCAGTTGAACTGCACAGAGTAACATCGCAGTAAGGCCGGCATGGTATGCTCCGCCCGCGGGGCATAGTAGCTATTTCGTGAAAAGGAACAAACCATGAACACGCGTCTGGCCGGATTGCTGCTGATCATGGCCATTGCGACCAGCGACTGAGTACGGCGGCAGTTCAGGTCGGGTATACTAGCGGCAGTTCAGATCATTTGCTTATGAGGAAGCCCCGATGACTGCCACAGGCTCCCGTCCGGCCGCAGTGCCGATTGCCCGCAACCGGCCTTTGCTGACGCTGATGCTCGGCCATTTCAGTGTTGATTCCTATGTCGGGATTTTGCCGGTGCTCTATCCGCTGCTGGTCGGGCGCTTCGATCTTGATCTCAAAACCATCGGCCTGGTATCGCTGGCCTATAGCGGCACGGCCTCACTGGCCCAGCCCTTCTTCGGCTGGGTCGCCGATCGCTTCGGAACCCGCTTCATCGGCCTGGCACTGATCTGGTCGGCACTGGTGTTTGCAACGATTGGCTTTGCGCCGAGCTTCGAACTGCTGGTTTTGCTGGCGGCGCTGGCCGGGATCGGCTCAGGCGCCTTTCACCCGATGGGCGCACTGAGTGCCAACCGGGTGATTGGCGATCATCAGCGCAACACGGCGATGTCGGTCTATGTCACCGGCGGCACGCTGGGAGTGGCCAGTGGCCCGCTGATCGGCATTGCGCTGTTTGCGCTCTTCGGCACACCGGGAACCGTGTTTACCGCGCTGCCGGGCCTGCTGATAGCGGCCTGGATGCTCTGGGAGCTGCGCCGTTTGCCGGACGTGACGACAGCACTGCCCCGTCGGACGGGCCAGGCTACGGCGATTCCCTGGCGCCGATTGCTGCTGGTGATCGCAGTGATGATGAGTTTCACCTGGACGCTCTACGGCGTGGAGAGTTTTGTGCCGACATGGTACGCCGGCATGGGCTACCCACCACTTTTTTACGGCGCGCTGGCAACGGTTTTGCTGCTTGCCAATGCTGTCGGCGCGATATCGATCGGCCGGCTGGCCGACCGCTACGGGCGCCGGCGGGTAGTACTGGCCTCGCTGTTGCTGGGTATCCCGGCCCTGTTGCTGTTCACCTCGTTCACCGGCCCGATTGCCTTCGTTACCGGCATGCTGCTCGGCCTGGTGCTGGCCGGAGTCGGCCCATTAATGCTGTTGACCGCCCAGCAACTGATGGCCGGGCGCGCCGGCATGGCCGCCGGCCTGATCCTGGGGATCGGCTTCGTCACCGGCGCCATCGGCGTACCGGTTACCGGTGCCATCGCCGACAGCATCGGCTTGCAGCCGGCGCTGCAACTACAGGCGCTGGTACTGGTGCTGGCCCTGAGTCTGGCCTGGTTCCTGCCCGATGATCGGGAGATACCTTAGCGATAGCGCCGCAGCACGACGACGGCGTTCTGGCCGCCAAAGCCGAAGGCGCTGCTCAGTGCTACGTCGATGTGGATCCGGCGAGCCTGGTTCGGCACATAATCCAGGTCGCAGGCCGGGTCGGGAGTTTCGTAGTTGATGGTCGGCGGCAACCAGCCCGTGCGCATGCTGTTCACACAGCCGATCAGGGCCAGTGCCCCGGCGGCCCCGGCGGTATGGCCCAGCATCGATTTGATGGCACTGATCGGCACGTGGTAGGCATGCGCACCCAGCGCATGCTTGATGGCCCGCGTCTCGGTCACGTCGTTGAGCGGCGTGCCGGTGCCATGGGCACTGATATACTCAATCGCGGTGGGCTGGAGTTCGGCGTCATCGATGGCCCGGCTGATAGCCAGTGTGGCAAAGCGGGCATCGGGCTCAGGCGCGGTAATATGGTAGGCATCTTCGGTCGCTGCGAAACCGGCCACCTCGGCATAGATATGAGCATCGCGCGCACAAGCATGGGCCAGACTTTCGAGCAGCAGCAGGCCGCAGCCTTCGCCGCCGACCGTGCCGGTACGCTGTTTGTCGAAAGGCCGCACTGCCCGCTGCGGATCGCTGCTTTCGGCGATGGAGCCGATCACACCGAAGGCCATCGTATTGAGCGCCGTGATAGCTGCGTCCGTGCCGCCGGCCAGCGCAATGTCGGCATCGCCGCGCTGGATCATGCGCGCTGCATCACCGACGGCATAGGCGCCGGTAGCACAGGCCGCCACCGGCGTCACGGTCGGGCCATGCAGCTTACAGGCCATCGCCACCTGGCAGGCAGCCGTGTTCGCGATGTAAATCGGCAGATACAGGCGGTTGCCCAGCCGCCGCCGGTCGCGCTGCTCGAAGGCCAGTGTCTCGGCCTCGGTGACAGCCGCGCCGCCCAGGCTGCTGCCGATAATCACCGCAACCCGCGTCCGATCAAAGGCAGCTCGATCCAGGCCGGCATCGCGCAGAGCCTCGCCGCCGGCAGCGACGGCAAATTGGGCGAAACGGGCCATGCGCCGGGCCGCCTTGCGCTCCATATGGTCAAGCGGATCGAAATCGCGCACCTCCGCCGCCAGCGGAAACGGAAAATCGCGGGTATCGAACTGGCCGGCCGGCGCGATGGCACAACGCCCGGCCAGGAGCCCCGTCCACATCGCCTCAACCGAATTGCCGAGCGGCGTGATGGCGCCCATACCGGTGATGACCACCCGTTGCGGTTCTTTGCTACGCATGAGTTTCTTCTTTTTTCGCCTGAGCAGCAAGGAAGGAACTATACCTTGCCGCCGGCGAAAAAGCCCTGATGCGGCCGACATCAACGCCGACCGCGTAACTCCTGTCATTCAGTGAAGGTAGCCGTCAGCGGCGCCAGGCTGAGCCCGCCGAGGGTGGCCGTCCAGCGTTCGCCGGGGCTAATCGGCTGCGCATTGGTCAGCGTGCCGGTAGTAATAATTTCGCCGGCAGCCAGCGGCGGGCCAGCATCTTCGGCCAGCGTCGACACCAGGAAGGCCAGCGCCTTCAGCGGGCTGCCCAGCACTTCAGCACCGCCACCGGTGACTTTCTCGCCGTCGCCCAGGCGCAGGCTACAGGTGCAAAGTTCCATCTGTTCAATCAATTCCGCCGGCGGATCAGCGGGCAAGCTTACCGGCGTACCGATGAGCAATTTGCCGTGCAGACCAAAATCGGCGACCCCATCGGGCAGCGTGAATTGCCAACCGGGATAATGGCACTGGACAATCTCGAAGCCCAGGGCATACCATTCGATGGCGGGCAACAGGGCGGCCGGATCGGGGTTGCCGGGCGCGATGGCCATGCGCAAACCAAACACAATTTCCGGCTCGATGCGCGGAGCAACCAGCTTTGCCAGCGAAACCTCAGCCTGCCCTGCTGTGGCCCGTTCAACCGTCTCGACGTACATCGGCGCCCAGATCGGGCGCTCGATGCCGAACCGCTCCCAGATACTCTGATTGGTGAACCCGATCTTGCGCCCGGCCGGCCGCTCGCCGCGCTCGCTGCGCCACCGAGCCAGTTCTGCGCCCATGGCATAGCCCGCCGCCATATCGAAGCCGGCCAGCGTCTGCGAGGGCAGCGTCGTCATGGTACCGGCATCGTAGGCCGCCAGCAATTCCGCTGTAATGCGGGTATAATCTTCCTGAGTCATCGAATCACCTGTTTTTCTGCTTTTTCCCCAGACTCGCACGCTTGCGCCAGTATAGCAGATCCCGACAGATCCTCAGCTATCTAAGAAAGGAGTACCGACTTTGAGTAATTTTACCGATTACAAAGCCCATATTGGTCAGGACTTGCAAAAATTGTATAAAACTACGCTGTTTCAAGGCAAACAGCTGATGCTGGGCATGAACTGCCTGGAGCCCGGCCAGATCCAGAAAGTTCATACGCATGCCGACCAGGACAAGTTCTACTACGTGATTGAAGGCGTCGGGCGCTTCACCGTCGACGGCCTGACCCGTTCGCTGGCGGCAGGCTCGGTGGTCTGGGCGCCGGCCGGCATCGCGCACGGCGTCGAAAGTGCTGGCCCGGAACGGCTGGTGCTGCTGGTGGGCATGGCGCCCGCCCCGCCGCAATAGCGGGCGGAAAACAGCGGTTGCGGTCGCTCACGAGCGGGAGGATCAAGCGGAACCGCCCGTTGCGGTGCGAGCAACCACAGAAACGGCGAAGTCGTGTACAATAGGGTTATGGCACGCAGAAAAGAACCAATCGTATCATTTTTTCCATCACGCGCAGCAGCGCTGGAAGCCCGGCGCTCGCTGCGCGAACTCGATGCCGCGCTGCGCCTGATCAAGCTGGGCAATATTGCGATCGTCCACCGACCATCTGATAGTGTCGTCGAGTTTCACCAGGACGGCGATGTCGATTTGCCTCGCGGAGCAACCTTCGGGTTGGTCGCCGGGGCTCTGCTCAGTGCGGTGCTGCTCGCGCCCTTCGTTGGTCTGCTGGCCTCACTGGGCATTCTTGACGAAATCGGCGCGAACGTTGACCTGGTCGCCATTACCGAGATCTCGGCGGTCGTTTCGGCGCTGATGAGCGGCCTGGTGGTTTTGCTGGGAGCACTGAGCGGTGCCTTGCTCGGTGGCCTGGCAGCGGCACTGATCAATCTGGGCATTCCTACTCGCGAGTTGCGCTCGATTGGCGGCGACCTGGAAATCGGGCGTGCCGCGCTGGTCTTACGAGTACACGAATGGGAGATTCCGCCCGTCGTTGCCGATATGCAACTGCACGGCGGCACCTTGATGCGCCCGACGGCGGCGGCCTTCGATGTGCGGGCCGGCGCCTCGGCTTCGCCGGCGGCCCGCTTCACCGCCCAGGCCCAGCAAAGCAGCAGCGATGAACTCATCCGCCGCTATATGCCGGCCACGATGACTGAGACGCCGGTCGACCCGCGCCAGAAAGATCTGGTCGTCGGCAGTTTCTACACGGCAGCCCAGGCGCGCCGAACGCGCCGCAAGTTACGCCGCCTCGACCACCGCCACAAGGCGGTGGCGATCGGCAATATCGCGCTGATTAACCGGGATGATGAAGGCCGGGTCAGTTTTCAGCAGAGCGAGAACGTCGGGCCGGCCCGTGGCCTGTTCTTCGGGATGCTGGTCGGTGGTCTGGGCAGTGCACTGGCCTTCGGCATCTTTGGCGCGCTGCTCTCAGCCGCCTTCGCCCTGGCTGAAACTGCCGCCGATTTTACCGCTGATGCCTTGCTGAGCACCGCGCTCGGCGGGGCGCTGGTTTTCGCTGTTATTTTCGGGGTGCTGGGCCTGGTGATGGGCGCCATCGTCGGGGCAAGTACGGCGGCTGTATTGAACCTGGCGTATTCCAATCAGGATCTGCGGCGGATCGGGGCAACTCTGCCGCCCGGACGTACTCTCCTGGTGACGCTGGTGCATCATCATGGCGTGCTGCAAGTCGTTGATGCTATTGAGAAACTCGGTGGCACGGTGCCGCGCACGCCGGTGCCGCTCAACGAACTGGCGCAGGCCGATCTCGAGACGGTGCGTGCCAACGCTGCTGAGAAAACGATTGCCAATGATGCATCGGACGATACTGAACGCTTGATTACGACCAGTTCCGGCGTGCGAATTTTTGTCGACTGGCACCGCCGTAGCTCGCATACCATCGTACTGTTGCACGGCGCCGGCGGCGACCACCTGTCCTGGCACGTTCAGTATCCGGCTCTGCACACCGCCGGCTATTCGACGCTGGCTATCGATCTGCGGGGCCACGGTTATTCGGATCGGCCCGGCCGCGCCGCCGATTATGCGCTCGAACGGGTGGCTGCCGATGTTTACGAGATTCTGCAGGCGCTCGACATCGATGATTTCATTATTGTCGGCCATTGTTTCGGCGGTATGGTGGCGACCATGTTCCATCAGGCGCATCCCGATTTAAGCAAGGGCTATGTGCTGCTGGATACAACCATGAAGGCGCCGGGCCTGCCGGCCTGGGTCGCTCGCAATGCGCCCTGGGCGCTGAATGCGACCGGCAAGTTGCTCGAATTCCTGCCCGGCGAGCGCCGCCGCCTGCTGCACGCCGATATGCAGGCCTTCCGCGGTACCAGCGATATCGAGCCGCTGCGCTTGCTCTCCGACGCTGAGCATACTACCCTGCGCTCCTGGATGCTGATCTACCGCGGCATCGCCCGCTACGACGGCGTTGAGGTGCTGAAAACGATGCACCAGCCGGTCTGGGTGGCCGTCGACGAAGACGATACTGTCTTTACTGTCGAAGACTCGAAGTATATCCAACATCATGTGCCGGGCACAAACCTGATCTCGGTGCCGGGTGCCAATCATATCATTGTGGTCAATGATCCGGAAACGGTCGAAAAACTGATATTGAGTTTCATCGCCGACCATACGATCTTCACGCCGGTCGACCCGGCACCGGCCGAGCACGACCCGCAAACCCCCGGCTTCCCCGCCGTCGACCCGGCACCGGCCGAGCACGACCCGCAAACCCCCGGCTTCCCCGCCGTCGACCCGGCACCGGCCGAGCACGACCCGCAAACCCCCGGCTTCCCCGCCGTCGACCCGGCACCGACCGAGC
>DAOTUJ010000041.1:0-6011 GCA_034437175.1 Chloroflexaceae bacterium | reverse complement strand
CGCGTAACTCCTCGGCGCTTTCGTCGATCTGTGGCATCGGCTTATCCATGGGCTCCCTCATTGCGGTCGCTTCACCTTACTATCAGCATACACTCCTTTTGCGGAGACCGCAACTTGATTTGGTATCAGCTTTGTGGATTTGTACCGCAAGACACGTCGTAACTTTGCAAATCTTGAGAGTCAGGGTATCAGTTTTGATTATCGTTATGCAAGCAACGAAGGAGATCAGGCATTACAAATAGAGCTTGTTACAACGCTACGTGATATTGCTCACAATCACGGAATAAAACTGTTTGTCTGTGCCGAAGACACCATTCAATCCCTTGTGCCTGGAGTGAAAAAGGCACATTGTGTTGATCCTGATTTGGTCGAGGAGGTTGCGAAAGCAGGGGGCATGTCAATGCGAAGTGTTGCTACTCGTACGGAATGTGGTTGCATAGACAGCCGTGATATTGGTCACTATGACAGTTGTCCTCACGGGTGCATCTACTGTTACGCGAACATGAATCCCGATACTGCCTTGAAGAATGCACGCCAGTATGCCAAAGAAGGATTCCCACTTGATAACCTTGAACAGCCGGTCGAAGCAACTCAATCCACCCAAATACATCTAGATTTGTAGTGTGACCGAACCTGCAATGGTATAGCCACTTATTCTTTGTATGTACGCCACCACCATCGTCCCGCCCCTACCGCCAGTGCCGCGTTTGCCAGGATCTGCAGCCAGCCCGGTTCGGGGTGGCCGGGGCGGCCGATCCAGGCGGGTGGGCCGTGGAGCTGGAGCGGGCGCAGCGAGGGCGGACCATCGGCAGGGCCGAGGACAGCCTGCTGGACGAGGTTCCAGCCGAAGTGGAAGCCCCAGCCCAGCCAGAGCTTGCCGCTGCCCAGGCGCAGGAAGCTCAAGAACAGGCCGGCCAGGCTTAGGCCGAGCAGTTGTTTGGCGCCTGGTCCATGGTAGCGCGCGAAGAGGAGCACGCTGATTGCAACGGCCCCGGCAGTGCCGAACGCAGAGCGCAGCGTATCAAGGCCGTAGCCGCGAAAGATCAGTTCTTCATTGCTCACCAGCAGCGCGGTGCTTGCGCTGTTCCAGCCCATTGCTGCCAGGACTTCGGGAATCGTTGGGTCTCCCTCCCAGCCCCAGGCCGGGGCGCTGACCCAGCCACGCGCCGCGGCGATGCCCAGCATGCTCAGGCAAGCGGCGGCACCGAGCACGCTGCCCCCCAGCAACTCGCGGATGTCGCCTGCAGTGGGTTGTTGCGCCCAGTCGGCGCATTCGGCCGGGTTGAGCCGGGTGAAGCCGGCGGTGATGGCGACCACTGCGGGAAAGGCCAGGCTGTGCATGTTGCCGGCGAAGGGATGCTGTGTGCGCCGGGTTACGCTGTTGCTAGCCAGCAAGACGCCGACCATCGCAGCGTGGTAGGCGGCGCTGCGCACCAGTGCCGATCTTCGCAATACGCCCGGCGGCAGGAGGGGTTCCTGATTCATGCTGGTGCTCCAAACATCACCGGCCGCGTATCGGGTTCCGCATCAGCGGGTGATAGCTGTGCTGCCGGAACCTGCACTTCAACGCATGTGCCACCCGCATCGCCGCGCTGCCAGGTGATGCTTGCGGCGATGGCACGGGCGCTCTCACGCATGTACTGGAGCCCGTGGTGGCCCTGGCGCGAGACAATCGGCTTCTGTGAACGACCATTATCGCATATGCGCAGATCGAGTGTTTCGTCCGGGCTCGATGGGAACCGCAGCGATACGGTGATGGTGCAGGCATCGGCGTGTTTGATGGCGTTGATCAGCGCCTCGCGGGCGATGCGCAGCAGTTCACGTTGCACCGGCGGCGCAATCGGAATCGGCTCTCCTTCGATAGCCAGCGTGATCTGGCCATGCCAGCGGCTGCGCTGCTGGTCGACCAGGCCGCGCAGGGAGGCCGCCAGACCCAGCGGGTCGTCGCTGTAGCTCGGATGCAGTTGCTCGCAGATCAGCCGGAGTTGCTGTTGCGTGTTCTCCTCGCCGTCGATCACCATCTGGAGCTCATCACGCACCTGATTGTCGGATGTTCGCGCCAGCAGCCGGCGCAGGGTTTCCAGGTTCAGGCGCACATTGACGTTCAGGACTTCGTCGTGCAGCTCGCGGGCGATGGCGGCGGCGGTTTCTTCCTGGATCTGCTGCATGCGGCGGTAGAGCTGGCGGATGGTTTCCTCGGCGGCGACCTGTTCGGCATAGCTGGCACTGTTGGCGAAGGCCAGTCCGGCTGCAGCCAGCAGCTGGCGCAGCTGGCGGAGATCCTCGGGCTGGTAGGGGTCGACATCGCCACGTGGCCCGAGCACGATCAGCCCCAACAACTCGCCGCGCTGATGCCGAATCTCAGCCCAGAGGGTGATGTCGGTATGAAAGGCCAGCACAGTAAGCGACGGATCATCGTGGGTGCCAATCTGCTGCTGGACCGTCGCCGCGAACTGGAGCCCGCCGGGGAGCATCGGCGGCGGCAGCGCGATCATCGGCGGCACTGCGATATCGTCCGCCAGCACCCGGTCGAGCTGATCACGCTCACGGTCGCGGCGCAGGTAAATCGCCAGCGGTGGTTCAGCAAAGGTGCGCCGGATGCCCTCGGTGACAAAACCCGCCAGGTCATCGGCGTCGAGCGAGGTTCCCAGCTGGTGGATGGCGTGGTGTAGTGGTGCATAACCACCGGCCATGGCATCGCGACCGAATACGAGGCGCTGCGCGAGCTGCAGCAGTGGACGGTAGAGCGCCAGCACTGCCAGCACGATCACGATGGGTATCGTGCTGAGCACACCAGTTTCGCTGCCGGCCAGCAGCGCCAGCAGGAGCACGAGCACTGCCAGCGCGTGCGGCGCTACCCGGCGCATGAGCTGGTCGAGGCGCATCAGGTCGGCGCTGATGCCGCCGGCGAGGTAGGCCAGCGGGATGAGCGAGGCCGCCAGCGGATACGCGGCAGGCGGGATGGTCATGTGCAAGCTGCGGTCGCTGGCGCCGGCCAGCAGCAGCACGATCCAGCAGCCGGTAGTGACGAGGCAAGCCAGGGCGATCAGGTGAATCTGGCGCCGAATATGGCCGATCTGCGTGCGCCGGTAGGCCCATCCGAGCAGAGCAGCACTCAGGCCGAAGCCGGCAACAAAAACCAGCGGCACCAGCAGATGCAGCCAGTCGTAGAGCACCGTGACCGCACCGGCATACAGGGCCAGGCCAAACAACCCGAGCTGAAGCAGCCCGATCGCGCCGAGCAGGAGCCGGCGCGTGCGCCCGTAGGCAAACGCCGGCAGCGGCCGCTTCGGGTACCAGAGATTCATCGCCACCGCCATCGGCGCCAGCAGGCTGCATTGCAGCCAGAGCACGGCGACGGTCAGCGGATAGGACACGACTGCCACCAGCGGGTAGATTGCCAGCGTGCCGCCGAGCAGCACCCAGAACCAGGCCGCCTGGCGCAGGCCCTGGTCGAGCGCGCGCGGCGAACTGCCCAGCAGCATGCCGGTGCTCCAGCAGATCAGCGCGACCAGCAGGCGGATACCTTTTTCGATCTGAAGGAACAGATCCGGCGCGCCTGCTCGCAGCACCAGGGTGTAGATATTGCCATCACGTTCCAGCGTCATCGGGCTTGGCGTGCCCGGCTGCCAGGGCAGCGGCACCAGCAGCAAGCGCTGTTCGACACTGCTCCAGGGGTAGCCATAGATCGCCAGGATGCGGTCGCCTGCCTGCAGTCCAGCCTGTGCCGCCGGGGTGTCCGGGTAGACTGCACGCACCTGACCGGATTGCAGGTCGGCATCAAAACCGAGGCTGGGCAAGGGCCAGAGTAGCACGCCAGTCAGGAGGCCCAGCAGCACGATGCTGAGCGCCCCGCTGCGAAAGGCCAGATCGTGGTTCATTGGGCGGCTCCCGGCATTGGCCCGGTATCCGGCAGGATCGGCGGCGGGCCAAAACTGGCGTCCAGCAAAGTCCAGATGATCTGCTGCGCCGCGGGCGGCAGCGGTGCCAGGATCTGCGCCAGACTCCGGGCATAATGAGCATAGATCAGTTGCCAGAAGATTTCGGCAGTGAGCTGCCCGGCATCCGGCGGCTGCGCCGCCAGCAGCGCCCGGCCCAGCGTCAGCGTATCCGGCTGTGCGGATTGCTCCGCCGCATCGCAGAGATCGTCGTGATACTGCAAGAGCATGCCGAAGGTCAGGCCGGCATTGGTGGCTGCGGTCACCAGTGCATCATCGTCGGTCGCCAGCAGCGCCACGCCGCCAAAAGCCAGCCCGAACGAGGCACCGGTTTTGCCGGCAGCAATCTCCTCGTAGGCATCCAGCGCGCCGGCAGGCTGTGCCGCCAGCTCCTGGGGTGACAGTGTCAGGTCGCGGTATTGCCCGGCGGCCAGCTGTGCCACCGAGGCCGCCCAGAGCTGCTGGAGCTGCACCAGGGTCGCCGGTGGAACCTGTTGCGTATCGAGCACCGCCAGGCTGCGCTGCGCCTCGACGTAGGCGCTGAAGGCCAGGTGGTACTGCACAGCCGGCGGCAACGTGGCCAGCCAGTCCTCCTCGAGTGCATCCCCGTCTTGCAAATGATCGAGCAACAGCGTCACCCGGTAGAGCCGGCGCCAGGCAGCCACGAAGGCGGCAACTGGCGCCGGCGCTGCGCCGAGCGCAACACCAAACTGGTGCATGGCCTGAAGCCAGCTCGAATGTGGTGATGGAGCGTCAGGTGGGTTGAGCAAGCGGTCGAGGATTGCCGGGAGCGATTGGGGCATGGGATTTGCCATGACGGTTCGCGTGAAACCTGTGGCCACCCGCGTCAGCAGGCGCCCCGCCCCCAGGAATGGGCATTGATGAAGCCCAGCATCACCGGGCTGGCCAGGCTGGCATGGACGGCCAGTTCGCGCAGGCGCGGCAGGGCGCAGCGGGTCTGCGACCGGGCCTGTTCCCAGCGCTGCTCACCCGCAGACATGGGGATAGCCTCCGGCTGCTCAGCATCGTTCCGGGTCGGGTCAAGCTCGCTCATGGTCTGTTCCTCCGTGATAGGCCTGGACTGCGCCGGGCGGTTGACGCGGCCAGTACCAGGCATGCCGTTGATACATCGCACACCAGCGCCGGGGCAGAGCCGCCGGCGCCGGCCACCACATCCCACCAGGGAAGCGGCGAGCGGACCATTCAGCTGCAGGAACGTCAAGTGGTTGTGGGAGCACAGTATAGCAGGTTAAAAAACGGTTGTGAAGATGTCAAAACACACAATTCTGTGGAATGTCACGCTGGATGTTTCGACAGCAGGAGCAGCGGCTCTCTGACCACTGAAACCGTTCGTGCGTTCGCACGCTCTTCCCAATGCGCTCCATACCGGTCGTCGTTATCGTATACTATCCATAGCACAACGCACAGAGGAGGCAACGATGACTGTCGATCACCTTACCCACGTACGCACACTGGTGCGTCAGCTCTCACTGCAGGAGAAGCTGTATCTCTTGCAGGATCTGACAACCCAGGTCATTCAGCAAGCAACGCCGGGGACGCTCGGAGGCACGCCGGCGCCTTTGCCCCGCCTGCATCTGGATCACTGGCCGGACGATCTGCCACTCCGACGTGAGGAACTGTATGACGACCGCGGCCGCTGATCCGATCTTCCTGGATACGAATATTCTGGTGTATGCCAGCGTGGATTCGTCGCCATTCTATGACCGTGCGCGCACGGCAATTGCGCGCTATGAAGCCCGGCAGACCCCACTCTGGATCAGCCGGCAGGTCATGCGCGAGTTTCTTGCCACGTTGGCACGACCAAGTGTTGGTATTCCTATTGCCGAGCTTACCGCAGCGGTGCGTCAGTTCGCCACACGATTTCAAGTGGCCGAGGATGGGCCACTGGTAACGACTCAACTACTGACATTGCTGGAGAGCGGCTACAGTACGCAGATTCACGACACGAATATTGTTGCGACCATGATGACGGTCGGGGTGCGCCATCTGCTTACCAATAATCCCGACGATTTTGCCCCCTTCGTGTCGTTCATCACCGTGCTGCCGTTGCTT
>DAOTUJ010000040.1:0-5701 GCA_034437175.1 Chloroflexaceae bacterium | reverse complement strand
ACCCGGCCCACGCAAACCAACCACGCCACCGGCGGAAGTACCGCCGCCGGTACCGGCCTGGCGTTCCAGGTGCGTCCACTGGCGGCGCAAGCGCGGCAGCAGGTACTCGTACTGAGCCAGTTCCACCTGAATGCGGCCCTCGTGGGTGCGAGCGTGCTGAGCGAAAATATCCAGAATCAGCGCCGTGCGATCCAGCACCGCACTGTTGAATTCTTTTTCGAGGTTATTCGTCTGGCCGGGCGTCAACTCATCATCAAAAATAATCAGATCCGCCTGGAGCTGATCGCGCAACTCGGCCACTTCGCGCACCTTGCCGGGGCCAATGAAAAACTTGGGATAGGGGTGGGTCACCTTCTGATATATGCTGCCGCAGACATCCAGGCCGGCCGTATCGGCCAGCATCGCCAGTTCTTGCAACGAGTCTTCGGCAGGCCAGGGGTTGCGTGCGCTACTGATTTCCGCGCCGACCAGCAGGGCGCGCCGGCGGGGCGCCTCGGTAAGATATAACCGTTTGCCATCGGCAGTAAACTGCTCTTCTATAATTGCCTCCTTCTAAGCTTTGACTTACGCAGTCGCACTGCGAAACCTTATCTTCGCCTCCGGCAGGGCGGAAGGAACCATGGGATTGCTGTGATGTTTGCGGCTTCGCCGCAAACATCACAGCAATCCCTGACACGAGTTACACGGAAAGCGCCGGTTGCGGCGCGAGCAACCACGCCGATTGCGTAAGTCGTATAAATATCCTCTATTTTACCATCGGCGCCGGGTGCCGACAATACAGCTTCAGGCTGAGTGTCAAGTTAATTGACGGTGAATGCACAGTTTTCGGCTCTAGCCTGCCACCCTGGAACATGGTACGATCCAGAAACAGGTGCTTCCGCATATCAGCGAAAGGTCAGGAACGATGGCACAGCAAACACGCAGCCCGCGTGACGAAGTATATCTAAAGAGTACCGGTTTCGAAGTGTATATGATGAGCGGCCTGGTGTTTCTTGCCGGCGTCACCCTGGCCTTTGTCGCCGGGGTTTACAGCAATTATGAGATGCTGCTCTGGCCTGGTATGGTGGTGTCCGTTGCGATTGCTGCCGTCGTACACCTCAAACTGACCCGCCGCGAATACCATGCCAAACTGCGCGAGATTGAAACCGAAGAGGCGCAACGCCAGCGGCTTTAGTATCAGAACCGGAGAACCAGGCCCGAAGAACCGGTGCCGGGCCGCTCCTGATGCGGTAGCCGGCAATGAATGCCGGTTCAGCCGTTCTGAGAATTGCTGCCGGGCATATCCGGCAACCTGACGCCTCATTCAAGATGCGCCGAGTTGTTTGGGAAATGTCATCCTGGAAGAGGCGGCAACGTGCTATCGTAGGGGCACGTTGCCGCCTTTTTATGTTCCAGGAGGCCGAAATATGGACAGTTTTCGCGAGTTGCGGCGCAGCCGGCGGTTGACGTTGTTGGATGTCGCACGACTAAGCGGCATCCCTGCTCGCCTGCTTGCGGAAGCCGAATGTGGACTGCGCCGCCTCAGCCATGATGAGATCGGGCGGTTGGCGTTCATCTTCGGCGTGGCTGAAGAACAGGTAACCGCTGCCCCGCTGATCGCCGCGCCCCTGCCCTTTGTCGGCGCCCAGGCTCTGGTCGTTGCGACGCTGGCCAGCGCCTTGCTCACCAGCAACCTGCGGCTCGACAACTTGCCGCGCTTCAGCTTTGCGGGCAGCAGCGGCAACAGCATCGCCCCGCCACCGGCCATCGAACGGGTCGTACCACGCCACGCCGTCGGCCTACCACGTCCCGAAGCACAGCCGGCACCGAAGTCGGAACCTGACCTGATCGCTGCTGCCACTGCCACTGCCGATGCCGATTTAGAGACCGTGCCGGTCTCACCGCTGATGCTGCCGCTCGAACTCACCGACAGCGATCCATTGGCCGACGACCAGTATTTTCGCACTGCCGTACCTGCCAACCCTGATCCGGTCGCCACCGCGCAACCGGAACCGGCCGCCCGGCCTTTACTTGAAAACGAATTAAGCGGACGCAGCGCCCGCAAAACACCGCCGCCCCCGGTCGACCGGAGCGTCCACGAGATCGTCGTGCCGCCCGGCAGCTTTGCCATGAGCGCGGCCGGTCCGGTCGGCTGCCCGGTTCTGCCGTTACGTGGGCGTGTGGTGATGACGCAGGGCTACGGCGTGGGCAGCCATGCTCCGGCCGAAGTCTGGGGGGCCGTCGACCTGGCTATCGATGCCAACGGCGACGGCTGGGCCGAGTCAGGCGCCAGCTTCGGCGTGCCCATTGTCGCTACGCACGACGGCATTGCCTACCCCAGTCAGGACAGCTGGCCGGGCGGCAACTATGTCACCGTCATCGATCATGGCAGCGGCTGGCGCACCGGCTATGCTCACCTCGAGCGCATTCTGGTCAACTCCGGCCAGCATGTCACTGCCGGCACCATCATCGGGTTGATGGGCGATACCGGCATGACCACCGGCCCACACCTGGATTACCAGGTCTGGCTGAATGGGCGCAACCTGGATCCGACTGCTCTGGTGGGGGCGTGTGGGGGGTAGCGGCAAAGCAGCGTCCATAGAAAGCGGTAATAATCTTGTACCACGAGACTTGCTCAGGAAAGGAGTTGATCCGCGTAAACTGTGGACGCTGCTTTGCCCTACCCCGTGACGGACGGATCACGATTTGCTACGCAAAAGCTTCGGCGGGCACGCCGGTGCGCGCCTGGAGTTCGGCGGCGCGTTCGAGTACAACATCGTGCGGCACTTTGCGCACCCAGAGCTCGGGAGTGGGCCGATCAACGGGGTAGAGCTGCACCAGCGTAGGCCGAATGCGGCCAATCGCGGTCACCAGCGCCTCCCAGGGTGAACCCTGGATATTCTGCACCGGCCCATCGATCAGACATGTCTGCACAAGAATGTCGGGCATGCGCGCCAATTCGCTGATAATCGTCTCCAGATCGACATTATCGGCGGGGCGGTCGATGGCCTGGAAGGTCGCATCGTCGCCGGCATCGAGCTTCATCATACGCAAATCGCAGCGATCGATGCCGGCGCGTGGGCGTGGGCGATTCACCAGCGCCGCCGAGGTCAACACACCGACTTTCGCCTGGGGCTGAAGCTGGTCGCGCAATTCGCGAACGGCCTCGACAACCTCGGGCCAGCGCGGATGCAGGGTTGGCTCGCCATGGCCGGCAAAGGTGATCGCATCGAGATTGGGATACTCACGCAGGGCCGCAGCAACTTCCTGCCGAACTTTTTCCACTGGAGGAAAGGTCGTACGGCGACCCTGTTCATCACGCGACTGGTCGATCAGTTCAGTCGTATCGCCACACTCGCAGTAGACACAGTTGAACGAGCACACCTTGCGACCCACCGGCAACAGATTGACACCCAGCGAGAGACCCAGCCGTCGCGAGCGCAGCGGCCCATAAATAACTCCCGGATACATGATCAAGGCAGGCATATTCCCTCTTTTTACTAAAATGGTCTCCTCACTTATTATTTTGGCAATTTTGCTGCCAAAATAAAAGGAAACCTTTATTTCATTCGTTTTGGCGGCAAAGCCGCCAAAACGAATGAAAAAGAAGGTTCTTTCCTTGCCGACTGCGTACGTCCTGTAATTCAGGAAAGCGTTGCGCTGGCGCGCAAGGTTAGCCGCGCGGCGTGCGGTACGGGCCGAGGTAACGATTGACCATTGCCAGATCGAAGTCACGTTGCAAGCTAGTGCGCGCGCCCTCGGCGGTGGCGGCCAGCGCGCGCCCGAGCTGACGGCAGATGGCATCGGCCAGAAACTGCGGCAGCGGCTCCTGGAGGCTATTGACGCGTAGAGCGGCGCGAAAGGTGGCCAGCACCGCGCCGAGTGGCTCGCGAGCAATCAGCGCCGCCGGCAATTCAAGGCGATAGGCCGGGCCACTGGCATCGGGGCGATAATACAGCACATAGAGCTGCCCATAGCCTTGCTCGATCCGCTGTCGACGCTCACGAAAATCAGGAATGCCGGTACCACGATAGCCGGTCAGCAAATGCGGGCGATCCTGGCGAATGAGCGGGACAGGCAGCGCATACTCGCCGGGGTGCAAAACATGGCTCCAGAGCGTACGGTCGGTGACGGTACCGCTAAGTTGCGGCGCCAGGGCGGCCACATCGTCGGCGGCGGTAGCCAGCTTGGGATGCGCAATCACGCGCCGGCATTCCAGCACCAGTTCCCAGTCGCCCTCACTGAACAGCCCCTCGAGCAGCGGGCGAAAGCCGGCCCACCAGTCCGGCGGCCGGCCGTGGCGATGATCCTGAGCAAAGCGCACCAGCAAGCGATTGATTTCGAGCAACATCGAATAAAACGACCCATCAAGCACAAACAGGCCGCTGCTGGTCGCCCGGATGCGCCGGGCCAGCAAGCGCAATTCCAGCACCGAACGCAGGCCGCCCAGAATGCCTTCAAGTTCTTCGACCGGCGGCAGCAGGCGCACAAGTACTTCCTGGTCGGTGAGGGTGGCCTCTTCGACCGCCGCCGCCGCAATCGCCGCAAACGCCGCCCCGGCCGCCGAGACCGTCGCATTGGCCCCATCGACGGCACAGAGCCGGCGTACCGGGCCATCGGGCGCCGAGCGAATGCGCCGGTCGAGCGCGGCGCGCAGGCGTTCGCGCTCGCCGCTGAGCGCATCGAGAGTCAGCCGGCAAGCATCAGCGCAATCATTGATGGCGGCCAGCACCGCCGCCGGCAGGGCCGCCGTGCCGAGCCGGGACTGGTTGCGCAGAAAGTCACCGTCACTCATCGTCGTGCTCAACTTCAGCGTCGATACGCGCCTCGAAGCGCGCCAGCGCCGCCAGTAATTGTTCCTGGCGCAACGCAGCCGTCACATCGCCGCGAGTTCGTTCCAGCACCGCCCGGAGCGCATCAGTGGTACGGCGCAGGCCGCCGGTAATCGCATCGGGAAAATCGACGGTAACGAGCGCGCTATACACCTCGTCCATCATCAGCAACAAATGTTCGCCGCGTTCAATCTCACCGCGGCGCATGCCATCGAGGATGGCCCGACGCAGTTCGCTGGCAGCCTCAGCCAGGCCATTGAGATAGGCCGCCGCCTCGACCTGCAAATCGGCAGCAGCGGGCAGCGTTTTCTGCTGAAGCAAGGCACAGACCAGCGCAGCTTCAACATACTCCTTGAGCGCATCCTGGGTATAGCCGGCATAATACAGCTCGGGATGCCCGGCGACGGCGGTACGCAACCCGGCGGCAGCGGCAGCCGCAGTGGCCAGCAATTCTTCGGCACCGGCAAATTCGGCCCGGTGCGCCGCCCGAATGCTATTGGCACAGAGTCGGATCAAGGCCCGCGAACGAGCAAGCGCCTGCTCACGAGCAACATGACTCTGCTCGATCCGTTCGGCACAATCAGCCACCAGCCGGTGAATAGTCACGGATGTTTCCTTTGGCATCGTGAAAACAACTTCCGCCCTGCCGCAGCCGGCCCTGACCATGTCGCAGGGTGCGAGAAGTCACAGTTGCAATAATTATAACATACGAACACATGGTCGGTAGCAATGAAGGATTGCATAGAGCAAAAAATGGTATTGATTTCATGCGCCTTTGGCGTCGATCCAGCCGGCGAAGGCTTCCACCACCAGTGGATCCCAGATCGTACCGGCCGCCATACGCAGTTGCTGAATGGCCTGGATCGAACTAAGCACGCGGTTGTAAGGAC
>DAOTUJ010000039.1:0-27839 GCA_034437175.1 Chloroflexaceae bacterium | reverse complement strand
GTCCTTACAACCGCGTGCTTAGTTCGATCCAGGCCATTCAGCAACTGCGTATGGCGGCCGGTACGATCTGGGATCCACTGGTGGTGGAAGCCTTCGCCGGCTGGATCGACGCCAAAGGCGCATGAAATCGATACCATTTTTTGCAATACCGCATAAGTCACGCTGTAGCGGTTGGCGGGAGGGCCAACCAGTGCTGTTCCAATTGATCGAAATGGGCCGTGGTTTGACGCGCCGCACGGGTGTGGAGGCGAAAGCGTTTGGCATGCTGCTGCATGCGCTGGCGTTCAGCGGCGAGGTCAGTTGGGGCAATCTGCTGGATCGCCTCGATGGTGGCGGCTTCGGTCGGAGGGTGTGGGATGAGTTCCCATGCACCGGAGCGATGCAGAATCCGTCGAGTCCGTCCCTTCTGGCCTGTGGTGCGGAGGATGCGCCGTTGGGTGTCACGGAAGAGGCTTTCCATGCCATTATTCGTTCGAGGAATGTCCGGATGGTCATAGCAATGAAACAACCCCGGCCAATAGCTCCGGCTGACCTTCTGCAGATGCTGCCGGAACGCCTCCATGTCGGGGGTAACCGGCTCGTCATCCAGCTGGTCCAGGCAGGTCTGCAGCTGGTGGGCGACCGGTGCAGCGGTCGGTGCGGGGTCGGCGTCAGCGGACAGGATGGTGGTGATGCGCGCCAGCCAGTCCGCTCCCTGCTGGATGTCCGCCATGCGTGCGGCCACGGGGGTCATCGCCGCCTGCAGCCCGCGCACCACCTGCGCGAGGTGCGGGTCGTCCCGATGCGCCAGCCAGCGTTGGCCTCGGGTGATCACCTCCTGCAATCCGGCGTACAGTTCCATACCGGCCAGGCGCAGCGGCGGGCGTCCCGTGAGGGTCAGCAGATAGCGCACACGGCGCAGCAGGTGGGTCACGCTCTCCGCCACCACCTGGGCGTCGGGGTCGGGTGGGATCGCGGGTGTGGGTGGGGCGGGAGGGGCCGTCGTCGCGGGCGCAGGTGGGTCGGACGGGGGTGGGGTCGCGGCAGCCGCAGCGGGAGACACCAGCAGTCCCGTCATCGTCAAGACCCCGGGGACGGCGGGGTCAGGTGGCGGCTCGGCGCGCACCAGCGGCCCGAGTTCCTGCCGGACGGCATGGCGCAGTGCGACCGTCAGCGACGAATCGGCACGGGCCAACGGGTCGGCCAGATTCCGCAGATAGTGGGTCTGGCACAATTGGTGGGGCGTGGTGGGCAACACGGTTGCGATGGCGGGCACCAGACCACGCTGTTTGTCGCTGACGATGGCGCGAATGGGCCAATCCAGCGTCCGCAGGGGCTGCAGGAATCCTTCAAAGGTCGTCTGATCCTGCCCACTCAGCCAGCCACTGCGCAGCACCACCCCGGTGAGCAGGTCGCGGATACACCACAACTGAGGTTCCCCACCTTCGGGAGCGAGGCCATCAAGGGCCAGCACCAACCCGCCGTGTGCTGTGGCGACCTGGGTCAGCCGGTCGTGGTGCTGCCGTTCGTGACAGGCCAGCAGGGGCAGGTAGACCTGCTGATACAGGCGGCGCACCTGCGTCTCGGCGATCTGAATCTTCGGCGTCAGATCGGCATGGATCTCGGCATAGGTAGCACAGCGCATCTGGCGCTGCCAGCCAATCCGCACGACCACATCATAGCCATAGGTCGTGAACGGCAGCGCGACCTGTTGCCCTGCGGACGAACGCAAGCGCATCGTCGCTCCGGCACACTGCGGGTTCGCACAGCCGGCTGGACGGCTCGCCACCGAGCGCACCCCGGTGAGGGTCTGCACGGTCTTGTCCCAAAGCAAGGTATTCCACAGCTTCACGGTTCCTCCACACACGGGGCATGCGGACAATTCGGGATGGTAGATGATGCGTTCGCTCGGATATAATGGCTTCGGGGTTTTCATCAGTTCCTCCTTGGCGGGAAGCGAACCGATGATACCCCCTTTTAGGTCACAGCGTTACTTATGCGGTATTGCCATCATAGCTTTGCAAACTGCAAACAGAGAGGGAGGCTATCGTGCAAAATACTCAGGCAACTCAGCTACTCCCGGCAGTATCGGCGCCGGCCGGCATCAATGCGGATGGTATGCTCAAAACCAGACAGATCACCGGCAGTTATCGCATCGACACCTGGATCCAGTTGCTCCAGCATCTGCGCTATCGCCAGCAACAGCGCGAGAATAGAGCTCGTACCGGTTGTCTGGTTTTCGGAATTTTGTTTGTGCTGGCGATCATGGGCGGGATACCATTTGGTGGGATTTCACCAATCCTTTTTTTCCTTGCCTTTGCGATTGCCATTGTCAGTTTTATGGGCATGTGGCATACCGGACAATCCCTAACAAAAAACTCCGGCGGCTGGAGCTCGCTCGAGTATGTGATCGACCAGCTGAAAAGCCTGCGCGCCGATGTACGGCCAAAAACACCGGTGCAGTTGCAGATCGACATGCGTGACTGGAAACAACCAGCCAAACTGGTCGAAAAAGTTAACCGCAAAGACGCCCGAAAAACCATCGACACGTTCTACCGCGATCCCTGGTTGCAGGGCGAAGTTCGCCTCGCCGACCGCTCGCGCCTTACCTGGTGCTACATTAGCCGCTGGCGGGAACGCGAGACGCACTTTGGCCGGCCGAGTGGGAAAACCAAAACCCGCACCAAATCTATGCACAAACTGGTTTGCGTCGTGAAGTTGCGCCTGCGGCAGCGGCGTTACCCGCACTTCCATCCGGTTGCCCGGCAAAAAGAGCCCAATATGATAGAGCGATACCCTCGTGGCGAGTACACTATCGTGCATGTCAAGCAGAAGTATCGCGATGATCTCGATAATCTGCGCGGGCGTCCCTTGATCGCGGCCATCGCCACCGCTTACAGCCAGATCGCGGCGCCGCCCCGCAGCGCGGCCCGGTCAACTCCTGCGCCACCGGACGAACCGCCGCTGCTGATCACGGCGCCGGATCTCCAGCAGGGCCTGCTGCAGGCCCAGGCTCGCGGCGCCGGTGTGGGCGCCTACATCGGTCAGCATAACGGCCAGTTGTATCTGTCGCTCGATTTCATCCGCGACGCCCAGGAACGCCAGCAAGTACATCACTTGCTGCGGCGCTACCAGGCCGGCGAAACGCTGGATACCGAGATGTTGACCTGGCTGGGCAAGCGGCTGTTGGGGTGAGCGTTGGAGCGTTGGAGCGGGGGAGCGTTGGAGCGGGGAAGCGGGGGAGCGCTTTCAACGATAGAGTTTTTGCTATGCCGGACGGCCCTCACCCCCGGCCCCGCTCCCGCTCAGGCCAGCGCGGTGAGTTGGGTTCGCGAAACCGGGTTCCCATGGCGCACTTGCCTGGCAGGAGCGGGGAGCACATGGCAACGTGCGTGCCCGGCTCCCCCGCTCCTGTCAGGCTGGCGCCGGTGATGACCAACTCAAAGTGTAAGGCATTCGTCGTGCCAGAATGTACGGGAGAGGGGGTTGGGGGGTGAGGGCCGGAGCGCAAAGTCACCCATCTGGCAAAAACGCTATAGTTGAAAGGCCCCCTCCACTCCGCTGCGCTCCGGTCGGGGTGACAGCAGGGTCATTTGCCGGACTTTGCTTATGCCCTGTGGCCAGGCAGAACTTGAGCAACGTCTCCGCGCTATCGCAGGTGAAAGCGAACACCCGCCAGAAAGTGGTATAATTCGGGGCGGGAACTTGCGCACGCAAATATCAACCATAGTTAGCTGTGAAAACTCCTGCTCGAGCCCAAGAATTCTGGCAACGCTGGCGTGACCGCATTATTGCGCTCGAACTGCGCTTGCTGGCGCTCACTGCGCGGCTGGTGCCTACCGAGCGCCAGCGGGTTTTTTTGCTTACCCTGTTGCTCGGGGCGCTCTGTGGCCTCGCCGCCGTCGGCTTCCACCTGGCTATTCTCGCTGCCGAACACCTGTTGATCGAACAGGCTCTGCACGCGCCCGGCAATTCCTGGATGTTCTGGACGATCCTGACGCCGACGTTGGGCAGCCTGATTGCCGGCATTCTGCTGCAATACGTTGTTCCCGATGCACGCGGCAGCGGGATTCCGCAGGTCAAGGTGGCCTATGCCGTCAAAGGTGGCCACCTGCCCTTTGGCATTGCACTCGGCAAATTCGGACTGGGCGTGCTGCAACTCGGCACCGGCGCCAGCCTGGGTCGCGAGGGGCCCACCGCGCAGATCTGTGCCAGCATCGCCAGCGGGATCGGGCGCTCGGCGGCGCTCTCGCGGCGCAACCAGCAGCGCATGCTGCCGGTCGGCGTGGCGGCCGGGATTGCGGCAGCCTTCAATGCGCCGATTGCCGCCGTGACTTTTACCATCGAAGAGGTGGTCGGCAATATCGACCAGGCGGTGCTGGCGGGGGTGATTGTCGCGGCGGCCGTGGCGGCCGCCGTCGAGCATAGCATTCTCGGCGAGCAACCCATCCTCTCGGTGCCGCGTGGCTATGGGCTGGAAAATCCGGCCTCCTTGCTGACCTATGCGCTGCTGGGTGTGGCGGCGGCGCTGGTGTCGATCCTGTTCACCGATGCGCTGCTGCATCTGCGGCGGCGTTTCCAGCGCATGCGCCGGGTGCCGCCCTGGGCCCGCCCGGCCATCGGCGGCCTGATCACCGGGGTGCTGGCGGTGCTGGCGCTGGCCTACCTCGGTACAACCGGCATCACCGGCGGCGGCTATGAGGTGCTGGGCGAGGCGCTGCACGGCGAAGTTGCGCTCCAGATTTTGCTGGCGCTGATGACGATGAAGATCGTCGCGACAGTGTTTGCCTATAGCAGCGGCAACGCCGGCGGCATCTTTGCGCCCTCACTTTTCATCGGCGGTATGCTCGGCGGTGCCTTCGGTTATCTCGATATGCTGCTGCTCGGCAACAACGAGAGCGCCGTCGGTACCTTTGCGCTGGTCGGTATGGGCGCAGTCTTTGCCGGCATCATTCGGGCACCGATCACCTCGGTGTTGATCATCTTCGAGATGACCGGCGGCTACGGCCTGATCCTGCCGCTGATGATTGCCAATATGACGGCCTATGTACTGGCGCGCCGCTTTCGCCCGATGCCCATCTATGAGGCGCTGCTCGAACAGGACGGTATTCATTTGCCGCATGCCCGCGGGCGCCCGCGCCGCCACGGTCTCGAGATGATCAGCGTCGGCGAAGTCATGGCTAGCCGCCTGGTCTCTCTTGATGCCGACAGCACCGCCCGCCAGTCGCTTGAACGCATTCGCCTGCTGCCCTATTCGTCCTATCCGGTCATTGATGCCGATCACAACTTCGTCGGCCTGGTCAGCGCAGCTCGATTGCGGCGTACCCAGGCCGAGGGACGCGGGCCGGATCCACTGCGCCTGCTGGCCGACCGGCGTACCGGTCTGCTGGTCGATGAGCCTTTGCTCAACGCCGTGATGTTGATGGACGAGCAGGAAACTCATCAGATAGCCGTGGTTCAGCGCAGCGAGGGCCAGGTGCGGCTGCGCGGCATGATCACGATGAGCGACATTGTGCGGGCTCAGGCCCGCCTGGCCCGCGACGAAGACCATGCCGCGCCGCCGTTGAGTGAAGCCCACGATACGCTCGACGAACGCTCGGTGCTGGATCGGCTGCGCGCCTTCGGGCCGGTGCAGGCCAATGGCAATGTCGGTAGCAGTGGGCTCTGCTATCACGAGACGATGATTGAGGCCGAGTCGCCGGCCGCCGGACACATGGTGCGCGCCCTGCACCTGCCGGAAGGCGTGCTGCTGGCCGCCATCGGGCGCGAGGAACGCCTGTTGATACCGCAAGGCGATACCGAAATCCGACCGGGAGACCGGGTGACTCTGCTGGCGCCGGCAAGCCGCATGGCTGAAGCGCTCCAGGTGCTGCACGGCGACTTGCCGGTCAGGTCGGAACCTGTTGAATGCCTATGATCGAGGTGGCGCATAAAATTCTGCTGCCGCAACGCCCATCATACCTGATTGACCGCCCCCGCCTGCGTGAAATTGTTGCGACGGTCGATGAACGGCAACTGCTGCTGCTGGTTGCGCCTGCCGGCTATGGCAAAACGTCACTGCTGATCGAGTGGGCCCACCATACCAACCTGCCGGTTTGCTGGTACGCCCTCGACCGTTACGACCGCGATCCGCATACCTTCGTTACCTATATGGCCACGACCATGGTGCAGCGCTTCCCGGCACAACTCCCACTGACGGCCGCCCTGATCCGTTCCGCCAGCAGCTGGACGATTGAGACGGCACTGGCGACCCTCGGGCGTGAACTCTCTGCACTGGGGCAGCCGCTGGCGCTGGTGATCGATGATTGGCACCTGGTCGATGAGGTTGCCCCAATCGGCGAGGCGGTGTCGGATCTGCTACGCCGGGCACCCAATCTACGGCTGATCCTCGCCACACGAACCTACCCGAGTCTGCCGGATTTGTTGCTGCGCACAGCCCAGGGCCGGGTTGTCGGGCTGGCGGAACAGGTGCTGCGTTTTACGCCGGACGAAGCGGCAGCCGCGCTGAAGCAGCAGGCCGCCGGCGATATTGCTGCCGTTGATGTTGCGACTCTCACGGCGAAAGCCAATGGCTGGATTACCGCGATCCTGTTGATGGCGCGCTCGCCCGAGCTGGCGGCGCAGGCCTGGCTGGGGCCGGGCCAGGGCTCCGAGCGGCGGGTGTATGAATTTTTGACCGAACAGGTCTTCGACCGGTTGGATCCGCCGTTGCAACAGTTTCTCTGCGAGTCGGCGCTGCTGGAAGAATTGCAGGCCGGCCAGTGTGATCGGTTGCTGGAGCGCCGGGACTCCGAAGCGATGCTGGATCAACTGCTGCGCCAGCATGTCTTTGTCTCGGAGATCGAAGGCGGCGTATTGCGCTACCATCCGCTCTTTCGCGAGTTCTTGCTGGCCCGCTTTCGGCGCTACGAATTCAGTCGCTTCCAGCAAACCGCCCGGCGCGTGGCCCGCGGCTATGCCGGCCAGCAACAATGGGCGCCGGCCTTCGATCTGTGCATCATGGCCGGTGATCGTGAGGCGGCCTGCGAGGTGCTCGTGCAGAGCGGCCACCAGCTCTTTCGCCAGGGGCAACTGGCGACACTCGAGCGCTGCTTTGAAGTACTGCCGCTCGAGACCCTGCCGGCTGGCCTGCTCTGCTTGAAGGGCCGGCTTCGCCTGAGCCGTAGCCGTACCCAGGAAGCTGCGGCACTGGCCGACATGGCGGTTGCCGCTATGCAGCCGGCAGAAACCGATACCGTGCGGCTGTTTCAAACCAGCGTTGCCGTCGGCACGGGTGACTATCGCGAGGCAATCCGGCTGGCCGAACTGGTGCTGGCCGGCCGGCCAACGGCAGCTCAGCGCGGCGATGCGCTGCGAGTCGCTGCCAATTGCCACGGCCGGCTGGGCGATCTGGAACGCGCGATGGAATTGCTCAACGAGGCATTGAAACTCCAGCGGCAGCGTGGCGACATCTACAGTATGGCGCTGCTCTACCACGACCTGGGTATCTGCCAGGAGCAGGCCGGGCGACTACGTGAGGCCGAGCGTTCCTATCGCCAGGCCGAAGGCTACTGGAGCACCGTCGGCAACGTCGGCGCACGGGCGCTCTCGCGCAACAGCACCGGCGTGGTGCTGCATATGATGGGCCAGTACCGCGAGGCTCACTACCAGTTGCAGGCTGCCCTGGAGGACGCTCGCACCGCTGCGGCTTCAACGTACGAAGCCGCGATTGCCGCCAGCCTGGGCGACCTGTATTGCGACCTGGAACTCTGGGTACAGGCCGAGACTTGCTACCAACTTGCCGAAAGCCGACGCGGCAGTGCCTTCATTCAGGGCTACGTCGAAGTGGCGCGCATTCGGCTCCTGGCGTACCAGCGGCATTTCGCTGCGGCCAACGTTGCCATCGAACGGCTGGAAGAACCGGTTGCCGCACAGCATCAGGCCGCGCTATTCCTCATCCAGGCGCGCATTGCCATCGGCCGGCGCCAGTTCAGTAAAGCGCAAGATTATGTCAACTATATCCGCCGGAGCACAGCCGCGGACTCAACCGAAGCCATTCTGGCGTATGTGATGGCGGCACGCATCGCAGCAGAGCAGACACCACCCGGCCGCACCGATTTGCTGGCCGGGCTGCACTCGGCGGTCGAACAGGCGCACATCCTGGGGCGGGATGCCTTCCTGGTCGCCGAACTGTCCCGCCAGCCGGGGCTGATGCGCCAGGCGGCCGCCGCCGACTGGCCGGCCGCCGCCGACTACACCGGCCGCATTGAACTACTGCGGCGCACAGCGCGGCGGGTCAGCGGCGACGGCCACACGCCGATTGTGCGCGTGCAAGCTCTGGGTGCCGACTGCATCGACATCGACGGCGAAGAGCTCGAACTGGGCTGGCGCCAGGCGCGCGAAGTATTCTTCTACCTGTTGAGTCATCCTCGCGGCAGCAACAACGAAGATCTGTGCGCAGCCATCTGGCCGGATCGTGACGCCAAAAACAGCCGCACCCTGTTGCGCACCGCGATCCATCGCCTGCGCAGTCTCCTGCCGGAAGGGTTGATCACTATGCAGGGCCGGCGGCTGTACCGCATTGATCGCGAGCTGGCCCAGATCGACTATGACCTCGAGCAATTCTTTGCACTGACTGAGCCGCTGAACGACGACCCGGACAGCGTGATGGACGGGCTGGATCTGTACCGTGGCCCGTTCCTGGCCTGGAGTGAACACCAGTGGAGCCAGGAGATCCGTACCGCAGCCGAGCAGCGGTTCAGCCAGACCTTGCAACGTACAGCGCAGCTCTACGAGCAGCGCGCCCGCTGGAGCGAGGCGCTGGCACTGTACAACCGGGCTCAGCATCTCGACCCGCTGGACGAAGCCGCCGCTGCCGGCCTGATGCGCTGCAACCTGGCGCTGGGCAACCGCGCCGCCGCCATCGAAATCTACCAGCGCACTCGCCGCCGCCTCTTCGACGAACTGGGCCTTCCCCTCGATAGCACCTCCGAGCTCGAACAACTCTACGCCCGAATCCTGGCGGCCGGCGACTAGCCGCCAGAAATCACCATACACGCACTTTATCTTTTCCGATAGCGCAAGCGCATGATGGCAACGGGCCGGCAGTGGAACTGTCGGCCCATCGCTATCGTGAGCCTTTGTAGTTCACCGAGAGTTCACTGACCGTTGATTGGCCTGGCCTATTGTGCGCTCCATACACGATTGCTCAATCGAAGGAGGAGCGCAATGAGTCGATGGCAATGGATTGGTCGAGCTACTACCGTGGTACTGGCATGCCTGGCGCTGGCGATGGCCGGCGGCGCGCCCAGCGATCATCATGTGAATGTGATCGGCGAGCACCTGGTGCAACTGGTCGAGATGGCCCGATGATCACGATGGCCATTGCGGTACTGCTGATCCTGCTGGGGCTGATGGCGCGCTACGGCCGGGCCGGCCTGCGGCGGCTGGCGAGGCTGAAACTGCGTAGCGGCTGGTTGCTGGGGGCGGCACTGGTGTTGCAGGCAGCGCTGCTGGCCGGCTGGCAACCGGCCCTGCTGCTCACCGGAGCGAGTGCGCTGTGCATCGGCCTGTTCGGCTACCACAACCGCCGCCGGCCGGGCCTCGTTCTGGCGGCCGGCGGCGCCCTGTTGAACTTCCTGGTGATGAGTGCAGCCGGTGGCCTGATGCCGGTGCAGCCGGACGTTGCCGCGCAACTGGGCGACATCGTCATCGCTGAGGGCGGGCGGCTGCCGGGCACCAGAAGCGTGGTTGGCCTGCCGCATTGGGAGAGTCTCGCCGTCTTAAGTGACTGGCTGCTTTTACCGGACGGCACCGGCCGGCTGGCTGCCTGGAGCATCGGCGACTTGCTGCTGTTGAGTGGTATCGCGCTGTTTATCCGGCAGGCGATGAAAGAAACAAACTATGTACCCGTACGTTGAACTCGCGACCAGAGCGAACCGCACAGCCCTCCGGCATTACCCGGAAATCGAACGACTGATTGGCAATGCCGTCTGCGATCCGAGCTTCGCCGAAGCGTTGTTGTGCGATCCGCAGCAGGCATTGCACCATGGCGGCTATCATCTGCGCATGTCGCACGACGAGATGCACCTGGTACTCGCGATTCGCGGCGCCGCTGATCTACGCGAGTTTGCGACGCGCCTGTACCAGAATATGCAGAGCGAACCGGGAGAAGCATTTCAGCATTCGAGCGTTGAAGTGTTTGCCCATTCGCCTATTCGCGCAATCGAGCAATAACCTGCTCTGAAGCGTTGAAGCAATCAAGCATGCACACAGCAACCCGCTTGAACGCTTCAACGCTTGAACGCTTCAACGCTTCAATACTTCAACCCTTTGATGGAAATACATTATGATGCCTGATACTCGACCTGCTGCTCCATCTCAGATGCACAATGCGCATGAACAACCAGACTCAGCTCGGCGACTGTGGGAACTGGCCCTGGATATTGCCGCCAGTGGCCACGATCTCAACAATTTGCTGACCATCGCCTACGGCAATCTGCAAATGGCCATGGATAGCGGCCTGACCGGAGCCGGCGATTTGCGGCTCAGTGCGCAGGCCATGGAACAGGCCATTGCGCTATTGCGTGAACTGATGCATAAAGCGCCGCGCCATGACACTGGTGGCGCCTGCGATATTCCGGTGCTGGTACAAAATGTGTTGCTGTTGAGCAAACCGATCTGGAACGACATCCCGCATTTGCTGATCACCACTGAAATCCAGCCGATGCCACTGGCTGCCATCCCAACGCTCGATTTGCGGCGGGTACTGCTCAACCTGGTGATCAATGCCGTTGCCGCGATGCACCGCGGTGGCTGCCTGAACATCCGGGCCTGGGCCGCCGGTGACCGGATTTTGCTGGTGGTGAGCGATACCGGCACGGGTATGAACAAGGAAATCCTGGCGCGAGCCTTTGAGCCGTTCTCATCCACTCGCCCCGATAGTACCGGGCTGGGGTTGGCCGGCAGTCGCCTGTTGGTTGAACGGGTCGGCGGCCGGATTGAGATCGAGAGCACGCCCGGCACCGGTGCCAACGTGACGATTATTCTGCCCCAATTGTCCTGAACAGATCCAGGATTTTGACCGGCGGGTCGAAATCCTGGCACCGTATTAATCCTCGACGACCACCGGATCGCCTTCCCGCACATGGCCTTCGATCAGTACACGGGCGTATAGCCGGCTCCAGCCTGGATTGGGCTTCTGGCCGATGCGCTTGAAATTGCCGTCGTTGAACGACTCGCGTATCGTCGCGCAGGGCGCCGCATACGCGGTAATCTCGAGCGCCAGTTCCGCGCCGACATAGAGCCGCACGCCGGGCCGCAGGCCTGCCCAGTCCAGTCCCTTGATGGTCAGGTTTTCGCCGGTGCTGCCCGCGCTAATCGGGTGGCCCTCCTGCTGGAGTGCTTCGATAAGCTCCAGCGCATAGAGCGACACTGCGCGCTGCGGCCCACCATGATGCTCCCGGTCGCGCTGATAGTCGCCGCGTACCCCTTCCGTTGTCACTAGCGCCGCGGGTACCGGCAACCTGGGCACCCCGCCGGCCGGATTCACATTGATCTGCACCACCCGCGCAGTTTGTTCGCTCATCGTCTCCCCCTTCTCCGTCCCTGGTTCGATACAGCTTGGTGGCGCGCATGGTACGCTGCTGAATGGAATTGTGCAAGCGAAAGGAGGCACTATGCATACGCTGGAAACAGTTGCGCCAAAATTCGTCGAAATGGCCCACCAGATCGTAGCGTGCTCATGGGACAGGGCGGCGAAGTGCTGAACTGGCGCGAGTAGAGAACCAGGGAACTGAGGAACCGGAGAACTAAGGAATCGGGGAACTGAGGAACCGGGGAACTGAGGAATCGGAGAATGTATAAGCTGGGAGTCCAAAGAGAGTTATCACTGGCGCTCTGGTGCTTCCCCCCCGCCTGGTTCGCTGGTTCCTTAGTTCTGTAGTTCCTGCCATGGCGCTCTGGTGCTTCCCCCCCGCCTGGTTCGCTGGTTCCTTAGTTCTGTAGTTCTTTTTGCTATGCTACAATACCCGGCGGAACAATCGCTTTACTCAGGTAGAAAGGATTATACCGATGCTGAATCCGCCACTGCTCGAGGGGCTCGCTGCGCAAGTGGTCGAGACACCGCGCCTGCGCACCCACGTGATTACGCGTGGCCCGGACGCGGGTGAGCCGATGCTGCTGGTACACGGCAATGGTTCGGCGGCGCGCTTTTATGAAGAATTGATGCTGGCCATTCCACAGCGATTTCGCCTGTTTGCGCCCGATCTGCGCGGCTACGGGCGCTCCGAGGCAAAGGAAGTCGATGCGACCCGCGGCGTACGCGATTTCAGCGATGACCTGCATGCGCTGGTGCAGACCCTGGGCCTGGGCAACGTCCACCTGGTCGGCCATTCGCTGGGCGGCGTGGTTGTGATGCAGTATGCCCACGATCATCCGGCTGAAGTTGCCTCCTTGACGCTGGTGGCCTCCGGGTCGCCCTTCGGTTTCAGTGCAACCCATGGTCCCGACGGCACGCCGGTCAATGCCGAGTTCTCCGGCAGCGGCGCCGGTGGTGCCAACCCCGGCTTTGTGCAACTGCTACGCGACAAAGATCGCGGTAACGAGAGCCCGGCCTCGCCGCGCAACGTGATCAATACCTTCTATTGGAAACCACCATTCCGCCCTGAACGTGAAGATGTCTTGCTCGATGAACTGCTGCTGATGCAAGTCGGCGATGGCAACTATCCCGGTGATGCCACGCCGGCCGGCGCCTGGCCCGGTTTCGCGCCCGGTACTCGCGGTATCTTGAACAGCCTCTCGCCAAAATACGTCAACCTGGCCGGTCTGGCCGACATCAAGCCGAAACCGCCACTGCTCTGGATCCACGGCGACTCCGACCAGATCGTGGCCGACCAGTCGCTGTTCGATGCCGGTTACCTGGGTCAGATCGGCGCACTGCCGGGCTGGCCGGGCGCCGAAGTGCACCCGCCCCAACCGATGATCAGCCAGCTGCGTACCATGCTCGAACGCTACCAGACCAATGGCGGCTGCTACCACGAAGTGCTGCTGGCCGACTGCGGCCACACGCCCTACATCGAAAAACCGGTGGAATTCAACCAGGCCTTTCATGAATTTCTTGCCACGGTTTAAGCGCCAGCTATCATGATGTCACCGGTACCGGCGGCATACAACCGGCATCGGCGACATCGTGGCAGCTTGCCCCACGCTTGCATAAATGGAGCGGCGTGCGGCATAATAAGCAAGATCACTTTGTGATAAAATTCTACATATCCGGTAGTTTACCTCGGTGACAGGATTCCGGCGATGGCGCTTGATCTGCGAATTACGACAAATGGCATTCACCTGGCTTACTACGATTATCCGGCCGATACTCCCAACGATAAACCCGTCGTACTGCTCATGCCGGGGCTGACGGCAAACCGGCATGCGTTTGATGGCTTGCTGGCGGCCGGCCTGGCCCGCCGGCGGCGGGTGCTCGCCGTCGATCTGCGTGGGCGCGGAATGAGCGATAAGCCTGATGGCCCCTACCATCTGGTCAGTCATGCCGCCGATGTGCTGGGCATGATTACGGCGCTGGAACTGGAGCGGGTCGTGCTGGGCGGCCATTCTTTCGGTGGTCTGTTGACGCTGTATATGGCTGCGCAGCATCCGGGGCGTTTCGAGCGCTTGCTGATCCTCGACGCCGCCCTGTCCGCGACCACGCCGGCAACTCGTGACCTGATCAAACCCGCTCTGTCCCGCCTCGGACGGCAGTATCCGAACTGGGATCACTATATCGGCCAGATCCGTCAGGCGCCCTACTTCAGCGGCTGGCAATGGAACCCGATTATCGAGAGTTACTACCGGGCCGATGTCGAGCGTTTGCCCGATGGCCGTGTGCAGCAACGTTCGCAGGCCGCCCATATCGGCGCCGCCATCGATGCCGTCGTGACGGAAGACTGGCCGGCGCTGCTGGCACAGGTGCGCGAGCCGTCTCTGCTGATCAATGCCGTCGAGCCCTATGGTCCGCCCGGAGCACCGGCCATCGTCTCTGAAGAAGCCGCCCGCGAAACGGTGGCTATTCTCCCCAACTGTCGTTATGTCAAAGTGCCCGGGAATCATATGACGATGCTCTATGGCACGGGAGCCACCGCGATCGTAGCGGCGATTGAGCATTTTCTTGAGCAGGAGTAAAGGATATGTACGTCGGCGACTGGCTTGGCAAACGCGATCTGCTCACCCCCGACCGACTGGCACTGGTTGACGACTCCAGTGACTGCCGTTACACCTATCGCCAGTTGAATGAGCGCGCCAATCGCCTGGCCAATGCCCTGCGCAACCGTTGCGGCATTACGAAGGGCGACCGCATCGCCGTGCTGGCACGCAACCGGATCGAGTTGCTCGATCTGTTGTTTGCCAGCGGCAAACTCGGTGCGATCCTGGTGCCCTTCAACTGGCGGCTGGTACCACGTGAGCTCAGCTACCTGATGCATGATTGCGGCGCACGCCTGCTGATTGCCGGCCCCGAATATCACGCAGTCGCCGCCGACCTCTGCCGCGAGCGTTCCATCGATCCGCCGCTGATGCTCAGCGAACCCGGCCAACCCGGCGATTTTGAAAACTTGCTGGCTACCGGCAACCCCGCAGCCGTCACCGTCGATGTTGATCTCGACGACCCGCACCTGATCCTTTACACCTCCGGCACCACCGGCCGGCCCAAGGGCGCCGTGCTGCCGCACCGGGTCATGGTCTGGAACTCGCTTAATACCAACGTCGGCTGGGATCTCCACGCCGATGACGTCGGCATTATTCATACGCCGCTCTTCCATACCGGCGGCATCAATGTGCTGACCCTGCCGATCTTCCACGTCGGCGGTACCATGGTGCTGATGAAAGACTGGGAGCCGCAACGCTGCCTTGAACTGATTCAGCAGGAGAGCGTCACGGTCTTTTTTGCCGTGCCGATCATGTTCCAGGCTATGCTGAACGCACCGAATTTTGCCGCGACCGATTTCAGCAAGGTGCGCTTTTTCATCTCGGGCGGCGCGCCCTGCCCGGTGCCGATTATCCGCGAATATCAGCAGCGCGGTGTGCCCTTCCGCCAGGGCTACGGCCTGACCGAGGTCTCGGTCAATTGTTTCACGTTGAACCCGGAAGATGCCGAGCGCAAAGCCGGCTCGGTCGGGCGACCGAATTTCCATCTCGATGCCCGGCTGGTCGACGAAGATGGCCGGGACGTGGCGCCGGACGGCATTGGCGAGCTCTGGCTACGCGGGCCGACAGTCTGCGCCGGCTATTGGAACAACCCGACGGCGACGGCTGCGGCGATCACCGATGGCTGGTTCCACACCGGCGACCTGGCGCGTATTGACGCAGACGGCTACTATTACATCGTCGAGCGCAAGAAAGACATGTTCATTTCGGGCGGTGAGAATGTCTACCCGGCCGAAGTGGAAAGCGTACTCTACGAACACCCCGATGTCGCCGAGTGCGCGGTTATCGGTGTGGCCGACCCGACCTGGGGCGAAGTCGGGCGGGCGCTGGTGCACCTCCATGCCGGGAGCCACCCGAGTGCGGAAGCACTGCTGGCACACTGCCGCGAACGGCTGGCGCGCTACAAAGTGCCGCGCAGCATCATCTTCGTCGATGAACTGCCGCACACCTCGAGCGGCAAGATCTACAAGCCGGAATTGCGCGAGCGGTATGGGTAACATCATATCCAATCCGAAAAGAAAAAGGGCGTTGATTGTGCTTATTGGCGGCTACGCCGCCAATAAGCACAATCAACGCCCTTTTTCTTTTGCATTCCATCCCAGATAATCAGGGCAGTGCTGATGAGAGTCAGCAGCGGTAGCGTAGCGCAGATGAGGAGGAAGCTTCATGCCACCACATCAGGGGAGTCGATCAATTAAATCTGCCAGGTCGCCGTACTGATATGGTGGTCGCTGGCGAACAACCAATATCCAGATCCACTGTTCAGAATCACAAATAGCGTAGACAATACGCCACTGAGCCATGCGAATACGCCGCAGTTCGACATTATCAGGAAGACTTAGTCCTCTGGTATCCATAGCTGTGCTTTCAGGAGGCCGTGGCGAGGAAACCAGATCTGTAATTGCCCGTCGCACTCGCTGGCGAATATACCCGGGAAGGTTGTTTCGTGCCGCATGAACTTCTGGTTCGAGAAACAGTTCGTAGCTCACGCCCAATCCTGCGAAACATCGTTCCAGCGTAAGGCGCCTGAAGCCTGCGGACCAGCCTTAAGACGAGTTTTCAATGCCTGCACCAGCGCCAGATCTTCGACATCTTCCAGCGCCGTGAGCAGGCGTTGCCACAATTCCGGCGTCACCACCACAGCTGTCGTTTCACCCTGATGGTCGACAAGAAACTGAACACTGTGCGCAATCTCTTCAGCAGTCATAGCGATCCCGCTCCCTCCTTCGTGCTTATATGCATATTGTAGCACAGCGCCTGGTAACAAGCCTGTGCTACAATCACTCTAGGTTCCGGCAGCCAGGCCATCGAAACCCACAGCACTCACTGTTTTACCCCGTTGTCCCCAGCCCACTCGCGATCGCATTCACGGTCAGCAGCAGCCGCGGCAGCAGCCGGGTAGCGGTGGCCTGGTCGCCCTCGACTTGCAACCGGCGCCAGCGCTGAATCAGCTCGATCTGCTGATAGTGCAGCACCCGCAGCCCGGCGACGCGGGCCTGGATCACGGCGTGAATATTGGGCCGCCGCTCGGCTAACGGCCCACCATAGACCAGTTCGAGCATGCGTTTGCTGCGCTCGTATTCGCCCAGCAGCAACGCCAGGAAACGTTCGCGCAGTTCCTCATCGTCGACCATGGTGGCGTATTCGCGCATCATGGCCGGGTCGGCGGTGGCGATGCTGGTGGCGGCGTTGCTCAGAGTGTAGTGCAGGGGCGGCCAGCGCAGCAATTCGGCCTGCACCGCCGCGAATTCCGCGGGGCGCTCGGCATGCAACGCTTCGAGCGCGCTGCCCACGCCGTACCAACCCGAGAGATAGAAACGCGCCTGGCTCCAACTAAACACCCAGGGAATCGCCCGCAAGTCGGCCAGGGTTTGCTGGCCGGTACGTCGAGCCGGCCGCGAACCAATCCGGCTCTGCTCGATCACATCGATGGGCGTGGCCTGGCGGAAGAAGCGAATGAACCCCTCGCGCTCGATCAGGTCGTGGTAGGCCTGGCGACTGCGCTCAGCCAGCATGTCCATCGTCGCTTCCAGCGGATGCGGATCGGCCGGCACGTGGCGCTCCAGCAAAGTCGCCCGCACCACCCCGGCCATCAGCAATTCCAGGTTGTACGAAGCGGTCAGCCGATTGGCGTATTTCTGGGCAATCGACTCGCCCTGCTCGGTCATGCGCAGGTCGCCGTTGAGTGCGCCCTGCGGCAATGATTTGACGAAGCGGTGACTGGGGCCGGCGCCGCGGCTGATGGTACCGCCGCGCCCGTGGAAGAACCGCAGATTGATGCCGCGCTCGCGCCCGATGGCCGTCAACGCTGCCTGGGCGCGGTACAATCCCCACTGGCTGGCAATGATGCCGCCGTCCTTGTTGCTGTCGCTGTAGCCGATCATCACCTGCTGCACCGGCGGGCGCCCATTGTTGCGGTTGCGTTGCAGTTCCAGGCTGCGCCGGGTGAAGGGATGATCGAGAAAGGCCGCCAGGATCTCCGGACTGCGCCGCAGATCTTCGATGGTCTCGAAGAGCGGCACGACCGGCAGCGGGCAGGCCGGGCCATCGGGCGTATCGACGATCAGACCGACTTCGCGGGCAAACAGGTAGAGCACCAGCAGATCGGAGAGATCGCGGGTCATACTGACAATCAGGGCGCCCAGGCCATCGGGGCCGTAGGTGCGCAAATGCTCAACCAGCACCTGGTAGCTGCTCAGCACGGCTGCGGCCTCGGCACCGGACTGGCCGTCGGCACGCGTGAAGGGCCGCGGCGATTCCAGTTCACGTTCGAGCAACTCGCGACGGCGGATCTCATCCCAGTTCAGATAATCGGCGCCGTCGATGCCGGCCGCACAGAGCAACTGGCCAAGCGCCATGTCGTGGAAGCGGCTATTCTGGCGCACATCCAGCACCGCCAGGTGAAAGCCAAAGGTGCCCAGGCTCCGCATGATCGGCTGTACGGCATGCGTGGCAATGCGCCGTGCGCCAACAGCAAAGAGCGAACGGTAGAGCAGGCGCAGGTCACCGGCCAGTTCGTCAGCATTGGCATAATGCGTATCGCTTTCCATCAGCCGGCCCTGCGCCGGCGTATCGAGTTGAACCGGTAGTTGCAACAGCATCAGGTTGATGAACTGGCGCCAGGGTTCGTTCGGGTTGCGCGCCATTGCCGCCTGAGCCGGCGTACCCATGCGCTCCTTCAGGCGCTCCATGCGTTCGAGCAACTCGGGCGACGGCGCCTGCAAATGATCGGAGAGGCTCAGGAAGCGCGCCATATCGCTGAGCTGGCGGTGAATGAGCAGCAGTGCCTGCAACCGCAACTCAGCCAGCGTCTCGCGCGTGACATCGGCAGTAACCAGCGGGTGCCCGTCACGGTCGCCGCCGACCCAGGTACCCAGGCTGAGCTTCGGCAGGTGGGCCGGGTCACGGATGAAGTCGAGATCGTGGCCCTGTTCTTCCCAGGCCAGGGTAAGCCGTTCATCGAGCAGCGGCAGCACCTCGGGAAAGACATTGGTCAGGTAATGCAGAATATTGCGGCGTTCGGAGGCTACATCGGGCTTTTCGAGAAAAATCTCGCCGGTGCGCCAGAGCATTGAAAGCTGTGCCTTGAGCTCGTCACGGATGAGCCGCTGCTCCTGCGGCGTCCACATCTGGTTCTCGCGCTTGACCAGCAGCAGATAGATGTTGCGATGATGCTCCATCACCGTGGCGCGTTTGGCTTCGGTGGGGTGAGCCGTTAACACCAGTTCGACGCGCACACCGGGGAGAGCGACGGCAATCTGCTGGGCACTGATATTGCACTCGGCCAGGTGCAGCAAGGACTGACCCCAGAGCGCGGTGGTGGCAGCCATGCCCTGACTGCTTTCGAGCGCGCGCCGATGCTGGTTGGCGGCATTCTGCTCGGCCATCGTCAGCAGTTGGAAAGCTATCGAATACGCCTGCGCCAGGCGCTCGGTGGTCACTGGCGCGGCAGTCGGCAAATCCTGGCCGGGGCGTGGCAGGTGGCGCGCCAGGTCGTACTCACCGGCATCGGCCAGCACCTCCTGAAAACAGTCCAGCAGGTAGGCCGCATCAGTCGTGAATTTCTCCGGATCAACGGTCAGAATGCTGGATGTTATCATCGTATTCTCCATGCCGCAGTCGCGGCATAATGACAGAGTTAGCTGAAAAGGTGTCAAACAGGTTGTCAATGTTGCGGGGGTAGCCGCAACATTGACGACCTGTTTGATGCTTTTTTGCCGTGAAGCGGCAGCTAAAAACCGGGTATCAGGTTGTGGCCAGGCCGCAACCTGATACCCGGTTTTTAGCCGGCAGCTTTGAGCTCGTCGATGGGGTAAAACGTCGCGTCGGGTTTGACTTCGGGCTCAGGGGCGGGGCCGGTATCGGTCCAATTTTCGCTTTCCTTCGTCATCGTCGCATTCAGGCTCATGTCCTGGTCACAGGTGAGCTGGCAGGAAAGGCGATACTGGCCGAAGAGATTGCGCTCGACCAGTTTGTCATATTCGGCTTTTGTCATCGTGGCCGGCTCGCCGGAGACGAACTCGACCCGGCAGGTGGTGCAGCCGGCGTTGCCGCCGCAGCGGTGGCCGATATTCACGCCGGCTTCTTCGATGGCCAGCACCAGGCGCTTGCCGGTTTCCACCTCGACAGTTGTATCTCCGATCGTCAACTTCGGCATGAGAACATGCTCCTTCTCATCAAACTTTTTACCGGTTTGCAAAAGTATGATACCAGAATTTCGAGTCGTTCCCAAATAACGCATTTAAATGGTGAAGCGTTCAAGCATTCAAACACCTGAACGCTTCACCGCTTCACCGCTTCACCACCAGCGGCAGGTACACCCGCTCGCCGCCGGCCTGTGGGTCGACGATGATGGTCAGGTTGTCGAAGCCGTTGGCGCCGTCGCTGACGTAGTAGGTGCCGGCCTGAGTATAGCTGAGCTTGTAGCTGCTGCCGGGGCTGATCTTGCCGCTGTCCAGGGTGCCGGTCTGAGCATAGCTGAGATTGGAGCCGCCGTCGGAACCGATCCTGCTACTGTCCAGGGTGCCGGTCGCGGCCGGTGCCGTCGATGGATCGACCTGGCGGCTCAGGAAATAGCGTTCCCGATCATCGAGGTTCACCAGTTCGATCACCTCACCGGGTTTGATGATCAGCACGGTTTCATCGAAGCCGTCCGGCCCGATACCGATCTGGCGGATCGCCGGATCGTCGATACGCGGGATAAGCGTGATGTTGCGCTGGATCGACTCAGCTATGATGGCGATGTTTTCGCTGCGGTAGGGGTAATAGCCCTCGCGCCGCACCAGCACCTGGTAGACGCTCGGCGGCGGGAAGAAACGGTACACGCCGTCATTGCCGGTCGTCTGCGGGTTCTGCTGGCCGAAGGCAGCAGCGGGCCAGGGCTCGATGATCAGCGATGCATCACCTGCGTCATCATTGCTGCGGGCCGAGCTGTCGCGCTGCACGAGCAGCAGCACTTCGGCGCCGGAAATCACTTCGCCGCTGGTCGCGTCGCTGATCATGCCGCCGACTGTGCTTTCGGCGCTGCCGGGGTACTCGTTGGATACTTCGCCGCAGACGACGATCAGAATGAAATTGGAACTGAGCGATCCCGTGGGCACGGTGATCTCGCCGCTGTAGACGCCATCGTTATCGCCGTCGCTCAGGGTGATGTCCGTGAGTTGCGGATTGGCGAAGTCGATGCTGATCTCGGTGCCGGGCGACTCGCAGCAGGAGCGCACACTGATGCTGTAGCTTCCCGCACCGGGGAAACGCAGCCGCCAGTCGCCGTTGTCGGTACGACCATTAGCGTCCAGCGGGCGATAGCGGTTGCCGTCGCTATCGGTGACGCGCAGGCTGAGCGGATCGTAGGGCAGACGCGAATCGACGATCACCCGCAGCGGACGCGCGATCGGGCTCAAGCGACTGTTCAGTCCGGCAATCGCCTCGATCAGATGCGGGCCGTCGCTCAATTGCAGGTTGATGCTCCAGTTGCCCTGATTGTCGGCAATCACGCTATTCTCCACCGGCTCACTGTTGACGCGCAGCCGTACCGTAGCGCCCGGCGTGGCCCGCCCACTGACGGTGACATCGGGACTACAGGTCGTCCCGTCGCCGGGGCTGGTGATCAGCGGCGCCGGCAGGCCGGGGCGAACACCAGCGATGGCCTGGTTGTTGGCGGTGTCGGTATCATTGCTGGCGGCAATACTGACGGTGAGCGTGTACGCGCCGGTATTGAGATCGGGCGCGTCGGTCTGCAACAGGATGCGCCCGCCGGCGCCGGGTTCAAGCGCACCAATGTTGAACCGCAACTGGTTGCCACTGCTGCTCGTCGGTAGGGGTGGCACACTGCGGTTGGCAAGCAAGTCACCGGGAATATCGCCCGTGCTCAGGATCACGTCGCTCGCGCCGGCATCGCCCAGATTGCGGTACTCAATCGCCCAGGCCACCCGCGGCTCGCCGTCGTAGATCTGGCGGGCCTGCATGCGCACTGACACATCGGCGCCGGCGGCGCTACGCCGGTTGATCAGGTAGTCTTCGGTTTCGCCGATACGATAGATCGTCGGCACGGTACCGGCATAGGCGCCACGCCCATCGCCATAGCGAATGTCGCCGGCATTATCGGTCTTGGTCGACGGAGTCTCGCTGAGCGTCAGCCGCAGCCAGGCCGGCTGTTCGATGAACTGCTCCGGCCATGGCACCGGCCCGCTGATCACACTCAGCAGGTTGACGCCGGGCGCAAGCGCGGCAATGTTCACCGGCTCGTCGATCATAAAATGCTCGATGGCCGGCCCGCCGCCGCTGCACGCGACGACATCGGCCCAGTCGCCATCGCGGTTGCCGTCGATCCAGGCATTCAGATAGGCCCGCTGCACGCCCCGCTGGATCAGTTCGGCCTTCATTGTCGGGTGAATAAAGACGGCTACCTCAAATGTGCTGGCCCGACAGTGCTCGAAGTTCAGTGCCGCCGGGCGAATACCGTCGTCGAAGCGGTCGTTGTTCGGGTTGTTGGTTGCCGGCACAATGTTGTTGCGCGGATCCTGATCCGGCCCCACGTCGGCTTCGGTCTCCAGGCTGACTTGCGCGCCCAGGTGGAAGGGCCGCGGATTGCGATGCACCGGGCCGGAAGGCGCGCCGGTTGCCGGGTCGAAGACGGTCGGGAATTCGGCTTGCACATTGGGATAAGCCGGCATCGGCGAAGACGCGTGGTTCGTGCTGTCCGGCGCATCGCCCAGGTCGGCTCGAATAACCTGGATGTCCAGTGTTGAACGCTTCGTCAACGAGGGATTCTGCACCGGGTCGGGGCAACTATTGCTGCCGTCAGCCAGGCAGACATCAATATCGCTGGAGATCGTCACGATGGGCGGAACATACTTGAGCTCATCAGTCATCTCCTGCTCCATGCGCAGCACCGGGCGTTCGAAGAGCCGTTCCTCGCCCGGCCCCAGCGGGAAGGTGCGGAAATCCTGGATCTCGAAGTTGCCGAGAGTCAGCGCCGGATTGTCGCCGGCCAGCACCAGCGTACATGTCAGGCAGCACCAGGGCGGGCAACCTGTATTCGGATTCGTTGGTTCATCATCTTTCGGCTTGGGATCGGTAGGCTCGGTATCCTCGACGCGCAGCGGGATCTGGCCGAGAGTGATGTCCACCGCCGTGCTACCGGTATTGCGTATCCGGGTGCGAATGGTTGCGCGCTGGCCGGCCAGGATCAGCGGCGGAGACTGAGCACCGTTTACGGTATCGGTCAGCCAGCCGGTGTAATTCAGCAGTTCCTGGCGGATCTCGATATCGGCGACGTTACCGACAGGCTGCGCACGCGCCTGGTTTGTCGCGAACAACAACAGCATAGTGATGATGGACAGCAAAAGCGCCAGGCCAAAACTGACCAGGTAGATCCGGCGTCGGGCGGGTGGACGGACTGATGGGTTCATCGGTTCCATGTGACCTCCATTGGTCTCTGCAAAAGCCTTGCCGATACGGACTTCTGCGCATGGCGCAGCCCGCAGGGCGATGGGTGATACGGAGTACCCCATTATAAATGATGCTGCTCGTATCCGATTCGCGTCCGTCGGTGGTGTATAGGGCCACGTCACCGTCCAGCCTGCGTCACCCTGTCACCCCGAGTACCTGATCGAAAAACAGTGGTATCATCGGAGCAACAATAATCAGCAGTCGGGAGACAGCTATGCTCAAGCGGATGTTGCCGATGATCGGCCTGGCCGCGCTCGGGGGCGCTACCGCCTACGGAGTTTATGCACGGCGGGCGGATGCACGCAAGGTACAGCAGGAAATTGAACGCTTCGCCCGCGAGGCGGCCGGTATCAGCCCGCGCTCGATTGGCGAAAACGATCTTCGCGATCTGCCGGCGCCGGTGCAGCGTTACCTGCGCTATGCCGGGGTGGTCGGGCGCGACACGGCGTGCTTCGGCTGGCTTCGACACAGCGGCGCCATCCGTGCCGCGCCTGATCAGCCCTGGATGCCGCTGGAGGGCACCGAGTATTTTCTGACTCACCGCCCGGCCTTGCTCTGGCACGCTCGCGCCGGCACCAATCCCCTGATGGCCGTAACTGCACGCGACATCTACGATTCAGGAGTCAGCAATATGCTGATCAAGTTCCAGGGCGCGCTAACCATCGGCGACAGCAGCGGCTACGAACTGGCGCAGGGCGCGCTGCTGCGCTATGCTGCCGAGCTTCCCTGGCTGCCCACCGCCTTCCTGAGTCTGCCCCAGTTCCACTGGCAGCCCATCGACGATTATACTGCCCGCGCCACCATCGCCGATACCGGCATCTCCGGCGAGATCATCTTCCATTTCGACGACGAGGGCCGGATCATCAAAACCGAGGGCCCGCAGCGCTACCGCAGCGTCGGCAAAAACTTCGTTGCCACGCCCTTCATCGGCTATCCGCGCCAGTACCGCGAAGTGGATGGTCTACGGGTACCCTTTGAAATGGAAGCCGGCTGGCAACTTCCCGCAGGCTACTTCGACTATTTTCGCGCCCAGATCAGCGCCATCGGCTTCGATCTGCCAGCCCAGCTGCGCAATCTACCACCCCTGATGTAAGCGTTGGAGCGTTGGAGCGTTGGAGCAGGTAGCGATTGAACGCTCCAACGCTCCAACGCTCCAACACTCCAACGCTCTCCAATTCTGGTATGATAAGGCAGAATTCAGACATACTGCCGCTGTAGGCACAAAAGGAGATAACTATGGGGTTGCTGGATGGCAAAAAAGGCCTGATCCTGGGCCTGGCCAACGACCATTCGATTGCCTGGGGCATCGCACAGGCGCTGCATCGCGAGGGCGCCCAACTGGGCTTTACCTATGCCAACGAGATGCTCGAACGCCGGGTGCGCCCGCTCGCTACCAGCCTTGATGCAGCATTGATCGAGCCCTGCGACGTCGCCAGCGATGCGCAGATCGACACGCTCATGCAGCGCACCCGCGAAACCCTCGGCCAGATCGACATCCTGGTGCACGCCATTGCCTTCGCCAACCGCGACGAACTCAGTGGCCCCTACCTCAATACAACCCGCGCCGGATTCCTGATGGCTATGGAAATCAGCGCCTACTCCCTGACGGCGCTGGTCAAAGCCGCCGACGATTTGCTGGCTCCCGGTGCCAGTATTCTGACGATGACATACCATGGGTCGCAACAGGTTTTTCCGAATTATAACGTTATGGGCGTGGCCAAAGCCGCGCTTGAAGCCAGCGTGCGCTACCTGGCGGTCGACCTGGGGCCGCGCGGAGTACGCATCAACGCCATCAGCGCCGGGCCAATTCGTACCCTGGCCGCCAGCGGGATCAGCGGCTTCCGGGCGCTCCACAAACATGTGGCCATGCGCGCACCGCTCGGCCGTAGCACGACCATCGAAGACGTCGGCAACACCGCGCTCTGGCTTTGTAGCGAACTGGCTGCCGGTGTCACCGGCGAAACGATCTATGTTGACTCGGGATTCCGCAACGTCGCTGTGAGCCCTGAGGAGGAGTAGCAATCGCGGCCGTCGGATATTCACGAGGTGAATGGCGTGCCCGTCGTCCCGAACCCACCGTATCCCATCCGGTGCCCCGGCCCCACCGTTCCATCCCCATCCATCCATGTAGGGGCGCCGCGTCCCGCCGCGTCGCGTCCCGCCGCCATGCATCCTGCTACATCGCACGAATCGTCTGCACTCAATATCCGCATCGCGCATGCCACGGAAAGTCGGCAGGCCAGCCGATCATGGAGCTCGCGGGCGCTACCACCGAAGCGCCCCGCCTCGACCAGGATGGTACAGAGCCAGCATATAGCAAAAAAACAGCCCGAAAGCCCCCTGTGTTACCGGTCACTTTCCCGGTTTTCCCCCAGCCAGTCACGGTAATAGGCGTCAAAGGTTCCCGCCGCAATTGCGTCCTGCGCCCCGGCCATCAACTGGATTAAAAAACTGACATTATGCAAGCTCACCAGGCGAATGCCGAGCAGTTCTCTGGCCCGAAAAAGGTAGTGAATGTAAGACCGCGAGAAGGTTCGGCAGGTGGCGCAATCGCAGTTCGGGTCAAGCGGCCCATCGTCTTCGCGCAGGGCGGCATTGGCCACGTTCAGCTTCCAGCGCCGCGCCCGGTCGCGGATCAGCGCCGTACCGTGGCGGCCCAGCCGGGTCGGGCTCACGCAGTCGAACATATCGATGCCGCGCGCCACTCCCGCCAGCAAATCGTCGACATCGCCGACGCCCAGCAGATGGCGAACCTTTTCCTCCGGCAAATGTGGCACAGTCATATCGACCACCTCGTACATCTGTGGTTTGTCGCCGCCGAGCGAACCACCGATGCACAGACCGTCGAAACCCATCTCGCCGATGAATTCGGCGCTGGCCCGGCGCAAATCGGCGAACACACCGCCATGCACAATACCAAAAAGCAACTGATCGGGATTGGGCAGGCCGGCGAGCCGGTTTTGCCGATGAAAATCCAGGCAGCGCTGTGCCCAGCGGTGGGTGCGCTCCATACTCCGGGCGGTATAATCATAGCCGGCGCGGAAGGGCGGCAACTCGTCGAAGCAGAGCATAATATCGGCGCCGAGGCTCTGTTGCACCTCGATACTGCGTTCGGGCGTGAACACATGCCGCGAGCCGTCGATATACGAGCGGAACAGCACTGCGTCATCCGTCACCTTGACCATATCTTGCATGCGGCCGGGGTGAGCCGGGCGGCGCCCCTTGACCTCGTCGGCGATACCGCCATAGACCAGCGAAAACACCTGGAAACCGCCGCTATCAGTGAGGATCGGCCCATCCCAGGCCATAAAGCGGTGCAGGCCACCGCGGCGGGCGATCAACTCGTGGCCGGGTTGCAAATAGAGATGGTAGGTGTTGCCGAGAATAATATCAGCGCCGGCGTCCCGAACTTCGGCGGGGCTGAGCGACTTGACACTGGCGCGGGTGCCGACGGGCATAAACACTGGCGTGCGTACAGCACCATGAGCCGTGTGCAGCACCCCGGCGCGGGCGCGGCTATGGGAATCGCGGGCGGTAATCGAAAAAATCGGCTTCGTCATACCTCGTTGGCATCGAGCGGGCGGCGACGCAATTCAGCCAGGCTGGATTGCACCTCATCACGGGGCAGATTGCCGGCAACCAGGCGGGCATCATCGAGCTCGAGCAGGCGCTCATAGAAAGCCATGCCGACCTCGGCCAGGCCCTGATCGTCGGGGCGCGCGCCGAGCAAGTCGAAGAGCACATCTTCAGCGTAGGCAAAGGCCCCTTGCTGTTCGTAATAATGCAGCAGAGCGGCGCCGGTTTTAGCCGGCAGCGCCACTCCACGCAACGCCGTCACCAGATCGGGAATAACCGGCGTAAACTCAGGCAACTCAGATTCATCCGCACCCAGGCGGATCTCCAGCGTCAGTTGCAGTGCCTTGACGTAGCGCGCATCGCTATCAGCCAGCCGGTCACGCAGCGCCAGGAGCGCCCCTTCTTCGCGGAGCAAGGCCGCTACCACTGCACCCTTGATGCGCCAGGCATCGCCGGGGCTGTCGAAACGCAGCAGGGCCAGCGCCTGGCTGTCGGAAAGCTCAACCATGCGATCCGCGCCGATCCCCAACAAATGGCGCAACGACTGATCAATCGCACTGAGCGCCAGATCAAGCTTGCCCTCACGACGCAGACCGAGCACAAAAGTCAGAACCTCGGCAAATTGCGCAATCAGGCGCAAAATATAATCATCACGATACATTGCATCCTCATTATCGTGGCAGAAAAACTGTTAAATTGCTCTGGTTTTGGCAGCGAAGCTGCCAAAACCAGAGCAAAAGAAGAAGGTTTCTTCCTTGCGAGCAAGCACATCACGGAATACGTCGTGCAAGTAAGGCAAAAGGGCTGATGCAGGTGCATCAGCCCTTTTGCCCGTATGGTGGAGCCAAGGGGATTCGAACCCCTGACCTCAACACTGCCAGTGTTGCGCTCTCCCAGCTGAGCTATGGCCCCGCGCCCGGTTACTCCCTCCACACGAATGCAGAGTATACCACGCGCAACCCGGTGCGTCAAATACCGAATCCGCCGAAAATTGCATCGTTTCGACGCTTGACAAGCTTCGTTGGGGGTGCTATACTGCGCTGCGTTGAAGGAATTTCGGGTCTCACTCAATCGGAGGCAGACCACTCACAATTGGCAGCGACAATCCAGTCACATGGGAGTTTCGCCAATCAGTGCCACCACCGTGGCCTGGTTTTTTT
>DAOTUJ010000038.1:0-29676 GCA_034437175.1 Chloroflexaceae bacterium | reverse complement strand
TCTGCCGGCCGGCCCGGCGAAAAACGCTATCGTTGAAAGCCAGCCCCCTGGGTTTGCCGCAACGTGCGGCACAAAGACCCCGGCGGGGGACCGCTTCCGGGAAGCTGGCCGCGCTGCTGCCAGTGGCATCGGACGCGCAGCACCCGCAGCGCCAGCCCGCTGCTCGTCAGAAGAAGCTTCCCGGAAGCGGGTTCTCGCGCACCGACAGCACGTTGCGGCACACCCCCGCCCCCTGCTACGCTTGACGCCGATAAGGGAACGACCTATAATAGCGCCGCTTTGAGAGGCTGAAGCCCGAAACAAGCACTCGCCATGCGGGTTGTTTCGGTGGCAAGAGATACATGGCGTTTCTGCCCGGCATAGCTGCCGGAGCAACGCTCTAGAGAATTGGGACGAAATGCGCGAGCGACTGGTCATTGCAGTCTGTGGCGCAGGATCTTGTGATCAAATCATGGCCGCGCTGGCGGAAGAAGCCGGCCGCCTGATCGCCGAATCCGGGTCAATCCTGGTTTGCGGTGGTCTCTATGGCGTGATGGAGGCAGCTTGCCGGGGTGCCAATAATGCCGGCGGTTTGACGATCGGAATCTTGCCCGGCAATGACCGGCGTGCAGCCAATCCATCCGTGATGATTCCGATTGTCACTGGTATGGGTGAAGCGCGCAATCTGGTGATTGTGCAAACCGCCGATGTCGTCCTGGCTATCGGCGGTGAGTATGGTACGCTCTCGGAAATTGCCCTGGCCCGCAAAATCGGTCGCCCGGTGATCGGTTTGCAGAGCTGGTCGCTCGGTCACTCCGACAACGGTACCCCGCATCTTATCCCTGCTCATACAGCAGAAGAAGCTGTTACGCTGGCGCTCGCTGCCGCCTACAAACGCCGCCAGGCGCTCCCTGATGCTTAATGCCCGCCGATAGCTGCGATGAGTCATCATCCGGTAATCCCGGCTTCAGCCCGGCTTCAGCCCGTTGTCAGTTTGCTGATTTAGAATATGCTACAGAGGTACGCACCTTAAATGCATCCATGAACCAGTCGTTAATCTAGCAGGAGAGTCAACGATGCTCAAACGGATTGTCGCGGGTCTACTTGTATTGATGACCCTGTTCACCTTGATAGCCTGGCCACAGGCCGGTGCGGCACAACCCGCAGTTGCGCCGACCTATCCACCCTTCCAGGCTCGCTATTTCGCGGAAACCGGCCATTCGGCCGTCAACCATTTTCTGGAGTTCTGGAAAAATACGCCCAATGCTCTGTTCACCCTGGGCTACCCGATTTCGGAACCTTTCATCGAAGAGAGTTTCACCAACCCCGGTGAGTTCTACCGCGTCCAGTATTTTGAACGTGCGATCCTCGAGGAGCACCCCGAAAATTATGGACAGCAGGGCAATCGCTTCTATATCCTGGGCCGCTTGATGGGCAGCCGCCTTAGTCAGGGTCGCGAAAATGAGCCGCCCTTCCAGCCGGTGGCCGATCCCGGCGATGGTACCTGGGACGGGGTGACGCAGCATACGCTGCGCAATAGCCCCGCGCCCTTCCGCAATTTCTATCTCAACAACGGCGGGCTGGAAGTCTTCGGTCGCCCGCTCTCCGAACAGTTTCAGGAAGTCAACCAGGCCGACGGCCAGACCTACTGGGTGCAATATTTTGAGCGCCAGCGCCTCGAATGGCACCCCGAGATTCCCGATCCGCGCTACCAGGTGCTGCTCGGTCTGCTCGGCAACGAGTACCGCAGCCAGTTCCATGCCAACAATCCGGCCTTCTCGCCACGTGCCGCCCGCGATGCTCTGCCGACACCCTTTGTCTATGGTTACAATGCCCACCTCTATGGGCAGGGCACGCCCTGGCAGGATCGCAACCGCGTGCTGACGCTCTCGAAGAACTCGGGCGTCAACTGGATCCGCCAGCAGATCGCCTGGGCCGATATTCAAGATATCTCCGGCGCGATCTACTGGGCTGAGCTCGACCAGATTGTCGAAGACTCGCACAATGCCGGCGTCAATCTGTTGATCAGTGTGGTGCGCTCACCGTCCTGGGCCACCGATAACGGCAGTGAGGGCATGCCCTCCCGCCGCCATTTCAGCACCTTTGCCAACTTTATGGGCGAAATGGCCGCTCGCTACCGCGGCAAAGTTCAGGCCTATCAGATCTGGAATGAACAGAACCGGGCCTGCGAAAACGGCGGCGACTGCGCCCGCGACGGCGGCGTCGGTGGTCAGGTCGCCAGCGCCAACTATTACGTCGACTTGCTGGCTGAGGCGTCGGCGGCCATCAAGGCCAACGATCCCTATGCCCTGGTCGTCAGCGGGGCGCCCAGTTCCACCGAAACCAACCGGCCCGACATTGCACTCAGCGATACGGCCTATGCCGCCAGCATGTTCGCCAATCCGCGGTTCCGCGCCGCCGTCGACATCGTCGGCGTGCATCCCGGCGGTCACTACAACCCGCCCGATACGATGTGGCCCGATAATCCCGGCCCCGGCCCGAACTGGCGCAATAGCCGCGAATTTTACTTCCGCCGCATCGAGGATATTCGCGCTCTGATGGTGCAGAACGGTATGGCCGACCGCCAGATGTGGGTCACCGAGTTCGGCTGGGCCACCCGAAATAATACGCCGGGCTATGAGTATGGCAATAGCATTTCTTTCGACCAGCAGGCTCAGTATATCCGGCGCGCTTTCGAGATCGGGCGCAACGATTGGGCGCCCTGGATGGGCGGCATGTTCCTCTGGAACCTGAACTTTGCCGTTCCCTGGCGCTACTCCGGCAATGAACTGCATGAACAGGCCTCCTTCGGCGTCCTCAATTCCGACTGGAGCCCGCGGCCATCGTACATGGCCATTCAGGCAATGCCGAAAGACTAACGGCTCAAGCCGCAAGGGCTTTGCCAGACATCCTATGTCTCTGATTTCCGGCGACGTTGCCGCCGGAAATCAGAGACATAGGATGTTAGACATAGGATGTTTAACCCAACCTACGCAGTCAGCGAAAGAAAGTTTTCTGCACTCTGGTGGATTCCTCGCCAGAGTGCAGAAAAAACATATCATTCCGGCTCTATGTCAATGCAACCGACCGGCTGCATCGGCATGAGGAGACAATTATGCAAGAACGCACTGGCCGGCGCCGCCGGCGAACAGCCACCCTGTTTGTGCTGCTGGCGTTCCTGACTACGCTCGTAGCGGCCTGTGGCGGCCAGCAGGCGGCAACGCCGACGGCAGCGGTGCCGACGGCAGCGGTAATCGCCACACCGGATACGAATTCGGTGCCAACTGAATCTGCTGCAAATCCGGATCCACCGACGCCCGAACCGGTTCAGACTCCCGCCGAAACCACTTCTGCCACGCCGGAACCCGGTTCGGCGGATCTCACGTTCCCACTGCAATCGCCCTATCTCGAATTTGGTGTGGTCGTGCATCTGTATTACACTGATCGCGACCGGGTGCTACAACTGGTGCAGAATGCCGATTTCGACTGGGTGCGCCAGCAAGTGGTCTGGCGCGATATCGAGGATCCTTCCGCCGGCATCTATGCCTGGGAAGAACTCGATGCCATCGTCAATGCAGTCAATGTCTATGATCGCAAATTGCTGGTGAATATCGTGCAGGCACCTGAGGAATACAACCCGACCCACGGCCTGCCCGCTGAACCGGCCCGGCTCGGCGATTTTGTCGAGAAGATGGTCGAGCGCTACGGCAATAAGATCCATGCCTACGAAATCTGGAATGAGCCGAACCTGGCCATCGAAAACGGCGGCCGCATCACCACTGACGATGTCGGTCATTACGTCGAGATCTTGATGGAAGCCTACAACCGCATCAAGGCCGCCAATCCCTCGGCGATTGTGCTCGCCGCCGCTTCCTCATCGACCGGCGTCACCGATCCGTCCATCGCGCTCTCCGACGAGGATTTCTACCGCGCGATGTACGAGTATCGCAATGGGATCATCGACGGGCACTTCGATATTCAGGCTGTCCATCCCGGCGGTTCGGCCAATCCGCCGCAGACGCTCTATCCCGAGAATCCCAGCAATGCCGAAGGCTGGACGGATCATCCCACCTTCTATTTCCGCCATGTCGAAAATGTGCGTCGCTGGATGGAGGAGTACGGCCTGGGCAATCATCAGATCTGGATTACCGAGTTCGGCTGGGCGACCGAAAACGTCACACCGGGTTACGAATTCGGCAATCAGGTCAGCTTCGAGGAGCAGGCCGAATATATCAACGGTGCCATCCGGTACGCCTATGACAACTACCCCTGGGTCAGCAATCTGTTTCTCTGGAACATGAATTTTGCGGTGCTCTGGAATCAGACCGATCCGCCACAACCGCTCCATGAACAGGCTTCCTTCGGCATTCTGAACCCGGATTGGAGCCCGCGACCCTCTTACCTGACTGTGCAAAGCCTGATCGATCAACTCAAGCGCGAGCAGGGCCGCAAAGAATAAGCGACCGCGAACCTATGGCCCAATGATGCAGGCCGGCGGCCTGCATCATTGGGCCATAGGTTCGCGGTGAAGGGAAAGCGCGAGCGTTGCGAAGAGGTCGCGCAGGAAGGGGCAGGCTGCCGGATCGACCCGACAGCCTGCCCCTTCCTGATCCGTCAGGCGATCCAGCAGTTCCCGGTGCGGCGCCGGCAGCGGCGGCAGTGTCGGCAAAAAATACCCGTCGCCGTCATGCTGCAGCACCAGTGCCCGCGGCTGATCGCGCTGCACCTGGGCATAGGCCTGGAGCAGCGCCGCAGTCTCGTCGAGCGACGCCAGCATCGCCTGGCCACGCCGGTCGGCGCCGACCAGGGCATAGCGCGCCAGCCCACGGCCCTGGCGCAGCCGCAGCACCTGGCCGACCTGCGGCCAGACCAGCGGGCCGGCCGGGCTGTCCTGCGGCGCCAGGGCCACCCAGTCCAGGCATTCGACGGCAAACACACTGTAGCGATGGTTGCGCTGCACCGCCCGACTCACCGGCGCGCCGCGTTCGGCAGGCGGCGGGAGCGCCGGCAGCGCGGCAACCTGATCGGCCAGGGTCAGCACGCTAAAGCCATGTTCGTGCAGGCGTGCGAGCATACCCTCGCGACGCCAGCTCGTCAGATCAAACCAGGAACCGTGAAACCGGCCTTCGGTCTTGATCAGCGGGCGCAAACCGGCATTGCGTAACCGAAAGTGATCCGGCCGGATCTCTTCCAGGTCGGCAGCACGGGCAGGTTGCGGATTTTTTGTGCGACGGCGTGACACAGAGCGAATTAACCGGTTTCCTTGATACGGCGCAACATCGGGGCGGCATAGGCATGGCAAATAGCGACCGCCAGCGCATCGGCGGCATCATCGGGGCGCGGAATACCGGCCAGACTCAAAGTCATACGCACCATCTCTTGCATCTGGCGTTTATCGGCGCCGCCATAGCCGGCCACTGCCTGTTTGACCGCCAGCGGCTTGTATTCGTGGATCGGCAACCCGGCCTGGGCCAGCGCCAGCAGCACCACCCCCCGCGCCTGGCCGACCGCCAGTGCCGTATTGACGTTTTTGCCGAAGAAGAGCTCCTCGATGGCGGCCTCGTCCGGTTGATACTGCCGCAGTAGATCGACAATGCCCTCGTAGAGCAGTTGCAGGCGCTGCGCCGGCGACATACCGGCCGGCGTCTTGAGCACCCCGTGATCGACCTGGCTCAGCCGTCCGCCATGTTCATCAACCAGCCCCCAGCCCATAGTCGCCGTGCCGGGATCGATGCCGAATGTGCGCACGGGCTACTCCTCAAATTTGGCAGCCAATTCGTCGGTGATGTCGAGGTTGCTGTAAACCTTCTGCACATCGTCGAGGTCTTCGAGGCGCCCGAGCAGCCGCATCACCGTGAGAGCATCTTTCTCGTTGCCGGCCTCGATCATCGTTTTAGGCTTCCAGATCCGCTCGGCGCCCGAAATCGGCAAACCCTGCTCGGCCAGCGCCTGGCGCACCGCATTGAGTTGCGTATACTCGGTGTAGACATCAATGCTCTCGCCGCCGGCTTCGACATCTTCAGCGCCGGCATCGATGGCCTGAAGCGTCACTTCCTCCGGATCGAGGTCGGCGGCAGTGAGATCGATCGTGATCAGACCTTTCTGATCGAACATCCAGGCCACTGAACCGGGCTCACCGGGCGTGCCGCCGGCCTTGCTGAGCACCGAGCGTACCTCGGAATTGGTGCGATTGCGGTTGTCGGTGGCGGCCTCGATCAGCAATGCAATCCCGCCGGGCGCATAGCCCTCGTAATAGAGTTCTTCCAGATCAGCTTCATTGCCCTTGCCGAGACCCCGCTCAATCGCCCGCTGAATGCCGTCATTGGGCATATTTGCGCCTTTAGCCTTGTCGATCGCCAGGCGCAGGCGAAAATTCATCTCGGGATCAGCACCGCCTTCGCGGGCCGCAATGGTAACATCTCGGGCCAGCTTGGTGAACAACTGGCCCCGGCGCTGGTCAACCACTGCTTTGGAGCGCCGAATCGAATGCCATTTACTATGTCCGGACATAGCAGGCTGCCTCCTGAATTCCATGCTACATATCCGAAACATTATACCACCGCAAAAACGGCTTTGAAAAAGGTGCACCTTTTTCAAAGCCGTTTTTACGGTGGCGACCGCAACCACCTTTTTTCGCCTGCGGCAGGGCGGAAAACCGTTTTTGCTTTGGTTTTGGCAGCGAAGCAGCCAAAACCAAAGCAAAAGAAAAACCTTCCACGCTGCCGCAGACGAAAAAGCCATTGCGGCTTGAGAAATCAAAAGCTTACCGCTTGACGTTGAAGGCGGCGGCGCCGGCATATTTGGCGGCGTCGCCGAGTTCCTCTTCGATGCGCAGGAGCTGGTTATACTTGGCGACCCGATCGGTGCGCGCCGGTGCGCCGGTCTTGATCTGGCCGGCATTGGTGGCGACGACCAGGTCGGCAATGGTGACATCCTCGGTTTCGCCGGAGCGATGCGAGACAACGGCAGTCCAGCCGGCGCGCTGAGCCATCTGGATGGCGCTCATCGTTTCGGTCAGCGAGCCGATCTGGTTCAGCTTGATCAGGATGGAGTTGGCGGCGTTTTCCTCGATGGCCTTGCTCAGCCGAGTGACATTGGTTACCAGGAAGTCGTCGCCGACCAGTTGCACTTTGTCGCCGATCGCGGCACGCAACATCTTCCAGCCTTCCCAATCATCTTCGTGCAGGCCGTCTTCGAGCGAGATCAGTGGGTAGCGATTGGCAATGTCGGCCCAGTACTCGACCATTTCGGCATTGCTGAGCACCCGGTTCTCACGGGCCAGGTGGTACTTGCCGTCTTCATAAATCTCGCTGGTAGCCGGATCCATCGCCAGCATCACCTGGCTGCCGGGAGTCAGGCCGGCCTTCTGGATAGCCTCCACAATCACTTCGAGGGCGGCCTCATTGGTGGGCAGGCTGGGCGCAAAGCCGCCTTCGTCGCCGGTGTTGGTACTGCCGCCGCGCTCGTGAATGACGTTCTTGAGGCTCTGGTAGATCTCGGCGCCCCAGCGCAGCGCCTCGCTGAAGCTTGCGGCACCGACCGGCATCACCATAAACTCCTGGAAGTCGGTGCTGTCCTGAGCATGTTTGCCGCCGTTGAGAATATTCATCATCGGTACGGGCAGCATATGGGCAAAAACCCCGCCAAGGTAGCGGTAGAGCGGCAGGCCAAGTGCGGCGGCGCTGGCCTTGGCACAGGCCAGCGAAACACCAAGAATGGCATTGGCCCCCAGTTTGCCCTTGTTCTCGGTGCCGTCCAGCGCGATCAGTTCCGCGTCGATCTCGACCTGGTTGGCGGCATCCAGGCCACGCAACGCCTCGTTGATGTCTTTATTGACATGCTCGACTGCTTTGAGGACGCCCTTGCCACCGTAACGACCCTTATCGCCGTCGCGCAACTCGAGCGCCTCGTGGGCACCGGTCGAGGCGCCACTGGGCACAATCGCCCGCCCGATGTCGCCACTGGTCAGATGCACATCGACTTCGACCGTCGGGTTGCCGCGTGAGTCCAGCACTTCACGAGCGATGATCTCTTCGATCAGCGTTGACATAACTCCTCCGTCTCTAATCAGCTATTGGCCACCGATGGCATGTGGTATGATACCATTGCCTGGCCCATCCTGGTGCAGCAATCGGATAATGAAAGAAACTGTTTATGCGTTGTTCTGGCGGCAAAGCCGCCGGAATAACGCATAAAGATCATCACTTCCTTGCTGCCGCAGGCCAGAAAAGTCATTGCGGTTTGCCCAACCACGCCGACTGCATACGTCGTGTACATATTTAAGGATTGCTTTTCAAGGCATGACATCGGAGCAGGCTGCGACAAGCAGCAACGAACAGATCGAAGCGACGATAGAGGCTGTGCTGGAAAACGGGGTGCTCAGACCTTTGCAGCAGCACAAACTGGCACCCGGCAGCGTTGTCCGGGTACGGATTGTTGAACGAACGGATCGGCCACGCGGCCGCGATCGGTTTCGGCAAATCACCGATTGGTTCGCCCGGCGCGCTGCCGGTCTACGGGGCGGCGAACGGCTGGCACTCGGGCTGGCCGGCCTGATTATGGCCGGAGTCGCCCAGTACAATTTCCTCGATCAACTGGCATTCAGCTGGATGGCGTTCGGCTTTGCGATCCTCGGGATACTGCTCTTCGCTTTCGCCCTGAGCGGCCTGGCCTTGCCCTGGGCCGAACCGCAGCCCCGGCCGGCACACACACCGGCCGCCGGTGGGCAACCAACGGCCCGCCGGCAACTGATCGGGTGGCTGCTGGCCGGCAGTGCCGCCCTGGTAACTCTGTTGCTGCTATACCTCCTGCAACTGAGCCCACCGCTCGATGGCTATAGCTGGGCGCTGCCCTTCTGGGTGGCCGCCATCGCAGCAGCGGTCGCCGGCTGCCGGTTGCTGGCCGGATCCGGCCTGGTGGAGATGGAGCCCCCGGCGCGCCGGATATGGCCGCTGTTGCTGGCGCTGTTGCTGCTGGCGCTCGGCCTGCGAGTCTGGCAGGTTGGCTCACTGCCGCCGACGCTGTCCGGCGACGAGGGCTCGCAGGGTCTCGAAGCCGTCAAGGTGCTCAAGGGCGAGATCCGCAACCCTTTTTCCACTGGCTGGCTCGGTGTGCCTACCATGAGCTTCTATTTTAATGCCGTCAGCATCGCGCTGCTGGGCAATACCGCGACCGGCCTGCGCCTGCCCTGGGTATTCATAGGCACCGCCACCGTGCTGGTCAGCTACCTGCTGGTGCGCCGGCTGCACGGCCCCTTCCCCGGCCTGCTCACGGCAGCCCTGCTGGCAACCTACCATTACCATATTCACTATTCGCGGCTCGGTTCAAATCAGGTTGCCGATGCCCTGTTTGTGGCACTCGCGCTGCTGTTTCTCTACCGCGGCTATGATCGGCGCTCGGCACTGGACTGGGCGCTCTGCGGTGCGGTTGCCGGGATCGCCCAGTATTTCTACGCCGGCGCCCGGCTGACGGTGGTGATCGTGGTGGCGGTGACGGCACTGCTGGCGCTACGGGACGGTCGGCGCTTCTGGCGCGAGCAGCGCGGCGGGTTGGCAGCGCTGTTATTTGTGGCGCTGCTGAGTGCCGCACCGATGATGCAGTACGCGCTGCGCTTCCCCGATGCCTACAATGCCCGCGTCAACGAAGTCGGTATCTTTCAGAGCGGCTGGTTGGAACGCGAACAAGAAATCCTCAACAGCGGCGCTCTGCCGATCTTGCTCGATCAATTGAAACGGTCGGCGCTGGCCTTCAACGCCTACCCGGATCGCACCAGCTGGTATGGCTCGCCGCAACCGCTGTTTGGCCTGATCGACGGGACGTTGTTCATACTCGGGCTGGGGTATGCAGCAATGCGCCTGCTCGACCGGCGCCTGTTCCCGATGGTGGCCTGGTGGGGCGGCGCAATGATGCTGGGCGGGGTCTTGACCGAAAGTCCGCCCTCGAGCCAGCGCCTGATCACCATGGCCGTGCCGGCCTGCTTTTTTGCGGCACTGGCCATCACCGGTCTGGTCGCCCTGCTCCGCAAAGCCTGGGCGCTGCGGCCGGCGGTGGGGCTGGCCATGGGGCTGACCTTGCTGATCGGGAGCATCAGCATTCGCTGGTATTTTGTGGAATATACCCCGCTGCTGGTCTATGGCAATCGCAACGCTGTGGTCGCTACCGAACTCGCCCATTATGCCCGCGAGCACGTCGATGTGGACGACGCAATCTATTTCTTCGGGGCACCGCGCATGTATTACGATTTCGGCACGGTGCCCTACCTGGCACCGGAAGCACGCGGCTACGATATATATGAGCCCTTGCAGATCCCCTTTGATCGACAACAAGCACAGGCAAGCGACGAAGTAATCTTCGTATTTCTACCGGAACGCCTGGCCGAATTATCGTTCGTGCAGGCAACTTTTCCCGATGGCAACTATCGCGAAATTATGCTGCCGACCGGCAACGAAATACTCTTTGCTATCTACCGCGTCCGGCTATAAGGGCGCAAAATAACCTTGACTACCCTTTATCAGCGTGTTAAGATGCACATAATTCTAATCAAAAGAGACGATTATCTGTTACCTGTCGGGTTACCTCTCCCGACCATGATCACTTACGAAAGGTCGACCGATGATACGTGTAACCGTAGACAGCATACGCGTGAGTCTTCTGACGCAGCATCGGGTCGTTGTGCTGCGCGAGGAAGATAGCCGGCGCTACCTACCAATCTGGATCGGCCCATTTGAAGCCGACGCGATTGCCATGGCAATTCAAGGTCATGAGCCCCAGCGCCCACTTACCCACGATCTGCTTAAGTCAACCATCGGTGACCTGGGAGGTACCGTCAGCCACATTTTTGTCAACGATATTCAGGATAATACCTTTTTCGCTCGGATTGTGATTGATCAGCAAGGTCAGACGCTGGAAATTGATGCGCGGCCGAGTGATGCGATTGCGCTGGCCGTGCGCTCCGATGTGCCGATTTATATTGAAACACATGTACTAGATCAGGCCGGTGTTTACTTCGATGAAGAAGAACAGTCGGCGCAGGAATCAAGTTTCGCAGCCAGTGAGCCGGAACCGTCCGAGCCGGAACCCAGCGACGATTCGCTGTCTATCTTTAAGAATTTCATCAATACGCTGGATCTCGATGATCCTGAAAAGGGTGATAGCGATAAGTCTTGATTATTCGCTTTTTTTATGAATATGCACAGGGGCCATCCTGAGGATGGTCTCTTTTTTTTTCCTTTCCGTTCGGCTGGCGGTACCGGCAAACGAAGTAGGCCGGTACGTATTGGTGTCCACGAAAAACCTCGAAAATGTGGATAACTGACGTTCTTATGTGGATAACCTGTACTTTTTGTGGACAAATCCCGGTTGGGAAGGTGGACAAGGCGTGGAAGATGGCGCCATAAGTGTGCCTCATTTGGGGACAGGTGATGGCCGGCGCTGCTCTTGCTTCTGCGGCTGGGGATCATGGGGATAAGAATTCACAAATTATCCTCAAGCAAATTGCTGATAAGAACGCGCACTCCTTATGATTTCCACACTTTGCAGATCGCTATTACGACGAACATGATTCTATATCTCATGATAAGATCTTTATATAACATAGCAATACTGTTTGAGTCGTAAAGTATTCGGTTTTGCAAAACGCCAGTGCCCGGTGCTTCGGTTCGCTGGTTCTCGAAGGATTGCTAGAGCATTGAGGATAAGCATTGATAATTTAAGGATAGGGAATGATGTTGCGACCATTCCATAAACCAGACCAATCACCCGTGATTGATTTGCCGAATATAACACCTGCCCGCCAGGAGCTCGTACGGATGCTGATTGGCGACACCTTGCAACCGGGTTTGCACGGCTTGCTGCGACATACCGGTGAAGTCCTGGCCATTCAGCCGGGGGAAACTGTCTTGTTCTGTGCAGCGGAGCCGCTGGATGGCGCTGTGTTGCTGGCACGAACCTTTGATTGCCGGGTGCATGCCCTGGCGACGCGCCCGGAGGCACGTGCGCAGCCGGAATTGCTGGAACGTGGCCGGCGCCGTCTCCAGCATGCCGGTGTGTCCGAAATGGTTACGTCCGGTGTCGGCAGCCTGGACAATCTGGCGCAGTATGCGGACGGCTACAACGTCCTGATGACCGAAGGGGCATTTGCGGCAACCGGCAATAAATTTGCCGCAGTCGAGGCCATGACTGCCGCGCTGCGGGCGGGTGGCCGGATCGGGCTGGCTGAGCCGACCATGTACCCGGATTTGATACCGGACGAATTGCGCTTGCTGTTTATGCGGCTCCCCTTTCTGGCCGGGGCACGCCCGGCAGCGGTGTATCGCAGTATGCTCGGCGAAAGTGGCCTGACTGCTTTTGTTACCGAGGATCGCCGCATCGATTTGCAACGGGCGCTCAATGCTTTGCAGCACAAGCTTCAGCCGGCTGAGAGCCCGCTGCTACGAGATGGCGATGATGATATGCCACGCTCGTGCTACGAAGAGGCGGATGATGTGGTGGCCAGTTTACGGATCGCGTTGCGCATCCTGGCTCTGCTCGATCAGGGAGTCGCTAGCTATGTGCTGATTAGCGCCGAGAAGCCCTGATCCGGTGGCCAGGATTTGCGTAGCGGAGAACGTGTTGCTATAATAGCAATGGCGGAGGGGTGCTTACCTCTCTGCTTTCTGCTGTTTTCGCAGGAGAGGCGATGCTATGGAATCACGAGTTGTGTTTGGCGAAACCGGGCTTGATGCGTTGTTGCAATGGTTGCGCGCCGCCGGTGAACCGCAGGATATTCAGCATGTTCTGGAGCAATATTTGCGGATATTGCGCGCAATGGTGGTGGAGGAAGACGCATGAGTGAGGCTTCGTTCAAAGGAAATGCCGAACAACAGGCGCTGGCAGCCGAGGTTTACCAGTTGATGATCATCCAGGGCGCCATGTTTGCGCTTGGTGCCCCTATTCGGCAGACGCTGGCAAATCTGGCGCATTACCTGGCAGCGCAGAAACAGCGCGATCTTGAAAGCTTTGTCGGCATCTTAGACGAGGCTCTGACGGTTAATGCGGAGGTGTTTCTGCGTGAGGAATCTCATGGCGATGTGATCTTCACCACGTCGCGCCTGGGCCGGTATGTGCCGCTTCAGGCCGACGATACCGCACATATGTTTAAACAGCGGCTCTATGAGCCGGAAAATCCGCTCCCGGTCGATGATATCAGCGTTGTTGTGTCGACGTCGCGTCCGGCGCTGACGGCGGTGGAGCCGGTGTTTATTTCCGATTACTGGCAGATTCAGGCCGGTTTGACGCCGGTGACAACCTATGGCGAGGAATCTGTCGCCGATGTTGAAGCGGCGGACGCTACGCTGCCGGTTGATGCGGCAGCTGTGGCGGACACGCTGGCCGATGTCGAAGCAGTGGATGCCGCGCTGCCGGTTGATGCGGAAGCTGCGGCGGACACGCTGGCCGATGTCGAAGCAGTGGATGCCGCGCTGCCGGTTGATGCGGAAGCTGCGGCAGACACGCTGGCCGATGTCGAAGCAGTGGATGCCGCGCTGCCGGTTGATGCGGAAGCTGCGGCGGACATTGGCGCCGATACGGTCGCAGAACCGGTGATCGATTCTTCGGCGCCGTCGCTGCCGGTCGCTGATGGCCTGACTATCGAGTTCGGCCGGCCAATCGAGGCCATTGTGGCTGAATCCGGCGCGGAGCTTGCGGCGCTCTTGCAGGCACGGTTGGAACACGATCCGCTGCAGCGAGTCGCGAGTTTTGGCCGCCAGGTGTATCCGATGGCCGCGCTTGCCAGCCTGGGCAAGAATGATATGCGACGCATCCGTGAGTATATTCTGGAAGTCGGTGAGCCGTTGGCCGATACGAGCATTATTGCTGATCTGTATTTTCACAATCCGCGCCAGACTGATTATGAAGGCTTTCGCTTTTCGCTCAACTATCGCCTGAGTAAGGAAAAAGAGTTTGAATTTGTCGGGGTGAATGGCGCGCACCTCTGGGCAACCAAGGGTTTGCCGAATATCGGCGGCAAACGGGTCAAGGCCAGTGAAATCGGCCAGTTGACCTCGTTTCTTACCGAAGGCTATGATGATAGCCTGAGCAATCAGAGTAGCGACTCGATCCGGGAACGGGGAACGGTGGAGCGCCTGCTGAGCTTTTTTGAATGGGAATATGGGATTTTGCCGCTCGACGGGAGCCTGGCGGCGCTGTTGCCTACTCCGATGCTTGCCGACCAGCGTAGTGTGGTGCTGCGTTTCGAGTCGCCGCAGCATTATGTGAATTATCTGATCGAGGTGCGCTACCCGACGGGTAATCGCGGTGGCTGGCTACAGGGTTTCGAAGAGTTCTTTCATGAACACCTGGTGCCCGGTGCGCTGATCACGATTGCGCGCGGCGATGAGCCGCATGTCTTTGTGGTTAGCTATGAAGAAGGAGCGGCCGTAGAAGATCGCCTGCTGACTCTTGATGAGAAAAAGCATCGCTATGCCTTTGCCAACCTTGAATTCGATTGTGCCATCGATGAAGACTGGCTGGTCAGCCAGCAGCGCTTCGGGCGGCTCAAGAATCTCAAGGCTCTGAGTATGTCCGACCGACGCAAGTCTGATGTGGTGCTGGCCCATGTTTTTAAGGTGATGGGTCATTCTGTCGGGAGCCGTGGCGCGCCGCAGTATCGCGCCAATCTTCATGATTTGCTGGTGGCAATCAATGTGTTGCGCCCGATGACGAAGCCCTACCTGGAAACGCTGCTCGAAGCTGATCCGGTCTACACGGTCGATCCGGAGAACGGCCAGGATTATATCTATATTCCTGTTCCAGGTGAAACCGATGAAGAAGAAGATAGCGAAGATGTTATGGCCTTCCAGTCCGATGATTATGATGAGTAGGTTTTGCTGCTGAAGCAGGTACTCAGCCGCGTTGTGCAGCGTGGCTGAGTACCTGCTTCTTATTGTATAAAAATGTCAAGCATTCTATCGCGGATATCTACGGCTGTGCCGTAGATATCCGCGATAGAATGTGTTAACAGTATGATCAGGATGGAAATTCAAGAATATTTATTGCAACTGCAAGATAATAGCCGGCCAATGACGGTGCGTGATCTGAAGATTCTGTCGGATCTCGGGCCGGAGCAGAGTGCGCAGTTTCGGCGGCACTGGCGCTCGATCCCGGCGGAACGCCGGCTCGAGATTGTGCACGAACTCGGTGCGTTGACCGAAGATAATCTCGACCTGGATTTTCGGGCGGTGTTTGCCTGCTGCCTCGATGATGCCGATGCCGAGGTGCGTGTAGCTGCTATCGAGGGGCTCTGGGAAGACAATCGGCCGGCGACAATGCGTCGCTTGCTGGATTTGCTCGCGGATTCGGATAGCTCGGTGCGGGCAGCTGCGGCGCTGGGGCTCAGTCGCTTTGCTTACCAGGCCGAGATGGGCGAACTCCAGGCCGATGATGCGCGCCGGCTGCAACGACGCCTGCTCGATATGGCCGCCGATCCCGAACAGGGTATCGAGGCGCGCCGACGTGCGGTTGAAGGCCTGGGCTATTTTGCCAACTCTCCTGAGGCCCAGACGGAAATTGGTCAGGCCTATGCTCACCCCGAACAGATGATGCGCGAGAGCGCCGTTGTGGCGATGGGGCGTTCGATGCGCCCGACCTGGTATCCGTATATCGAGCGCGAACTTGGTAGTCGCTCGCCGGCGCTGCGCTATGAGGCGGCCCGCGCTGTCGGCGAGCTTGGTGCGGAAGGCCAGGCTATGGTTGCCGGCCTGATTGCTCTGGTCGATGATGATGACCTGGAGGTTGCTCTGGCCGCAATCTGGGCGCTGGGCCAGGTAGGTGGCGAACACGCTCGGCGCGTGCTGCGGCGCATCGCGCGGAGCAATGATGCTGCCCGGCGCCAGGCTGCTGTAGATGCATTGGAAGAACTTGCACTCGATGACATGTAGTCCCAAATTATGGCAATGCTTTTATCCCATAGTGCTGAACTGGTCGGGTACCGGCATGTGTACCTGGCGCCCCACTTCGATGACGCGGCTCTTTCCTGCGGTGCCGGTATCGCTCGGCAGACGCAGGCCGGTGAGCCGGTGCTGGTCGTGACGATCTGTAGTGCCGTTCCGCCCGCCTCGGCTGTGTTTAGCGAGTTTGCCGGCCGGATGCATGCCCGCTGGGGGCTGTCGGCGGCCGACGTCGTCCAGCGGCGGCGGCAAGAAGAACTGGCGGCTCTCGAAATCCTCGGCGCCGACGCTTTCTGGCTGGATCGGCTCGATGCGATTTATCGGCTGCCGGCGGCTTATAGCGATGATCCGACTCTGTTCGGCAATGTTGCGCCCGCCGATCCGCTGCGCGCTGAACTGGCGGCCGATTTGCGTATGCTGCAGCAGCACTGCCCTGAGGCGCAGTTCTATGTGCCGCTGGGCGTCGGGCGGCACGTCGACCACCAGATCACCTGCCGAGCTGCGCTGGACGGGCTTGATCTGCCGCTGAGCTTTTACGAAGATTACCCCTATGCACAATTTGACGGCGCAGTTGAGCAGCGCCTGGCCGAACTGGCACCACTGGTGGCGCTGCAAAGCCGGTTGGTAGCCGCCGGTGCCGGTCTGGATCGGAAGATTCGGGCAGTTGCGGCCTATGCCAGCCAGCTCGATCTGCTGTTCGGCGGCTCTGCGGCAATGGCGGATCAGGTGACGCAATACGCCAGCCGGATTGGAACGGCGGAGAGTGGGCCGGTTGAGCGATTCTGGGAAGCGGGGGAGCGGGGGAGCGGTAGAGGGTAGGTAGAGATGATAGGGATGGTGGGGGCTGGTTATTCTGTGGGTGGTGCGGGGCCGGAGCTGCGGGTGGACGAGGTGGCGGGGCCGGATTGGGATGGCTTTGTGGCGCAGCACCGGCAGGGGCATCTCTTGCAGCAGCGGGCCTGGGCCGAGTTGAAGGCCGTAACCGGGCAGCAGGCGCGGCGGATTGTGGTGCTGGCGCCGGACGGCCGGCCAGTGGCCGGTGCGCAGGTGTTGCTCCAACGGCGCTATGGTTTGAGCGTGGCCTACGTGCCGCGCGGCCCGCTCTGGGCCGGTGAAGCCGGCGTGGATGGCTGGCTCTTGCAGGCGCTGGAACGCCTGGCGCGCCGGCAGCGGGCAGTCTTTCTGCGCATTGAGCCGAATTTGCTGGAGGATTTGCCCGGAACTGATGAGAAGCATACCTGGCTGCTGTTGCAGGGCTGGCAGCCGGCCCGTCCGATGCAACCGCGCAGCAGTGTTCACCTGGCCCTGGATCAGCCGACTGAGCAATTGTTTGCCGGCTTCAGCAAAGGGCATCGCGCCGACATTCGGCGCGCCGAACGGCAGGGGGTAGCCGTGCGGGTCGGTACCGGCGCGGATCTGGCGACCTTCTATGCTCTTATGCAAGCGACGGCCAGCCGGGCGGCTTTCGGCATTCATACTGCCGAATATTATCAGGCCGCCTGGCGGTTCTTTGGTGCACACTGCCGGCTGTTGCTGGCCGAAATCGGCGGTCAGGTCGTTGCAGCGCATATGGTCTTTAGTGATGGGCGCCGCACTTGTTACCTGTACGGTGGTGCCGACGCAAGCGGGCTCAAATCCGGTGCGAATCATCTGCTACAATGGTACGCAGTGCAATGGGCGCAGGAGCGCGGCTGTCGCAGCTACGATTTCTGGGGCATCCCTGACGCACTGGGGCAGGCGGCAACCTGTGATGATGCGGTTCAGCGGGCGCAACTGGAAACGGCGGCGCACGGCGATCCATTGATCGGCGTGTATCGGTTTAAAAAAGGCTTTGGCGGCAAGATCGTCCGGTACCTGCCGGCCTACGACCGGGTGTTCATGCCGGTGTTCTACCGGCTCTGGCAGCAAAAATAACCTTCGACCCTGAAGGCTCTTCCAGGCGGAAATGCAGCTGATCAATATCCCTGGCTATACGATTAAAGATCAGATTTACCAGGGTGAGCACAATGCCATCTACCGGGCTGTGCGTGAAATCGATCACAGCCCGGTGGTGCTCAAATTGCTGCGCGACGATTATCCGGCGCCGCAGGAAATCGTCAAGTTGCGCCGGGAATACGAAATTATGCGTGATCTGGATCTGCCGGGCATTGTGCGCGTAGCCGATCTGGTCAGTTATCGCAACCAGCCGGCGCTGGTACTCGAAGATTTCGGCGGCCAGGCGCTGAGCCAGTTGATCGCAGCCGGGCCGATTGAACTGGCCGGCTTCTTTTATCTCGCCGTGCAACTGGTGGTCACGCTGGCCGAACTGCATCGGCGCGGGCTGATCCACAAAGATTTGAAACCGGCCAATATCATTGTCAATCCACTGACGATGATGGTCAAGATTACCGATTTCGGTATTTCCACCCGCTTTTCTCAGACGAAACCGCAAACGAGCAACCTGCGCCGGCTGGAGGGCACGCTGGCCTACATGTCGCCGGAGCAGACCGGGCGCATGAACCGCAGCATCGATTATCGAACGGATTTTTATTCGCTGGGAGTGACTTTCTACGAGATGCTGAGCGGGCGACTGCCCTTCGATTCGAGCGATCCGCTGGAACTGGTGCATGCCCATATTGCGCGCCGGCCGCCGCCGTTGCACCGGCAGAACCCGGGGGTGCCGGAGATGCTCAGTGCGATTGTCGAGCGATTGATGGCAAAGACTGCCGAGGAACGCTACCAGAGCGCGGTGGGTTTGCTGGCCGACCTGGAACGCTGCCGGCGGGAATGGCAGGACGGCGGGCAGGTGCGACCGTTTGAACTGCGCAGCGCCGACCGGAGCGAGCGGCTGACGATTCCGCAAGTGATGTATGGACGTGAGCGCGAGATTGCCCTGTTGCACGCCAGTTTTGAGCGGGTGACTGGTGGGTGGACTGAAATGCTGCTGGTCAGCGGACAGGCCGGCATTGGCAAATCGGCCCTGATCAACGAGTTGCAGCGTGCGATCAGCAGCCGGCGCGGATTTTACGGTAGCGGCAAATTTGATCACTTGCAGCGCAATGCGCCCTACGCCGCGATCATCGCGGCGCTGCGCGAGGTAGCCCGCCAGATCCTGGCCGAAGACGAGTCAACCCTGGCCTGGTGGCGCAGCACGATTCTGACGGCGCTCGGCCCCAATGGCCAGCTCGTCATTGATGTGATACCTGAAGTTGCCTGGATCATCGGGCGGCAGCGCCCGGTCGCCGAGGCCGGCCCGCCGGAAGCGCGGAATCGCTTTCAACTGGTGTTCCAGCGCTTGATGCGGTGCCTCAGCCGGCCTGAGCAGCCGCTGGTTCTGTTTTTCGACGATCTGCACCAGGCCGATGCCGCCAGCCTCAGTTTGCTGGCCGGGCTGCTCAGCGACAAGCAGTCACGCGGGTTGCTGCTCCTGGGCGCCTATCGCGATCATGAATTGAGTGCGGCCCATCCGCTGCGTCGGCTGCTGGATGAGTTGGAGACAAGTGGTACGGCCGTGCAATGGTTGCGCCTGGAGCCGTTGGGCGAACAGCATATTCGCCAACTGGTGGCGGATACGCTGCAAAGCGACTCGGCAGCGGTGGCCCGGCTGGCCCGGCTGATCTGGAAAAAAACCAGCGGTAGCCCCTTTTTCGTTCACCAGTTTTTGCATGCCATCAATGCCGAAGGCCATCTACGCTTCAATCCGCAGTTGCGGTGCTGGGTCTGGGATCTGGATGCTATCAGGGCGATGAGCAGCACCGATAATGTGATCGACCTGATGGTCAACACTATTCAGCGCCTGCCGCCGGCCACGCAGCAATACCTGACGTTGGCCGCCTGTTTCGGCAGCAGTTTCGACCTGGTTGACGTCGCGACGATTGCGGATCGGCACCCGGCGCCGGCTTTGCGGGAACTGTGGCCGGCCATTGATGCAGGCCTGATCTTGCCGATCGATCTGGAGTATACCCTGTACCTGCCGGAGGTGGGCCTGTCGCTGGCTGGTTCGGACGTGCCGCGTTCCTACCGTTTCTTGCACGACCGAGTGCAACAGGCGGCCTATGTGCTGTTGAGCGATGAGCAGCGCCAGGCAACGCATTTGCGGATCGGGCGGATGCTGCGCAATCGCATGGCCCAGGGCGGGGCCGAGGACGCGCTGTTCGACCTGGTCAACCAGTTGAATCTGGGGCGGGCGTTGATTGACTGTACAGCCGAACGGAGTGAACTGCTGCGCTTGAATCTGCGGGCGGCGCGGCAGGCAATGGCGGCGGCGGCCTACTTGCCGGCGGCGGCCCATGCCGATACCGCCCTGCAATTGGTAACGGTGGAGCACTGGCGCAGCGATTATCAACTGGCGCTGGATGTGCATATCCTGGCAGCGGAGCTGGCGGCGCTCAATGCCGAATTTGCGACGATGGAGCAGATTATTGATCTTCTGATCCGGCATGCCGCCAGCCGGCTCGACCAGGTGCGCGGCCACGAGATTCGCATCCAGTCGCTGATCGCCCGCAACCGTTCGTACGAGGCGCTCCAGTGGGCGCGGGTGGTATTGCATCGGCTTGGCCTGCATCTGCCACAGCGGCCCGGCCCGCTACGCCGGAGCGCTGTCGTACTGCGGAGTTACCTGCGGTTGCGCTGGCATCTTTTGCGCCGTAGACAAGGGATACGCGATCTGGCCAATTTGCCGGCGATGACTGATGCGAGCAAGCTGGCACTGGCGCGCTTGCTGGCCAGCGTGACGGCGGCGGCTTACAACACAGCGCCGGCGTTGCACATTCTGGTGGCCAGCCGGCAGATCGAGTTGTTTCTGGCGTATGGCAATCCGCCGGAGGCTGCCTACTCGTACACAGCCTATGGCCTGTTGCTGGGTAGCAGCGTCGGTGATGTGACGGCGAGCAGCGCGTTTGGCGCCCTGGCGCTCGATATGCTGCAACAGCAGCAGACCAATCACCTGGCGGCGCGGATTGTGTTGAATGTGTACGGCTTTATTTTGCACCGGCGTCAGGCGATGGCAAAATCGCTGGAACCTTTGCGGAATGGCTTTCAGACCGGCCTGAACAGCGGTGATTTCGAGTTTGCGGCGATCTGTGCCTATGCGTATGGCTACCACCGTTTCTGGCTGGGGCACGACCTGGTGAGCATGGCACGTGAGATGCAGGATTACAGCAACCAGGTGCAGGCGCTGAAGCGGGCACGTCCGGCCCGCCTGATCGAACTGTTGCGCCACGTGATGCTTTGCTTGCTGGGCGAAACCGACGGGCCGACCAGCCTGAGCAACGAGGTTTTTGACGAGGCGCAGGTGCTCGATCAGTTGCAGGCGGCGCATGATTACACAACTCTCTGCGTCTACCATATTTACAAGCTCTGGCTGAGTTTTCTGGCCGATGACCTGGAGCTAGCCGAGCAGCACAGCCGGCAAGCCGGCCGACATCTGTCGGCGGTGAGCCAGTCGATTTTTGTGCCGGTGTTTGATCTGCTCTGTATTCTGGTGATGGTGGCGCGCCCGGTGGTGCCGCGCTGGTTGCAGCGCCAGGCACAGCGCAGCCTGGTTCGGCTGGGGCAATGGGCGCGCCAGGCGCCGATGAATTATCAGCAAAAATACATGCTGGCGCAAGCCGAACTATCCCGCCGGGCCGGCAAGGCCGGCGCGGCCCGCGAATACTACGACCGGGCGATCCGGCGGGCGCGCGAGAATGGCTTCGTCAATGATGAAGCACTGGCTTGCGAACTGGCCGGCCGCTTTCACCTGGAGCACAATCGTCCGGATCACGCGCAGTTGTATTTGCGTGATGCGCGCTATGCCTATGTGCGTTGGGGCGCTCGCAGCAAAGTTGCCGCACTCGACCGCGCATATCCCGGCTTGCTGACGAGCGGCCAGGCCGGTACGGCGACGGGTGGGGCGCTGCGCTCCCTGGCTACGCTTTCGACGATAGTCGAACCGGCGAGCGCCAGCGCACTCGACCTGGCGAGCGTGATCAAGGCTTCGCAGGCCATCTCGGAGAAACTGGTGCTCGATGATTTGCTGACCCGACTGATCGCAATTATGGCCGAGAATGCCGGGGCGCAGTACGGGCACCTGATCCTGCAGCGTGACGAGCAGTTGTCGATCGAGGCATCGAGTGTCGCCGACGGATCGCACCATGCCAGCCGGGGCTCGGTACCGCTGGACGGTGCCGAAACGCCGGTTCTGGCACGCAGCGTCGTGAATGTCGTGGCGCGAACCCGCGAGCCGGTGCTGCTGGCCGATGCGAGCGAAGCCGAACAATTTGTGCGTGACCCCTACATCGTCGCAATGCAGCCGCGTTCGATCCTTTGCCTGCCCTTGCTCCACCACGCGCAGTTGATCGGCCTGATTTACCTGGAAAATAATCTGACCAGAGATGCCTTTACGGTCGCGCACCTGGAAGTATTGAATTTGCTGGCGGCACAGGCAGCGATTTCAATCGAGAATGCCGGCCTGTATAGCGGGCTGGAAGACCTGGTGGCTGAGCGAACAATGCGATTGACGGAAGCAAACCGACAATTGCAGGCGCTGACCGACCAGATGCAAGCCGAGTTGAACCTGGCACACCATATTCAGCAGAACCTGCTTCAAGCGCCGCGCCCGGACTGGCCAGGCGTCGACCTGATCTGTTATACTGCGCCGGCTCGCGAAGTTGGCGGCGATTTTTACAGCTACGCGGTTTTCAGCGATCAGCACCGGATCCTGGCGATTGGTGATATTTCGGGCAAGGGCTTGCCGGCGGCGCTGTTGATGGCCGTAAGCCTGGCGACGCTGCAATCAATCAAGATCGAAGAGCGTTCGCCGGCGCAGGTGCTGGCGCTCCTCGACGGCCTGTTGTTGCCGTATACGCGCAGTACCCGCCAGAACTGCGCGCTCTGCTTTGTCGAACTGCGGGCGCGCCGGCTCTGCGTCAGCAATGCCGGCTGCATCGCGCCGTTGATCCGGCGGGTCGACGACCGGCTGGAATGGCTGGAACACGGCGACCTGCCGCTGGGCATTGATTTGCCGGGGATCAGGCCGCGCTCCGAAGTCGACGTGCCGCTGGCAGCCGGCGACCTGGTAGTGCTGACTAGCGACGGCGTGGTGGAGGCGCGTAATCGCGAGGGCGATCTCTTCGGCTTTGAGCGGCTGGAGCAACTGGTTGCCGTCGGCCCGGCGCACAGTGCGGCTGCGCTGCTCAGCCATATGCGGCGCGGTCTGCTAACCTTTGCCGAAGGCGTCGAAGCCCAGGACGACATCAGTATTATTATTTTGAGGATTGCAGATTGATTATGCCTATTCGTGCCATTCTGTTTGACATGGGTGATACCCTGGTGCATTATACGCCGCCGGACTGGACATGGCGGCAGGCTGAGGAGCCCGGACTGGACAGTCTCTATTGGGAGTTGGTGGGCCTGGGGTATTTTGCCGGACTGGAACGCGAACAGTTTGTGGATGCCATGTTCGTGCAATTGCAAAAGGGTTGGGTGGCGGCTGCCGGAGGGCAGCGCAATCTCCGTGCCGTCGATTGGCTGCGATCCGGCCTGCGCGCATTGAAGGTGCCGGCAAACGTGTTGCCGGACGGGGAACTGGTTGCGCTGTTCACGGCGCCGATCCGGTCGCGGGTCATGGAATGTGTCGATGCGCGGGCAACGCTGGAGATTTTGCGCCACGAAGGCTACCGCATGGGCTTGATCTCGAATACCTTCTGGCCCGGCGATTTGCATCGCGCCGATATGACTATGCTCGGCCTGCACGACTATCTCGACGTGATGCATTTTTCCGGCGACCTGGGGATCTGGAAGCCGGATCGGCGGATTTTCGAGCAGACGGCGGCGGCCCTGGGCGTGGAATCGGGCGAGACAGTATTCGTCGGCAATGCGCCGCAGGAAGACATCGTCGGAGCCCAGGCCGCCGGCATGCGCACGGTCTGGGTCGCGATGCCGCATGAGCAACCTGGCGATATTCGACCCGATGCGGTGATTCGGCAACTGGGTGAGTTGCCGGAGGTGTTGAGGGCGATGGGCGATGGGTGATGGGCGATGGATACCTATGACCCATTCCCCATGACCTGGCCGACGTAGAAAGATTCTATGGCATTTACGCTGAATGAATTGCTGGCCAATCTGCCGGGTGTGCAGGTGCTGGGAGCCGGAGATGGTGAGATCCGGGAACTGGTTTATGACTCGCGGCGGGTGCAGCCGGGGGATATGTTTGTGGCGATCAAGGGCCAGCACAGCGACGGCCACGATCATATTGCGCAGGCGATTGCACGGGGCGCCGCCGCCGTCGTTGTCGATGAGCGGCACTGGCACGCCGGCGAGCGCGATGCGCGCGTGCCGCACCTGGTAGTGGCGAACAGCCGGGCGGCGCTGGGCCCCTTGGCGGCCGCAGTGGCCGGTTGGCCGGGGCGGCAGTTGCGGGTAGTCGGGATCACCGGCACCAAGGGCAAAAGCACAACCAGCGAACTCACCGCGCAGGTGCTGGAGTCCGCCGGTGGGCGCAGCGGCATGATCGGCACCGTCGATTTCAAAATCGGCGCGCGGCGCTGGGCAAACGATACGCGGCAGTCGACGCCGGAGGCGCCGGAGGTACAGGCGCTGCTGAGCGAGATGGTCGCGGCCGGCTGCGCTTACGCGGTGATCGAGGCGACCTCGCACGCCCTGTCGGCAAGCTGGGATCGGCTGGCCGGCTGCGATTTTGACGTGGCTGTTTTCACCAATCTGGGCCACGAGCATCTGGATTATCACGGCAGTTTTGCGCAGTACCGGCGCGACAAAATGCGGTTGTTCGAAATGCTGGCCGCAGGCCGGCCGGTAGCCGGGCAGGTGCGTCGGGCGATTGCCAACGCCGATGATCCGAACCACGCATTTTTCTTGCAGGCGGCGCCGGCGAGTGCGCAGCGGCTGCGCTATGCCATCGCGAGCGATGCCGAGATCCGGGCCGGCGAATTACGCAGCGGGCCGGCCGGCAGCAGCTTTCGGGTCGACAGCGACTGGGGCAGCCGGCAGGTGCGGCTGGCCTTGCCCGGCAGTTTCAATGTCTACAATGCGCTGGCGGCACTGAGCGTGGCATTGAGCGAAGGCCTGCCGCTCGAAGCAGCCTGTGCGGCCCTGGAACGTGTGCCGGCGGTGCGCGGCAGGATGGAACGCATCGATGCCGGCCAGCCCTTTACCGTGATTGTTGACTATGCGCACAACCCGGATTCTTTTGAGCAGGTGATGGCCATGTTGCGCCCGCTCACTGCGGGACGCATAATCGCTGTGTTCGGCAGCGCCGGCGAGCGCGATCGCGAGAAGCGTCCGATCCAGGGCGAAATCGCCGCGCGCTACTGTGATTTGCTGGTACTGACCGACGAAGATCCGCGGGGCGAAGATCCGGCAGCGATTCTGGCCGAGATTGCCGCTGGGGTTGGCCGGCGGCCCTGTTTGCAAATTGCCGATCGGGCAGCGGCGATCCGGGCGGCCTTCCAGGAAGCGCAGGCGGGCGACATGGTGTTGCTGCTGGGCAAGGGTCACGAAGGCTCCATTATTTACGCCGACCATAGCCGGCCCTGGAACGAGAGCGCCGAGGCACGGGCGGCGCTGGCCGAAATGGGATATCGACCGCGGTAGGGGTGCAGCAGTGCGGCATCGGGACGGCTGTAAGCCGTCCCCCGATGCCGCACTGCTGCGCCTACCGTGGCATATGAAACATAAACCATATGGCAAATGTATTGCGCGCCGCGCCTACCACGGTACGCCGGCGCGTTTTTGATCTGGCGCTGCCGGCGGTGGGCGAGCAGGTGCTGAATACGCTGGTCGGCCTGGCCGATATTTTCCTGGTGGGAAATCTGAGCCTGGCGGCCAGTGCGGCGCTGGGCTACAACAGTGCGACCGGCCTGGCTGCGGTTGGCCTGGCCAACCAGATGATCTGGCTGGTGACGGTGCTGTTCATTGCGATGGGGGTCGGCAGTACAGCGCTGATCGCACGCGCCACGGGTGCCGGCGACACGGCGGGGCAGCAGAATATCTTGCGCCAGTCGATGCTGGTTGGTCTGGCGGCCGGCATTGTCGGTGGCCTGGTGGCCTGGTTACTGGCCAGACCCTTTTTGCTGGCGCTGAATGCGCCGCCGGAAGTACTGCCCTTGAGCGAAGCCTACCTGCTGAGCGTGGCGGCAGCTTTTCCCACGGCCGGCCTGCTGTTCGTTGGCATGGCCTGTATGCGCGGCGTCGGCGATACGCGAACGCCGCTCTTTTTGATGCTGGGTGTCAATGGCAGCAATATCGTGATAACATGGCTGCTGGTGAATGGGAACCTGGGGCTGCCGGCCCTCGGCGTAACCGGCGCGGCCATCGGGACAGCATTGGCCCGCGGTGGTGGCGGGATCGTGTTGATCGCCTTGCTGCTGCGCGGCCATGCGGGCCTGCGTCTGACGCGAGATCTGCGACCGGATCGGGATATTTTGCAGCGTCTGGCGCGGATCGGTCTGCCGGCAGCCGGCGAGCAATTGATCTTCCAGAGCGCGTTGTTGCTGTTCGTACGCTTCGTGACCGGCCTGGGCACGGTGGCCTATGCGGCGCACAATGTCACAATTGCCATCGAGTCGCTGTCGTTTCTGCCGGGCATGGGTTATGCGGCGGCGGCGAGTGCGCTGGTGGGCCAGGCGCTGGGCGCGCGCGACCCGCAACTGGCCGAAGATTATGCCTACGAGTCACTCTGGCAGGGCGGGCTGATGATGAGTTGCGCCGGCCTGGTGATGGTGTTGTTCCCGCGTAGTTTGCTGAGCCTGTTTGTGAACGACCCGGCCGTGATCGAAACGGCGGTCGGGCCATTGCGAGCGGCCGGGCTGGTGCAGCCGGCGCTGGCGGTGAGTTTCATTGTGCTGGGCGCGCTGCGCGGAGCAGGCGACACACGCTGGCCGCTGCTCAGCCGCTTGATGACGACCTGGGGATTGCGGCTGCCGCTGACCCTGCTGCTGGTCGGCCAGTTTGAAATGGGCATGGTCGGCATCTGGCTGGCCATGTGTGTTGATTTTACCAGCCAGGCGATCCTGAGCATCTGGCGCTTCAGTTCAGGACGCTGGCAACGGATCGAGGTTTGATATGCTGGAACTGAGCACTGCCCAGCGCGCCTATTTGCGCTCGCTGGCCAATGATCTGAAGCCGGTCGTACAGATCGGCAAACAGGGTTTGAGCGCATCGGTACTGGACAAAGTCGACCAGGAGTTGACTGCTCACGAGCTGATCAAAGTCAAATTCCTGGATTACAAAGACGAGCGGCGCGACATCGCGGCGGAAATCGCTGATCGGCTGGACAGCAACCTGGTCGCGGTGATCGGCCACGTCGCAATCTTCTACCGCGAGAGCAGCGACATCGAGAAACGGCAGATCGTATTGCCGTGGTGATGCGTAGGGGTGAAGCAGCGGCACCGGCAGAACCGGCTTGCAGCCGGTTCTGCCGGTGCCGCTGCTTCACCCCTACGGGGGGCTGACATGATCGATCTTGCACCGAATAATCCATATGGCCTGCGCCTGGAACGGCCGGTGCTGGCGGCAGCCGGGGTTCTCGGTTATGGCACTGAATGCAGCCGGATGCTGGGCTTCGCCGGTGACCCGGCGGCGCACGGGTTGGGGGCGCTGATCAGCAGCACCACGACTTTGCTCCCGATACGCGGAATGCCGCAGATCATCGAGACGCCGGCCGGCCTGATTTGTCACGGCTGGCTGTCTAACCCCGGCATCGAGCGCGTGCTGCGGCGTTACGCACCGGCCTGGGTGAGCTGGCGGCTATCGGTGATCTTGAGCATTGCCGGCGCAGATGCCGCCGAGTGTGCCGAACTCGCGACACGGTTGGAAGGCGTCGAAGGAGTTGCCGGCATTGAACTGGCGCTACCAGCAATGGATGTGCACGACACCGACGAAGCAGCCGCCATCGTTGCAGCCGTGCGATCCGTCAGCCTGTTGCCGCTGATCGGGCGACTGCCGCCGGCTGTCGCCGACCTGTCGGCGATGGCGCGGGCGGTCGTGGCAGCCGGCGCCGACAGCATCGCGCTGAGCGGCGGATTTGTGGGGGCGGCACCTGATGCGCAGGGCATACTGTTGCATGGCTGGCTCTGCGGGCCGGCAGCGCGACCACTGGCGCTGGCGGCGCTGTCCAGACTGCGCGCCGCCGTCGATGTGCCACTGATCGCCGGCGGCGGCATCACAAGCGCCGCTGATGTCGCCGTCTTTCAGCGCCTCGGCGTCGACGTGCTGGCGCTGGGGGCAGTGTTGCTGAATAATTCCTGGGCGGCCCGGGGGGTCTTTGATCACATGTGAGGAACATGTGCCAGTGCTTCTAGCAATTGATCTGGGCCTGCGGTCGGGCCTGGCCTGTTATGGAGTTGATGGGCGGCTCCGCTGGTACCGTTCGCAGAACTTCGGCAGCCGCCAGCGTTTGCGACGGGCCGCCGAGAGCATTCTGGGCGAATTGCCGGAGGTGACTGATCTGGTGCTCGAAGGCGGCGGAGACCTGGCCGATCTCTGGCAGAAACAGGCGCTGCGGCGAAACATCGCGGTACAGATTGTCAGCGCCGAGCAATGGCGAGCCGATCTTTTGCTGAACCGGGAGCAGCGGCGGGGTTTGCAGGCCAAAGACAAAGCCGACAGCCTGGCGCGGCGGGTGATCGAGTGGTCGGGCGCGCAGCGTCCGACCGCTTTGCGTCACGACGCCGCCGAAGCCATCCTGGTGGGCCTGTGGGCAGCCTGGCGACTGGGCTGGCTGGCCGAGCTGCCGGCGGCGTTGCGGGGGCGGTCATGACCATACGCATGAAGTTAAGGCGAGCAGGGATGGATTTTGCAGTAATTGGTACACATATCGCGCAACTGCAGGGTGCCGGCCGGCGAACACGGCACACAAGCTACGGCCCGGTCGTGGGCGCGCCCATCCTGCGGTAAGAGGCCATCCAGTTTCTCTCAGGTATAGCGTTTTTGCCAATCGGGTGATTCCGCGCTTTGGCTCTCACCCCCCTTTCAACGATAGCGTTTTTGTCAGATGGGTGATTTCCCGATCCGGCCCTCACCCCCCAGCCCCCGCCTTTCAACGAGAGCGTTTTTGTCAGATGGGAGACTCCGCGCTCCGGCCCTCACCCCCAACCCCCGCTCCCGTGCAGTCTGGCGCGACAGATACCTCCCATGAACCCCTAACCCTCGCCGGCGCCGGCCTGACAGGAGCGGGGGGGCCGGGCAACGGCGTTCTCGTGTGCCCCCCTCTCCCGACAGGCCGGCGCGCCATTGGAACCAGGTTTCGCGAACCAGACCCGCCGCACCGGCCTGAGTGGGAGCGGGATCGGGGGTGAGGGCCGTCCGGCCGGGCGAAAAACGCTCTCGTTGAAAGGCTCGACATAGGCCTCTTTCCCCGGTTTAGTGGAGAGCATGAAGGTTGAGATGAGCGGCACATCGACATGGCGAAAGGCCGGGTTGGGGCTTTTGACTGTACGCGCCCAGAGCCAGGCGATCACCGTCAACTCCTTGCCGACATATGGCAAGAGATCTCTGCGCGCCTCGGCGTCCTCTGCGGTAATCTCAATCTTGGGATACAAATGCCCAATCCGCCTCTCAGCCTCATCGCGCATCCACTGACCGTAATAGCGCACGTCCTCGGCGAGGCCCTGCGCGCCGCGCCAGACCGTTTCTACCGCAGAGGACGCAGATTCTACTGCAGAGGACGCAGATTCTACTGCAGAGGACGCAGATTCTACCGCAGAGGACGCAGATTCTACCGCAGAGGACGCAGATTCTACCGCAGAGGACGCAGATTCTACCGCAGAGGACGCAGATTCTACCGCAGAGGACGCAG
>DAOTUJ010000037.1:0-27252 GCA_034437175.1 Chloroflexaceae bacterium | reverse complement strand
TCTGCCGGCCGGCCCGGCGAAAAACGCTATCGTTGAAAGCCAGCCCCCTGGGTTTGCCGCAACGTGCGGCACAAAGACCCCGGCGGGGGACCGCTTCCGGGAAGCTGGCCGCGCTGCTGCCAGTGGCATTGGACGCGCAGCACCCGCAGCGGCAGTACGATGCTCGTCAGAAGAAGCTTCCGGGAAGCTGGTTCCGGCGCACGGGCAGAACTTTTCGTCACACCCCGCATTATCGCATTATCAGCCGGTTTGCCAAAAACCGGCTTCTATGCTATAGTATCGGGCGTGCAAAAAAGACCTCGTAGCTCAGTGGATTAGAGCGCTTCCCTGCGGAGGAAGAGGTCGCGCGTTCGAATCGCGCCGAGGTCGCCATTATGCAAGGCGATTTGCCAAAAAGACTGGCCGGGCATGCATGCCCGGCCAGTCTTTGTTTATTCCGCCGGCCAGAGTTGCGTCAGCAGCGCCGGATCAAGGTTGCCCCCACTCAGGATCACGCCCACTCGCCGGAATTTCGGCGACAAGCGGCCATGCAAGACCGCCGCCAGCCCCACGGCGCCGGTCGGCTCGACGACCAGCTTCATCCGAATGAGCAGAAAACGCAGCGTCTCCAGCACTTCTTCGTCGCTGACCAGCAAAATATCCTCAACGTATTCCTGGATCAGGGGAAAGGTCAGCGCACCCGGCGCCTGGGTGCGAATACCGTCGGCGATGGTTGCCGGCGGCGGAATGCACAGGCGTTCGCCGCGTTCCAGCGATTGCTTCATATCATCGGCGCCCGGCGTTTCCACCCCGAATACGCGGAGATCCGGCTGCAGGCTACATGCCGCCAGCGCACAACCACTGAGCAGCCCGCCGCCGCCCACCGGCATTACCAGCGCATCCAGATTTGTTACCTCGGCCAGTAGTTCCAGGGCCGTGCTCCCCTGGCCGGCCATAATCTGCGGATGATCGAAGGGCGGCACCAGCACCATATCTCGCTCCTGTGCCACCTGTTGTGCAAAATCCTCGCGCCCGGTCGTCGCCCGATCGTAGGTCAATACCGTTGCACCATAGCTCTCGGTGGCCGCCCGCTTGACCGGCGGCGCATCGGTCGGCATACAGATGATCGCCGGAACTGCCAGCAACCGCGCCGCCAGCGCCACACCCTGGGCGTGGTTGCCGCTGCTGTAGGCCACTACACCACGGGCACGCTGCCCGGCATCGAGCTGGCTGATGCAATTGTAAGCACCGCGAAATTTGAAGGCGCCCGCACGCTGAAAATTTTCGCATTTGAGAAAGACCTGCCGTCCGCTACGGGCGTTCAGTGTACGGCTGGTCGCAACTGGGGTGTGATGGGCTACCCCCTGCAAGCGCTCAGCCGCCGCCTGCACATCAGCCAGTCCGATAATCGTCTCTAACATCACAATGTTTCCCCTGTAGGACTCTGCTGGTTAAAGGGTTTCTGCAGCACTGCGACCTGGGCGCGCGGGCGAGCCGCCCGCGCGCCCAGCGGCAGAAAATCGCCACCTCCTGGGGCAACACCCTGCCGCTGCCAGGTTTGCCCTGGTTCAAACCAGGTTTAACCAACCGAGTCCTTGAGGATTGGGCGTTGTCACGATAAAGCCCTTTCAGTTTTGCACCAGCGGCAAATACACATCGGTGGTTGCCCCCAGGCTGGCCGGCGTAAAATCAATGCGTGGCTGGGCCGCCGGGTCACTGACGATCCCGCGCACCTGGGCGTTGTACAGGTCGGCGTTGAGCCCTGGGAATACCTGGCCGAGCTGCGGATTCTGCAGCCGATTTGCTAAAATTTCACCCAGTACCACCCGGTAATCGGTGGTCACTTCCAGATCTACCCGCTTGTTGAGCTGTTCTTTCGCCAGCCCCGGCCATGCGCCGTACATGCGCCCACCCCGCACATTGCCGCCCAGTACCAGCATCAATCCGCCGTAGCCATGGTCGGTGCCGTCGCTGGCGTTTTTCGTCAGCCGTCGCCCGAATTCGCTCATCACTACGAGCGTTAGCCGGTTGTGATAGGCGCTCAAATCATTGTAGAAGGACTGTAGCGAGCCCGCCAGGTCGCCGACCCGCGTCGGAAAGACCCGTTCCTGCTCGTCGTGCGTGTCCCAGCCGCCGTAATCAATAGTCGCCACTTGCAAGCCGATGTCCATTTTGATCAACTGCGCGATCGCTTTGAAACTCGATTCCAGGCTGCTGTCCGAGGTGTAGATCCCCGGATCCGGCTCCGGCAATGTGGCGCCGCTTAGCTGCTCAATAGTGTTCAAGGCGTTCAGTCCCTCGCGATGCAAAGGCGTGCTGCCATTATACACGCTGCGCAAAATGCGCTTTTGCTCATCGCGGTAGCGCCAATCGCCGCTCAGGTCGAAGCTGCCCGGCTGCCGGATTGCCAGCGCTTCACTTGCCCCCAGCAAGGCGGTCGGTACGCTCGCTGAGCCGGCGATCGCCGGCAGGCGCCCGTCGGCGCTGCCAACGCCGCTGCTGCTGAGGTGGCGCGCCAGCCAGCCGCTGCTGGTTAGCTTGTTGGTCGGGGTGCCGCGCTCCATAAAATCCATGGCATCAAAATGACTGCGCGTTCCATTGGTGAGCCCGCAGGCATGGACGATGGCCAGCACCCCCTGCTGATACAGCTCGTAGAGATCGGCTGCTGCCGGGTGCAGCCAGAATTCGGCGCCGGCTAGCCCGTTGCTCAAAACCAGCCGCTCGGCGGCGTTCGGTACGGTGGTGTTGTTCAACGCCAGGCCGGGCCGGCTGTTCTGGTACTCGTCGGCACTCTGCGGTGCTACCAGGTTGAGCGCATCACAGCCGCCGCGCAAAAATACCACCACCAGCATATCACACCGGCTCGTATCGCCCGGCTGGGCAAAAGCCAGGTTGCCGATCCGCGCCCCGGCCATCGCGGCAATCGCGCTGCTACAGCCTACCAGAAAACGTCGTCGTGAGAGTTTCATAGAAAATAGCTCCTTATTGATACGACTTACGCGGTGGCGACCGCGAACGCCTTTTTTCGCCTCCGGCAGGGCGGAAGGGAACGTTTTTTCGTTCATTCCGGCGGCTTTGCCGCCGGAATGAACGAAAAAGAATGTATCTTCCTTGTTGCCGCAGCCTGCCCTGAGCGCAGTCGAATGGGGCGAAAAGCGCTTGCGGCAGCGCGGAAAAACCTTCCTTGCTGCTGCAGGCGAAAAACGCCCGTTGTGACGTGAACACACCTGCCGACTGCGCAAATCAACAAAGCTACCGCCATTGGAAATCCGGAAGCATAGCGATCAGCGTTGCCAGGTTGTTGTAGCGCCGGAACAGGTCGCTGTCATTGCCTTCCGGTGCGCTGTCCGAGTCGGCGCCCTGAGCCATAAAGCTGTAGAGCTCCGCCAGGTCGGTGGCATCCGGGAGCCGCCCCAGAATGCGCTCGGCCCAGTAATCGACAACTTGGCGTGTCGTGCGGTACTGTGCCGGTGTCAGGTCACGTATGACGATGGGATCGCTGCCTTCATTGGGAATGCCCCAGAAATTCTTGCTGAGCATGTCGTTCAATACGTTCCAGCGCCGCAGCATGCCGTTGCTGCTCAACCAGTAGTCGGCTACGTCCGGGTGGCCGGTCGGCGTTGGCCAGCGGAACTGGAACCAGCCGGTGTTGTCCATGTAGGAACTCTGCAACAATCGCGTATCGAAAATGTTGCGCGGCGGAAAATCGATGCCGACCGCTCGAATGAAGGAGACGATCAGTTCAAATGGGCGCTTGACTTTGCCGCCCCAGCTTGTGGCAAACTCGGGTGCCAGCACGATCGTGCGCACGACCTGGGCAATCTGGTCGGCGGATTGCTGATGCTGCAGCCAGGTTTCCGTTGCTGCGCGAACAATATGCACCGGCGGCTGATCGCTGAGTAGCCGCCGGCAGAGCTTGCTGCACATGTGCCAGGCAGTGGCCGGATGATAGCCGACCAGTTCCAGCACCAGGTTGCCGTATGCTTCCGGTGTCAGGTCGCTGGGCATTTCGGTCGCCAGCACGCGCTTCTGGAAGCGGTCGAACCAGCCGTCGGCCGTTACATACACGATCTGGCCATCGTCCGGCAGGGTGTAGCCGTCGCGCTGACTGCCGTCGCCGATCTTCCAGCCGGTGAATGCCCGCGCTGCTTCGTAGACGTCGCCGTCGATGTAGCCAATCGGCGCCGGCGGATCGGCCAGGGCACCGGGAACGCTCTTCCAGTCGTCGAACAGGGCGTTCAGGTAGTGGTCTGAGCCAAGGGTATGCAATTCAAACAATTCACGAGCATAGTTCTCGTTGGGTCCGCCGGAGCGGTTGGTCTGGTTGTTCAGGTAATAATTCATCGGCACGCTGCGGGCAACCTCGCCCAGCAGGTGGCGGAAGTTGCCCAGGGCGTTGTGGCGCATCAGCCGGTCGTATGCCGGCCAGGTGCTGCGGATTTGCCGCGCTAGATCGGCGCGTACGTTGAAATGGTTATGCCAGAAATCGACCAGCAGTTCACGAAGTTGCCATTTGCTGTAGACGGCGCGGAGCCAGCTATCGGCCATGACTTCGTCCAGCGGGCGCTCCTGCTCCTTGCGGGGTTCGTCGCTGCGGTAGAGCGCCCAGAGTGTCGCCGGTGAGTCGTCTAGCCGGCTCAGCGGGCGATTCTCATCAATTTCCTGCCCCGCGTTGTCGTAGCGAATGCGCAGCAGCACCTGGCTGCGCTTCTGGGCATACACCGGATCGTCGGCATCGTTCGGGCGAATTTGCTGTTCGACGTAGCTTGCGAGTTGCGCGCCGGGGCTGTTGCCGAGCGCCCGAAACGCGGCCAGGTCGCCGGGGCGTGGGCCGAATCCCATGCGATTGAGGGCGATGATTTCCAGTGCCGGCAGGCCAGGGGTACTGCGCATCTGGTTGCGTGCCGGCGCCGCCGCCTGGCGATTATGGCCCCGGTTGATGGGTTCGGTTGTCGTCGTATGCATCCTGACGGCAGGCGCAGTGCGCCGTGATCCGGTCATTGCTCAGCTCCTTTTGAACGCAAAATACTTCGGAATGCCTTGATTGTAAAAATTCCGTTAAAATAAATCAATCACCCGCTGGTACTAAGCCGCTTGCGGGTACGTCGTACGCTCGGAGATAGCAGGTCGTAGCCGTATGTACCATTGCCGGCTCCGCCAGAAGTCATCCTGTGGTAGATTGACGGGGTATCATCCAATCGTGTACAATGATCATGGTGGCTTATTCCCAAAATACACTTTACACTTCGTGTAATCCGACTGTAATCTCGTATTATTGAGGAGAGCAATCGCTATCCATTATAGTAAGGGCACTGCCCGGGGAGGATAAGAGTTTGCGTTGAGGAGGTTCCCGGTCCAGCGAAAGGGGTTTTTTCCATGAAACGCATCATCGTTCGAGATCAGACACGTATTCCCCCTTTTGATGAGCCGGCGCGTGAGTTGCGAGTACTCAACAAACCGCTCTGGCTTCTTCAGCGTGACCTGTTCAAACGCTACGGCAAAGATGGTCCGGATATCGCGAGTCTGGCTGATCTCCAGCAGTTGCCGCTCCCTGAAGAAGAGCTCTTCGTACATAAAGATAATCTCTTCTTCAACGCCGAGTTGATCGACACATTTATTGAGCGCGCCCGGGCGGCGGCCTGTAGTTGCCAGATTGCCTTTCTGGCCGGCGACGAGGCCGGCGCTCGGAAAGGTGACGCATCGATTGAGACTCACGCCCTGCATCTGCAGCGCGGCATCCGGCGGCTCGATGGCGTCGACTATTTGCATAATGGGCAAATGCAACATGGTTCGATCTATGTTGCCGATATGTATTATATGCCGGCCGGCGCGCCTGAAACGCCGCTGCCGCTGATTGTCGAGACGCTCAGCGGCGAGATGGGCTACTATCATATTCCGAGCTATATGGCTCGCAAGGGTGACCTGGTATACCAGATTCCGATTCGGGCCTTTCTCTCTGTTGAGAACTGGGTGCATCTGTTTCTGGCCAATGTGCCGATGGGGGTGTTTGGTTGGGGGCGCGAACAGGATGAGCGCATGAGCCGGGCTCGTTTGCGCAATCTGTTCAAGTGGACGCGTGAAGATTGGCAGGCGCTGGGCCCTAAATTGCGCCTTACGCTGACGGCGTTCTGGGAGAATATCAATCCCTTTGAAGAGAAATGGCGCAACCATTTTCTGGCTTCGAAGTCGCTGGTCAAGGTCGGCAAAAATTGTTCAATTGATCCAACGGCGGTTATTCACGGGCCGACGGTCATCGGCGACAATGTGTATATCGGGCCGGGAACGGTTATTGCTAACAGCTTGATCGGCAATAATGTCAATATTATGCAGGGCTCGCAAATTATGCTGAGTGTGGTCAGTGATCGTTGTTTCCTACCGTTCAATGCCGGCCTGTTTATGACGACCTTGATGGATAACAGTATGGTGGCACAGAATTCAACCTTGCAACTCTGCGTAGTCGGGCGCAATACTTTTATCGGTGCCAACAATTGTTTCACCGATTTTGATCTGCTCGGCAATCCCATCCATACTATTCATGAAGGCGACCTCAGCGAAGTGGGTTTGCCGGTACTCGGGTCGGCGGTGGGGCATAATTGTAAAATCGGTAGTGGCTTCATCGTCTATCCCGGTCGCATGATCGGATCCGGTGCGGTGTTGCTCTTCGATCACGATGATAATCTGGTGCGCCGCAATGTGCCGGGCAACGATCCGGATGATGTCGATGATGTTACCGGCGAGCCGCGGCGGATCTATTATCGCTGGCCGAAGCAGTATGATCCGCACACTGGCACAATCAGCGATCCGCCGCCGGCGGATAATAACGGCACGGCGCCGCAAAAATCGCTGCGTGAGTTTGCTAAGTAGTCGCTCTTGATCGGCTACCCCAGGAGGATGCACCCGTGGCTAAGGAAAAAATCCTGGTTGTTGAAGACCAGCCCGATATTTCGAGCCTGCTCAAAATCTATTTCACTTCTCAGGGCTACGAAGTGATGACGGCCATGCGTGGTCAGGTCGCCCTGGAAATCTGCCGCAAGACGCCGCCTAACCTCGCGCTGCTTGATGTTAATCTGCCCGATATGGAGGGCTATGATATTGGCAAAGCTTTGCGCGCCAGCCCTCGAACCCGCCATATTCCGATCATTTTTCTTACGGCTCGCGGTGAACGCCGCGACCGGCTGATCGGTCTTGGCGAGGTGCAGGCGCAGTACTATATTGTCAAACCTTTCGATATCGAAGAAGTTCATACTATCGTCAAGAATCAGCTCGAAGAAGCTCGCCGTAAGAACCAGTTACATCCGGTGACGAATTTGCCCACTGCCGATATTATCAATGATCAACTGCGTGGCTTGCTCTCCAGTGAGGGCTGGGCACTGGCGCTGCTACATATCAACGGCTTCGAAACTTTTACGCAGGTCTATGGTTCGGTGGTGGGCGAAGATGTGCTCAAGTTCACGGCTCTGCTGCTCAACGAGGTTGTCAATGAACTGGGCGGCCAGGAAGATTTTGTCGGCCAGATGGTGGTCGGGCCGGATTTTGTGCTGACATCGGCTCCCGACCGCGTACGGCTCGTTGTCGAGCGCCTGCTCTCGCGCTTCGATGAGGAAATTGGCCTGCACTATAATTATAAACATCGCAAACAACAGTACCTCGAAGTGACTGATGAAAACGGTGCGCCGCGTCAGGTGCCGCTGATGTCACTTTCGGTTGGTGTGCTCACCAGCCAGGATGGTCCCTTCTACGATATTCGTGAGTTGAGCGAAACAGCCGAAGAAACACGTCAGAAAGCCTTGAGCCAGGCTCGCGAACAAAATCGGCGGAGCGCGGTCTTTCAGGGCCGCGCCCGCTGATTGATTGCCGGGCCGGCCTGGAGGCCGGCTTTGCTTCTGGCTTGAACCAGCGCCGTGACGCCTGTCTCGGTGTGCATTCTGGTGTGGTTGATTGCCCGCCCGGGCTGCTGTTTATTGGAACAGGCCGTCGGTCGGTGCAATTATTGTCATCGACCGGCAGCAGCAATCAGCCGGTGCAGGCATGGCGAGAATACCTGAATTTTGCGTTCATGGGATCAAGTCTGTCGTACGCTGTTGGATATGATCCGGTAAGGCAAATGTGCTGATGGCAGCGCCGGTGCAATCAATATGCAACGCCATCGCTAGCGGCTCAGACGGCTGAAGGCCTTCTATCCCACCGCTCAGGCCGGTGGCTTTACGGGTTAGATCTGTAAGTATGGATACCACGATCGCCTCACCTTCAATCCAGGGCTACGAATTGCTTACCCGGCTGGCATTGCTTGGCCATTCTATTGTCTCTACCGCTGATGAACCCGCCCTGACGACCTGTATCGCCCAGTTGCTGGAACGCTACCTGGCGACGCCCTGGGGTTTGCTGGCCACGCTCGATAACGAGCAGGTATGTTCTCAGGCGGCTTGGGGCTTGACTGCCGAAGACCTGGCACAGGCCGGTTTTCAGCCGGGGGCACCTTTGCCTGCCGGCGAGAATGGGCAACTCGAGCAACGTATGTTTGCCGGCCTGCGCCTGGCTATTCGTTCCGACCAGCAGCAGTTCGGGTTTTTGTTTTTGCCGGCGGCCGACGAGTCTTCGGCGGACGGCCAGGCTTTTGCCGAAGCTTTGCTGACTCAGATTGCGCTGCTGATCCGGCAACGTCGCCGGCAAGAATTCGACCGCCGCACCGATGATCTGCGCTCTCTGATTGATATACATCACGATTTGATCGGTCAGTTCGACTCAACGACATTGCTGCGGATGGTGCTGGCGCAATTGCCGGCGATCTTGCCGGTGCGCGCTGTGCGTCTCTTCGTCTCGCATGAAGGCGAGCGCCATTTTGCGCTCGTCACCTCGTTTGTCGCCGATGATGTGGATCTCGATCCGGCCACGCCTCCGCCAACGATTCTGCTGGCACGGGCGGCACAGTTGCGTGCGCTCCAGGTGGAACGCTTCGGCGAACGGGCCACGCAACTGGCTGTGCCGCTGGTCGCGCAGGATGAGCTTGTCGGTGTGTTGCTGTTTCAACTCGGCGAACAGATGCGCATCAATGCCGGCGACCGGTTGCTGTTCGAGCGCTTCGGCGCGCAAATGGCCCTGTTGATGCGCAGTGCTTCGGTGTTCGACCAGCAACGCCAGCGTGCCCGCGAGCTTTCGGTTCTCTTCGAAAATAGCCAGACGATTTCTTCGACCAGCCAGTATGAGATGATGCTGGCCAGAGTTACCGAGAATATTGCGCTGGCGCTGCAATCGGATTTTTGTGCAATCTATGTCGTTGATTATGATCAACCGGCCTGGATGCACATGGTCGCGGCGCATAGCGAACGCCAGATGAGCCTGCTCGATAATGGCCGGAGCGAAACCCGGCCGGTTTCCAGCGCCGCCGTGTTTGCTGCGCTCGAAAGCAATGAGCCCTTGCTGATCGAAGCAATTGCGCCGGATCAGGCGTCGGTGATGCATCCGCTGGGCAATGTTGTCCTTGCGTATGCGTGCCATAGTGCCCTGGTGCTTGCGTTGCAGAGCAAAGATCAGCCGTTTGGTGTGCTGCTGATCGGCTTTAGCCATCTCACCCGCCAGCTTTCGCAACCCGAGCGCAATCTGGCCCGTGTGCTGGCGAATCAGGTTGGAACGGCGATTGTCCATCGGCGTTTGCAATCTGCGGAGCAGCGCCGGGCCAGTGAAATGGCGCGCCTGCAAGAAGTTAGCCAGCATTTGAATGCCGATCTCTCGCTTGAAGATACCCTGGCGGCGATCACGAATAATGTGCAGCAATTGCTGGCCGCCGACGGCGTACGGATCGCGCTCTATGACTCACAGCAACAGGATCTTTTGGTCGCCTTCCAGCGGGGCTTGCGCGAACGCGCCCCCGTCGCACGCGACGGCTTGCTGAACTGGCTGGCCCATAATCGCCGTACGCTGCGCCTCGAAAATGTTGCCGAGTCGCCGCTGTATCGGCGCTCCGGTGCGGCCGGTGCGCTTGCCCTGGCGGCTCAGGCGCCGGTGCGCTCTTACCTCGGTCTGCCGCTGCAAGTCGGGGATGAATTGATTGGCACGCTCGAAATGGTCGACCGGCGCGATGCGGCGTTTTCTCCCAACGATGAACGCCTGGTGCAGATTATTGCCGGTCAGGCTGCCCAGGCGCTGGCGAATGCCCGCCGCTATGAGCAGACTGATGAGCACCTGCGCAACCGCATCAACCAGTTGCGTGCGCTCCAGCGCATCAGCAGCCAGCTCGCGATTACGCTGTACCAGGATGAGATTTTTGAATTTGTGCTCGAACAGGCCTTGCAGGCTACCTCCGCCAGCCAGGCGCTGATTGCTCTGCGTACGGCTACTGCCGTCTTCGATGAAAATGGCGAAACCGCCGAGAGTGTGCTGCGCATCTATTTTCCGAAAGGCCAGAGTGTGCTGAATGTGGTGCGCGAGATGCCGTCCGACGCCGATCACACGCCGGATAGCGATGTGCCGAATGTGCGGAATAATCAAGTGGTGATTATGGAGGCGGCCGGTTTTGCCGAGTCGGCCTACAATCTGCTCCTGCAGACGCCGCTCGATCCGCGGGTTGATACGGCGCGTATGGCCCTCCAGCACGGCCAGACGGCTCTGGCCGATGAGATCTCGGCGGACGAACGCGAGGCGCTGTATTCGCCGGATGCGCAGTCGGCGCTGGCAGCGCCGATCTGGTACGAGGCCAGTATTGTCGGGGTGCTTATGCTGCTGGCACCACAACAGCGCGCCTTTAACCACGATGCCGTCGATTTTGTGCGCGCTCTGGCACATCAGGCCGCCGTTGCCATCGGCAATTCCCAACGCTACAACGAACTCGCTCAGGTGACCAAGCAGTTGCAGCGCCGGGCTTCTATACTGAACGATGTGCTCGAAATCGGCCAGGCGCTGCGCGCCGATAGTTCGCCCACCGACATTCTGGAGCAAATCGGCTACAGTGTCGCCGATACCACCGATTATCGCGCCGTCATCTTTAGCCTGGTCGATGAAGAACATCCCGGCTATTTCCGGGTGGCGGCCGGCGCCGGTATCCCGCTCGCCGACATTGAGCGCATGGCGCAGCAGTTGATCGCTGCCGAACTGGTGGATCGTTATCTGGTCGATGATTTTCGGATCGGGCGCAGCTTTTTTGTGCCGGCCGATGTGTCGATTGAAGGTGAAGCGCAGTTTGATCCGCTGCCGCTGTCGTATGCCTCCTTCTCGGAACCGCGTGAGCCCGGTGAGTGGCAGCCGGATGACCGCATCTTTGTGCCGCTGCGCAGTACTGCCGGTCGCCTGATTGGCCTGATGACGGTCTCGGATCCGATTGATCGACAGCGCCCCGGCGCACGCAGTACTGAGGTGCTGGAGATTTTTGCCGACCAGGCCGCGATCGCCATCCAGAATTATTTTCTGCTGCGCTCGGCTCGCTCGCAGGCCGAACAGATGACCGCGCTCTATCAGGTTAGTGCGGCGGTGACGGCAATTGTCGATTTGCCGACTTTGCTCGCACGGATCTACCAGGAAATCGTGGCCCATCTCGATGTGCCCAGCCTGTTTTATATTGCCGGCTATCTGCCGGAAAGCGACCGGGTGCGCTACGATCTGGTGATGCGGCACGGCGAACAAATGAGCGATCTTAATGCTCTGGTTGTGCCGAAAACCGGTTTGAATGCGCTGATCATCGATCAGGCCCAACCACTGTTGTTGCGCAATCGCGACCAGGCGCCGCCGGCGCTGCTGGAGCGCCTGCCCATGCTCGATGCCGACATTCATTCCTGGGCCGCTGTGCCGCTGTTCAGCCAGAGCCGCGTGATCGGTTTGCTCGCCCTGCAAGATGAGCAGCCCGATGCTTTTTCGGAACGCGACCTGACTTTCCTGACGGCGCTGGCCAACCAACTGGCGGTTGCCATCGATAAGGCCGCGCTCTTCCGTGAACGCGAACGCCGCATCGCCGAACTCGATGTGATTAACCGCGTCGGGCGGATCACCAGTTCGACTTTCGATTTGCAGCAGATGATGCAGCAAGTCTATGAGTGTATGGTCGGTTTCTTGTCGGTGGATGCATTCTACATTTTTGTTTATCGCCAGGAAACCAATGAGTTCATTACTTCGCTGGAAATCGACCTCGATAAGGTTGACTACGATATCTCGATTCGGCGCCCGGCCTCCGGTAGCCTGACCCGGCGGATTATCGAGACTCGCCAGCCCTTGCTGTTTCGCGATCTGCGCAATCAGCGCCTCGAAGCCGGGATCGAACCGGTGCGCTTCGGGCAGACCGACCGTGCGTCGGCATCATGGCTGGGAGTGCCGCTGCTCGTCGGCGATGATCGCGTCGTCGGGGTGATTTCCTTGCAAAGTTATACCCCGGATCTGTATGGCGAGCGGGAAAAGAATTTCCTGGCTACGGTCGCAAATCAACTGGCGCTTGGCGTGCAAAATGCCATGCTGATCGCCCAGGCCCAGGAACAGGTACAGCAACTGGCGCTGCTCAACCAGGTGTCGTCGACGGCGGCTGCGACTCTCGAACGCGACCTGGTCTATCAGGCGATTGTCGAGTCGATGTTGCAGGCTACGGCTGTCGAACAGGCGCGCCTGGTGATCTACGAGCGCGATGCCGGTATCGCCCTGACGGTCGCACAGCACGGACGTGCCGACTGGCCGCTTCAGGAGGCGCTGCCCCTGCGCGATAATCCGGCGGTCGACTGGATCGATGAGCACCTGGCCCCCTTGCTGGTGGTTGATGCGCGCTATGATCCGCGCCTGATCGCCGACCATGAGCGCCTGCGCCGTATGCAGATCCACGCAGCGGCCTTTGTGCCCCTGATTGTCGGTGGAACGGTGATCGGCCTGGTTGAGCTTGATTTTGTCGGGCGCGACGGTCATTTTGCGCCGCGCACGATTGAATTGTGCCGTACGATTGCTAATCAGGCTGCGACGGCGCTGGTGAATAGCCGGTTGTTTGCCGAATCGCAGGCGAATGAGCGGGCGCTCCAGGTCAAAGTCGGTGAGTTGTCGACCTTGCTGGATGCGGCGCGCATTCTTAGTTCGCTGTTGCAACCCGCTGAAGTCCTCGATAAGCTGATGGAACTGGTCAGCCGCCAGCTCGCTGTGACGACGGTTGCCCTCTGGACGATTGGCCCCGACAATGTATTGATGCCGGCGGCGATGGCCGGTATCCCGGCGGATATGGCCCAGTTGATGCGTGTGCCGATTGGCCGGGGTTTTACCGGCCAGATTGCCCAGAGCGGTATGCCGCTGATGATCGATGATGTCGAAGCGCAGGGTGGCTCGCTTTACCCGGATTTCCAACGCCGCAATCGGCTGGTGTCATATATGGGTGTGCCGGTGGTGTACCGTGAGCGCATTATCGGCGTGTTGAGCGTGATGACCAACGAGCGCCGCGAATTCAGCGGCGACGAAATGTTGCTGCTGGTTGGCCTGGCCGACCAGGCCGCAACGGCGCTGGACAATGCGCGGCTCTTCCAGGAGCGCGAACGGCGTATTAGTGAACTGACGACTATCAATCATATCAGCGCCGCCGTCAATGCGATTTTGCAGATTGATGAGTTGCTGAGCGAATTGCATCGCGGTATTGCCGACATTATTGATGTCAGTACCTCGATGATTGCGATTTATGATGATACCTTCGAACAGTTGCGCTTTCCCATCGTTTATGATGAAGGTCGTTTGATCCATCTGGAGCCCATGCCGCTCGGTGATGGCATTAATAGCCGGGTGGTGCGCCATCGCCAGGCGCTGCTGATCCGCAGTGCCGCTGAGTTTGCCGCCCTGAATATCGATCTGCAACATGAGCGCCCGACTATGCCGGAACGCCCGGTGCAGTCTTGCCTGGCGGTGCCGATCATCTTCAGCGAGCGCGTGCTCGGCCTGATCAATATTCAGAGCTATGAAGCCGGTGCTTTTGATGATAATGATCTGCGCTTTCTGACGACGGTGGCCAACCAGGCCGCAGTCGCTGTCAATAATGCACACCTGTTCAGCGAAGTCAGCCAGAATGCGGCTGAGATGAAGAGCCTCTACGATGTGACGGTGGCGCTTTCGGGTACGCTCGATACCGACCTGACCCAGCGGCTGGTGGCACAGGCTGCGCTCAAGTTGATCAATGCCGATATCTGCGCGGTGATGCTCTTTGATGAAGAGCGCCGCCTGACTCGCCAGGTTTTCGCTGATCGTGACGGCATTCGCGACGATATCCGGATACCGGTTCGCGACAATGGCTTGATGGCGGATACGTTGCAGAGCGATCAGCCAATCGCGGTCAGTGATCTGGCCGAACGCGATACTACCAATCCGGCGGTGCGCGAACTGGGCGTCCATGGTGTGATTAGCATGGCCATCGGGCCGACGGATGATCGGATTGGCGTGATCTGGGTGGGCAGTACCTGGCCGCACGACTGGTCGAGCCAGCAACGCTCGCTGTTGTCGATTCTGGCCAATCAGGCTTCGCAGGCTTTGCAGAGCGCCGGGCTCTTCCAGCAGGTCAGCAACCTGGCGACGGAATTGGAACAGCGGGTGGCGGATCGTACGGCGGCGCTGGAAGAAGCTCGTAGCCAGATTTTGCAAGAAAAAGAACGCCTCGAAGTGGTACACGCCATCACCCTCGAACTTACGGCGACCCTCGATCTCGATGAGATTCTGTCGAAAGCGCTGGCGATGGTCTCCAATCATATCGGGGTGGCACGTGGCTCGATTATGCTGAAAGATACTCAGACCGGCACGGTGGTGTGCCGGGCTGTGCTGGAAGAGGCCGGCAAAGTACGCCAGGCTAGCTTCGCAATCCACTTTGATAAGGGCCTGGGGCTGGTCGGCTGGGTGATGCAGAATCAGACAGCCGCCTGTGTTGCCGATGTACGCCAGGATGAACGCTGGCTCATCGAAGCCGGGCGCGCCGATGATGTGATGTCGGCGGCCGCCGTCCCGCTGATGACGACGGATAATACCCTGGGTGCGCTGATCCTGTCGAGCCCGCAGGTCAACTATTTCAGCGAGTCGCAGATGCGCTTGCTGGAAACGATTGCCAGCGAAGTGGCGATTGCGATCAATAATGCGCAGCTCTACAATTACATTACCGATATTGCTTCGCAACTGGCCGAAACCCTGGATCGCCAGCGCGAAGAGACTAGCCGTAGCCGTGCGATTTTGCAGAGTGTGACCGAGGGTGTGATTGTGCTTGATCTGGAGCGCCGGATAACGCTGTTCAATCCGGCGGCCGAACAGGTGCTCGAAATTCCGTCTGGTCAGGTGCTCGAACAGCCGGTTGAGTTGCTGCAAGCTTTCGGCGACGATGATGCACAGCGCCAGCGGGCAGCGCTGGTCTATGATGGCTTGAGCAAAGGCCTCGAACAGGTGCATGACCAGGGGATCTATAGTCTCTCGCTCGATTTGCCGGATCCCACCCAGATTATCGCCGTCAATATGGCGCCGGTGGTGAGCCAGGATGGTCGCCGGTATGGTGATATTGCCGTGCTCCGCGACATCACGCGCGAGATCGAGGCGGATCGGGCAAAACGCCAGTTCATTTCGGATGTTTCGCACGAGTTGCGTACGCCGCTGACTGCCATCAAGGGCTATGTCGATGTCCTGTTGATTGGCTCGGCTCAGTCTTTGAGTTCGGAACAGATCGATTATCTAAATATCGTCAAAACCAATGCCAACCGGCTGAAAGTCCTGATCGATGATATCCTCGACATCTCGCGGTTGGATGGTGGTAAAATTAAGCTGAGTTTCTCTGAGGTTGCCATCGATATCGTCGTCAAAGATGTCGTGCAGTCGTTGCGACTGGAAGCTGAAAACAAGAATATGACGGTCGAAGTGGATGTCCCCGGCGATTTGCCGACCATCAGTGCCGACCAGAAACGCCTGACGCAAGTGGTGTTCAATCTGTTCTCGAATGCCGTCAAGTACACCTTCCCAGGTGGCCGGGTGCTGGTGCGGGCGCATCGGAATCGCGCTGGCATGCTTCAGGTCGATGTCGAAGACTCCGGCGTGGGCATGTCGGCGGAGCAGCAGAAGAAACTCTTTCGGCCGTTCTACCGCGCCGATAATCCCTTGCGTGAGGTGGCCGGCGGTACCGGGCTGGGGCTCTCGATTGCCCGGTCGCTGGTAGAATTGCACGGTGGCGAGATGTGGGTCACCAGTGAAATTGGCAAAGGCAGCACATTTAGCTTTATCATCCCACCACAACAGGCTTTTACAACATTAACCGATGGGGATGACGAGTGAGCGCAATTTATATCGACAATCGGCTGGTTCACTATGAGGTCTTTGGCCGGGGCCAGCCGATCATTTTCTTGCATACCTGGTTTGGTTCCTGGCGTTACTGGGTGCCGACTATGGATATGGCTGCCGAGCGCTATCGGGCTTACGCGCTGGATTTTTGGGGCTTCGGCGATTCGGATCGCCAGGGGAACCGCTTCGATATCTCGGCCTATGTCGACATGCTGATCAAGTTTATGGATCAGATTGGTCTGCAAAAAGCCAATCTGGTTGGTCATGGCCTCGGCGGTATGGTCGCGATTCAGGCTGCGATTGAACATACCGGGCGTTTTTCGAAGCTGTTAACGGTTTCTACACCATTGCATGGCGCGGTCATTGGTGATGTGCTCAAACAGGGTACGTTCTCGCGACCCTGGGGACGCTCTAACCCGACGACGGTCTGGTCGAAGCTGATCAATAAGATTCCGATAGACGATCCTGAGGTGCGCCAGGAGATCTACGACGATACCGAAAGCCTCAGCGAACAGGTTGTGCAGGCGGTGCAAGAATCGATCATCGGCAGCGATTTGCGCCCGGTGATGGCTGAGTTGCAGCAGGTGCCTTTGCTGGCCGTCTATGGCGATCGCGACCAGATTGTGCCGCATGGCCATGCCCAGTTCCTCAACGAGAGCAATGGCCAGCCGCACCAGTTGATCGTCTTGCCGCGCGCCAACCATTTTCCCTTCCTCGATGAACGCTCCGAAACCTTCAACCGCCTGCTGATGGATTTTCTCGTCAGTCAGGGTTCCCCGGTCGAGATCAAAGAAAACTGGCGCCGCCGTGTCAGTCAGCGCGAGTATATTTAGGGGGAAGTACCAGAGAACTAAAGAACCAGGGAACCAGCGAGCGCATGATATCGGTTGCTCTCATCCCCTGCTTCCTCCGTGCCATAGTGCTTCCGACTATTTCAGGCCATAGCGGCGACTTCCTGGTAACCCAGGCCCTGAATGGCTGCGATGAATTGCTTGAGGCTCGCCCGCCCGTCGTGATCGATGCGTACCGCCTGCTGTGGCAGCGCGATTTGCACGCGTACGACGCCGTCGATCCGCTCGATTGCGGCGCGGATCCGCTCGGCATCGCGACGGCTTTGCAGCGCCGGGATCCGGATCTGTTCGATATACATCGTTTGACGCTCCCTGGCTTTACTGGTATGATTCGAGCAAGGCAACCCGAAAATCAAATTCAGCATACCAGAAATATTTTCTTTTCGTTGCAAATTTGTTGGAAAAACGGAGAGCAAATGATTTCTTTCGTTTGTTCGAGCGGCAAAGCTAGCCGAACAAACGAAAGAGATGATCATCTCCAGGCTGCAGCAGGCGAACAAGCATATACTGTTGTGCGAAAACGCCGGCTGCGGCAGCCATCAAACATATAAAGGATAGGGACGCATGCCAGATTCGAGCGCCACCGAGGGCCGGAAACTCGATCATATTCGCATTGTACTCAGTGAAGATGTGGCGGCGAAAGGCGTCCTGACCGGTTTTGCTGCTTATCGTCTGCCACATACGGCGATCCCTGAACTGGATCTCGATGAGGTTGCTATCCGCACGACTTTTCTCGGTAAGCCGATGCGGGCACCTTTGCTGATCAGTTCGATGACCGGCGGTGCCAGCACGGCGGCCCGCATCAACCAGGTGCTGGCTGAGGCCGCCGAGTACCTGGGCCTGGCGATGGGTGTCGGCTCGCAACGTGCCGCCATCGCCGATCCGCAGCTTGCAGCAACCTATCAGGTGCGTCGTTATGCGCCCTCTATTCCTTTGCTTGCCAACCTCGGCGCGGTGCAATTGAATTATGGCTTTGGCGTCGAGCACTGCCGACGCGCTGTCGATATGATTGAGGCTGATGCGCTGATCTTGCATTTCAATCCTTTGCAGGAAGCGGTGCAACCCGAAGGCAATGTGAATTTCAAGGGCTTGCTCGGCCAGATCGAGCAGGTGTGCCGCGCTCTGCCCGTGCCGGTGATCGCCAAGGAGGTCGGCAATGGCATCAGTGCCCGCGATGCTCGTCGCTTGTACGATGTCGGGGTGCAGGTGATCGACGTGGCCGGCGCCGGCGGCACCAGTTGGAGTGAAGTCGAACGCTATCGCCAGCGCAATCCGCAGGGGGCGCAGGTCGCCGGCTCTTTTGCCGATTGGGGTTGGCCAACCACTGAAGCTATCCGGGCGGTGCGCGCCGAGTTGCCGGCGAGTACGCTGATTGGCAGCGGCGGTGTGCGCAGCGGCGTTGATGTTGCCAAGGCAATTGCCCTCGGGGCCGATCTCGCCGGTACGGCCAGGCCCGCCCTCGCCCCTGCTATCAATGAGCGTGGCGCCGAGGCTGTTATCGAGTATCTCGAAGTCTATTTCGAGGAGTTGCGTGTCGCGATGTTCTGTGCCGGCTGCGCCGATCTGCACGATCTGCGGGCGCTGACCTTGTTACGATTGTAGCTGACTCGGCGCTGAATGGTCGGTTTTTTCCTGAACAAAAACCGGCCATTCAGGGTTGTTCATATCAACGGAGAAACGCCAGTAGGCCTACTGGCGTTTCTCCGTTGATGCATTCACCATGCATATCTCCCACCTGTCGCTGCGCGATTTCCGCAATTATTGCCGGGCCGAATTGAAGGTCGACCCTGGGACGACGCTCTTTTATGGGCCGAATGCCGCCGGTAAAACCAGTTTGCTGGAGGCGGTTTTTTTTCTGGCGACGACGCGTTCGCCGCGCGCTGGCGCTGAACGCGAACTGGTGCGTTGGGACGCCGAAGGCGAGGCCGGCGTGCTGCCCTTTGCGCGCCTGCTCGCCGATGTGCAGCGCCGGGCCAACCGGGTGCGCCTCGAAGTCATTGTGCAGCGCCGCGCCGGCGAAGATGGCCAGTTACTCAATACCTCCCAGAAAATTGTGCGTGTCGACCGGCGTCAGGTGCGGGCGCTCGATCTCGTTGGCCAGTTGCGTGTGGTGCTGTTCACACCCGCCGACCTGGTGCTCGTCGATGGATCGCCCGGTGAACGCCGACGTTATATTGACATAACGCTCTCGCAGCTTGATCCGCACTATGTGCGCACGCTGAGCCAGTACCAGAAGCTGGTGCAGCAGCGCAACAGCATGTTACGCGCCTGGCGCGAGCGCCGTCGGCCGCTGCGGGCCGTTGATGCCGAACTCGAATACTGGGATCGTGAGCTTTCGGCTGCCGGCGGCTATTTGCTGGCCGAACGCCTGCGCGCCGTGGCCGAACTCAACCGGCTGGTCGGGCCGATCTTCTGCGAGATTACCGGTGGTGCGCATCCGCTACAGATCCGCTACCAGCCCGGCATTGATCTGGGTGCTGCTCGCGATACCGGTGGGCTCACCCAGCAGGTGCTGAATGCACTCCAGCGGCTACGGCGCGATGAAGTGCAGCGCGGCCAGACCCTGGTCGGGCCGCATCGCGACGATCTGTTGTTTTCGGTCGCGGATGTGAATCTGGGGATGTACGGTTCGCGGGGCCAGCAACGCAGTGTGGCACTGGCATTGAAGCTGGCCGAAGCCGAGTTGATGCGCGAGCGCAGCGGTGACACGCCCGTGCTGCTCCTTGATGATTTTCTGAGCGAGCTCGATGCGCATCGCCGCAGCCATGTGCTGAAAGCAATCAGTCGGCCAGGCCAGCAAACCTTGCTTACCTCAACCGACCTGGCCGACTTTGATCCCGAATTTCTCCGCGAAATCCAGCGCGTGCGCGTCGAAGAAGGTCAGGTGTACGAGTAGCGGCACAGCAGCCGGGTGGTCTGCTGGAACCAGGTTCCAGCAGACCACCCGGCTGCTGTGTCGCTACTCGGCGATCCGGCCATAGGTTTCCGTCAGCAAGCGCAGGCCTTCGGCAAGCCCGTCGCTCAACTCGTGCTCGGCGAAGCGCCAGGCCCAGTTGCCGCTGGGAACGCCCGGCGTGTTCATGCGCGCCGAACTGTCCAGCCGCAGCAGATCTTGCAGCGGAATAATCGCCATGTCACCGACGGAAGCCAGCGCCATGCGCAGCAAATCCCAGGCGATGTCGTCGGCGGAATGGCCGAGATAGCGGCGGACATGTTCCCGACTGGCGACATCAAGATTGTCAAACCAGCCGATGGTCGTATCATTGTCGTGGGTACCGGTATAGACGACGGTATTTTTGTGATGATTGTGAGGTAGGTAGATATTGTCGGCCTTGCCGCCAAAGGCAAATTGCAGCACGATCATGCCCGGCAGATCGAACTGATCGCGTAGTTCGTGTACATCTTCGGTGATCAGACCGAGGTCTTCGGCAATCAACGGCAACTGGCCGAGTTTGCGTTCAATAGCTTTGAAGAGCGCCGCACCCGGTCCGGGCACCCACTGCCCATTGATGGCCGTCTCTTCATTGGCCGGCACTTCCCAGTAAGCGGCGAAGCCGCGAAAATGATCGATGCGCAGCATATCGTAGACTTGCAGTGCCACGCTGATGCGCTCGGTCCACCAGCTATAGCCGCGCTTTGCCATCTGATCCCAACAGTACAGCGGGTTCCCCCAGAGCTGGCCGGTGGCACTGAAATAATCGGGCGGCACGCCGGCCACCACCGTCGGTAGCCCGTCCTCATCGAGGTAGAACAACTGTGGATTGGCCCAGACATCGGCGCCGTCGTAGGCCACAAAGATCGGCATATCGCCCATAATCCGAATGCCGCGCTCGTTGGCATAGGCCTTGAGAGGTAGCCACTGACTGAAGAAAATATACTGTTTATATTTCTCCAGTTCGACTTGGTCGCGCAATTGTTCACCGGCGCGTTTGATGGCGCTCTTCTTGCGTCGGGCCAGGTCGCGATCCCAGGTGTGCCAGCTCGCGCCGTCGTGCTGCTGCTTGAGCGCAATAAACAGCGCATAGTCGTCCAGCCAGCCGACCTGTTCCCGGCAAAACTCAACAAATGCATCGTGCTGGACGGCGCTGCCGTGGCTGCGAAAATGCTCGAAGGAGCGTGCCAGCATGGCGCTTTTGAAGGCGTGACTGATCTCATAATCGACGGTCGGGCTCGGGAATGTGGCCTGGTGCGGTGCAGCAATCTGTTCCAGGTCGGCCTGATTGAGCAAGCCGGCTTCAACCAGGCGCTCCGGGCTGATCAGCAATACATTGCCGGCCATCGCCGAAAAACACTGGTAGGGCGAGTCGCCGTAGCCGGTTGGCCCAAGCGGCAGAATTTGCCATAATGTCTGGCTGGCCTGATGCAGAAAATCAACAAAACGGTAGGCATGAGCCCCCAGGTCACCGATGCTCCAGGCACCGGGCAGCGACGTCGGGTGCAGTAAAACGCCGCTCGAACGGGAGAAGCGCATAGCTCTCTGACTCCTTGCACAGTCTGCGATACAACCGCCGCCCATTGTAGCACACCGGAGACGCTGAAGAACCAGGGAACTGAAGAACCAGGGACGCTGAAGAACCAGGGACGCTGAAGAACCAGGGACGCTGAAGAACCAGAGAACCGAAGATGGCGCAGACACAACAAGAGGATCGAAAAACCGAGGAGCCAGTGAGTTGAGGAGGTGGAGGAAGTCGGAAAGCGGTTCCCTGGTTCTCAGCCCCTACCCCCATCCCACCAGATCCCGCTGCAAAGCCTCAATTGCCTGTTGATCCAGCGGTTGCCGCAGGCGTTCGATGGCCCGTTGCAGCCTGGCAATCTGGCCGGGTGCCGGCGTCTGTGGGCGCGCTTCGAGCTGGGCAAGAATTAAATCGACATAACTATGAAGCAAAGCATCATGCCTATCGAGGTTGCGCAAGTCAGCGCTGATTTGGCGCTGAGCGTTGTGCCATTCCACGACTGCGGGCATGTCCTGGAGCAGGCTCAACAGGCGGTTGATACGCGCCAGCCGGTCGAGGTCGACCTGGCTGACGGATGGGCTTGTGGGGGTTGAAATTGTGGTATCCTGCAATGGAACACTCATCAATTCGCGAAGCCGGGGCATTGCTGCCCGCAACAATTGCGCCAGTTCTTCGGCATAGTTGATCCAGGCACCGACTTGCATGCGGAAGGGATCGGGAATATCACGCTTGCGCCCGGCCAGGTCGCCCAGGTTGTGCGTAATCGCGGCAGCTTCCGGGAAGCGTATGCGCAAGGCATGCGTCGTGCCGCTATCGATGCAAAGCAGCACCCGGCAATCTTCCAGCATCGCCGGTTCGAATAAGCGGGCGCGGTGGTCGTCGATATTCAGGCTCTGGGCCAGCATCGCCCGGCAGGCCTCCGGTTCGGCCGGGTCGCCGTCGTGGCCGAGCAACCCTGCCGAGGCCACTTGCCAGTGCAGCCCCCAGGTTTCCGCCAATCGGCGCAGAATAGCGGCTGCCATTGGGGTGCGCCCGGTATCGGCGCCGCCGATGATTAATAATGTCTGGGCAGTATTTGACAAAGCTGATCCCGGCTGGTATACTCATCCATCGTGCGCGAAGTCGCACCAATTATATCGTAACCAGGATTGCACGTCCACTCTAAGGCACAGACAGCTCTGTGACCAGATTGGGCCGTTGTTTTTTTGCTCATGTGACTTGCTTGAGTATTGTGAGGGAATAAGGGAATGCCGACAATCAATCAGTTGGTACGAAAGCCGCGCCGTCCGGCGATGAAGAAAACGAAAGCGCCGGCTTTGCGTTTTTCGTACAATTCTCTGAAGGGCAAATTGACGCGCGGAACCGGCTCGCCGCAGAAGCGCGGCGTCTGCACCAAGGTGTATACGGTGACGCCGAAGAAGCCGAATTCGGCTCTGCGCAAAGTGGTACGGGTTCGGCTTTCAAACCAGATCGAAGTGACGGCATACATTCCCGGCGAGGGCCATAATTTGCAGGAGCACTCGGTGGTGCTGATCCGCGGTGGGCGTGTCAAGGATTTGCCGGGTGTGCGCTATCATATTGTACGCGGGACGCTGGACACGCAGGGTGTGGCGAATCGCAAGCAGGGTCGCTCGAAATACGGCACGAAGAAGGGTGGTACGGTGCCGGGCAAGGGCAAGGGCAAGGGCAAGCGCTGAGGCGCGGCACCTGGGAAAGGGTAACTGATTATGCCTCGACGCGGAACAATTGCAAAACGTGAAGTCGTTCCTGATGCACGCTATGATAGCATTGCGGTTCAGAAGTTTATCAATAAAGTGATGCAGCGCGGCAAAAAAAGTGTCGCTGAGCGCATTGTCTATGATGCGCTGGAAATTGCTGCCGAGCGCGTCAAGAAGACGCCGATGGAAGTGTTTGACCAGGCGCTGCGCAATGCCAGCCCTTCCATCGAAGTCAAGCCGAAACGGGTCGGTGGGGCGACCTATCAGGTACCGGTCGAGGTCAAGGCGGAACGACGCATGGCGCTGGCGATGCGCTGGTTGCTGATTTCGGCCCGTAATCGCAGTGGCCGCCCGATGCGCGAGCGGCTGGCCGGCGAGTTGCTGGATGCGTATAACAATACCGGTACGACGATCAAGCGCAAAGAAGATGTGCATCGTATGGCTGAAGCCAATCGGGCTTTTGCGCACTATGGTCGCTTCTAGTTGCCCGGTTTACGATTCAAACAGTATTGCTATAGATATGTTCAGGTGAATATGTATTCCGAGGGGAGTTTGCAGAAATATGTGTCCGGCTCTCCTCACGTTACGTTCATTGCATGTTCGCCTCTGGTCGGGCCACGGTCATGGTCCGGCTCCGGGCCTGCTGGCCTGCGAGTTCCTTGTCGGTCAATGCTGACCAGCGGGGAGAAAAGAGTGTTCCAAACGCTTATATTGTGAGGCGGCTAATCCGCCGGGACAAGACAAGGAGCGAAGAACCGCCATGTCACGCGAAGTTGAACTTGATCGCATTCGAAATATCGGCATTATTGCGCATATCGACGCCGGTAAAACAACAACAACTGAGCGCATTTTGTTCTATACCGGCCGTACCTACAAAATCGGTGAAGTGCATGAAGGTACGGCAGTGATGGATTGGATGCCCCAGGAGCAGGAACGCGGCATTACGATTACCTCCGCGGCAACGACCTGTGCCTGGAATGACCATCGCATTAATATTATTGATACTCCTGGGCATGTGGATTTTACGGTTGAAGTTGAGCGCTCGCTCCGCGTGCTCGACGGCGGTGTGGTGGTCTTCGATGCGGTGGCCGGTGTCGAACCGCAGTCCGAGACGGTCTGGCGCCAGGCCGACAAGTATCGGGTACCGCGCATCTGTTTTATCAATAAAATGGATCGCATCGGTGCCAGCTTTGATCGAACGATCGATATGATCAAGGAGCGACTGGGTGCCAAACCGGTACGTATTCAGTTGCCCATTGGTGCCGAAGATAATTTCCAGGGTCTGGTTGATTTGCTGGAAATGACTGCCACCATTTTTAAAGATGATCTTGGCCAGGAACGCGAGATTATCGATGTGCCGGCGAATATGATGGACGCGGCTCAGGCCGCTCGCCAGGAGTTGATCGAGGCGATTGCCGAGACTGACGATGAGTTGATGCTGCTCTATCTCGAGGGCGAAGAACTCGGCCTCGATGAATTGCGTCGCGGTCTGCGCAAGGCGACGATCGGTAACAAGTTTGTGCCGGTGCTTTGTGGTTCGGCGCTCAAGAATAAGGGTGTGCAGAAATTGCTCGATGCGGTCGTCGATTATCTGCCCTCGCCGCTGGAGGTACCGCCGGTTCAGGGTATGTTGCCGCGCCAGGCTGCCGAAGATGAGGAGCATGCCGATATTATTACCCGCCAGGCCGCCGACGATGAGCCCTTTTCCGGCCTGGTCTTCAAGATTGTCGGCGATCCGTACGTCGGCAAACTGGCCTACTTTCGGGTGTATTCCGGCAAGATCGAAACCGGTACCTACATTATGAATACCACGCGCGGTCAGCGTGAGCGCGTCGGGCGTATGGTGCAGATGCACGCGAATCATCGTGAGGATCTCAAGACGGTGTATGCCGGCGATATTGCGGCGCTCGTCGGGCCGAAAACCAGTTATACTGGCGATACTATCAGCGATGTCGATGATCCCATCGTCCTGGAAAGCATTCGCTTTCCGGAGCCGGTTGTTGAACTGGCTATTGAGCCGAAAACCAAGGCCGACCAGGATAAAATGGCGATTGCGCTCTCGCGACTCAGCGATGAAGATCCGACCTTCCGGGTCTATACCGACCAGGAAACCGGCCAGACTATCATCAAGGGGATGGGCGAGTTGCACCTGGAGGTGATTGTCGACCGGATGCGCCGTGAGTATAAGGTTGAGGCCAACCAGGGCAAGCCGCGGGTTTCTTACCGCGAGGCGATCTCGGTGCCGGTCGATATCGATCAGCGCTTTGTGCGCCAGACGGGCGGCAAGGGCCAGTTTGCTCACGTCAAGCTCCGGTTCGAGCCGCTTGAGCCGGGCAAGGGCTTCGAGTTCGTCAATAAGGTCGTTGGTGGTGTGGTGCCGCGTGAATATATCCCCGCCGTTGAGCAAGGCGTCAATGAAGCGATGCAGACCGGCGTTGTTGCCGGTTATCCGGTGGTTGATCTGCGGGCGACGCTTTATGATGGCTCCTACCACGAGGTTGACAGCTCGGAAATGGCCTTCAAAATCGCGGGGTCGATGGCGCTTAAGGACGGGGTGCGCCGGGCGAAGCCGATTCTGCTTGAGCCGATTATGAAGGTCGAAACGGTGACGCCCGAGGACTTTCTCGGTACGGTGCTCGGTGACCTGAACTCGCGTCGTGGTCGCGTTGAAGGTATGGATGCTCGCGGCAATGCGCAGGTGGTGCGGGCGATGGTGCCGCTGGCGACAATGTTCGGCTATACCACCGATCTGCGCTCTGCGACTCAGGGACGGGCTACATCTTCGATGGAGTTTTCGCACTACGAGCAGATGCCGCCCAACCTGGCCGAGGAGATCATCGCGAAACAGAGTACGTCATAGAAAGTGGGATAGGAACGCCGGGCCGGCTTGCCCGGCCCGGCGTTCCTGTTCATTGTAGGAGCTATGCCCGCGCAACCTTCGCCGCTCATCCAGGTGCTGGCGCCGGCGCCCTGGCCGGAGTATGAGTTGATTGACTCGGGCAATGGCATGAAGCTTGAACGCTTTGGTGACTATCGCCTCGAACGGCCGGAAACGCAGGCCATCTGGGCGCCTGCTTTGTCGGATACGGAATGGGCTGCGGCTGATGCGATCTTTCGCAAGCGTCAGTCCGATGATGGGCCGGGCGATTGGTTCTTGAAACGGTCGCTGCCTGAGCAGTGGCCCCTGTACTACGAAAATTTGTCGTTCTGGTTGCGTCTGACGCCTTTTCGGCATACCGGAGTCTTTCCCGAGCATAGCGCACACTGGCCATGGCTGCGCGCGTTGCTTGGTAGCCGGCCTGCGGCCAGGGTGCTGGTGCTGTTCGGCTATACCGGCTTGATGACGCTCTATGCCGCCGGCCTTGGTGCCCGCGTCTGTCACGTCGATGCGTCGAAACCGGCGGTGCGCTGGGCTCAGGAAAATCAGGCTTTCTCCGGGCTCGCTGAATGTCCGGTGCGCTGGATTATCGATGATGTCGGGCGCTTTGTTGCTCGCGAGATCCGCCGGGGCCGAACCTACGACTTGATTATGCTCGATCCGCCGGTCTTTGGGCGCGGGCCGCGGGGTGAGATCTGGCGGCTGGCTGAAGGGTTGCCTGGTTTGTTGGAAATGTGTGGGCAGCTCTTGAGCGAACAGCCGCTTGGTATGTTGCTGAATGCTTATGCGACGAACTTTTCGTCTTTGACGCTGGGCAATGTCTTGCGTTCGGCTCTGGTGACTCGCTCCGGTCAGACAACTGCCGGTGAAATGGTCTTGACGGATCGGGCGCGACGGCCGCTGTCGGCGGCACTTTATGCGCGCTGGTCAATGTTCGAAAACGAAATTGGAACCGAAGCTAACCGGCGCTGTCCGGTCGCAAACAATTGAGGGAGTGAGGATACATTCATGGCGAAGCAGAAGTTTGAGCGAACGAAACCGCATATCAACGTCGGCACTATCGGCCACGTCGACCACGGCAAGACGACGCTGACCGCTGCGATCACCAAGGTGCTCGGGCTCAGCGGCGGTGCCAG
>DAOTUJ010000036.1:0-6270 GCA_034437175.1 Chloroflexaceae bacterium | reverse complement strand
CATCGCCCCATCGCCCCATCGCCCCATCGCCCCACCGCCCCATCGCCCCATCGCCCCATCGCTCCATCGCTCCATCGCTTTTTATGGTAGGATTATGATGCATGACGCATCGCGTGATATGATGGGCGCACAATAAATTTCCCCGTACAATCCTAGCACGGGGTTATATCGAACGTGTGAACGAATGATGAAAGATCTGGTCAAGGAGGACCCTATGCCCTATCAGATTCGACGGGTAGCGGTGATCGGCGCCGGCACGATGGGCGCAGCTATTGCCGGGCTCGCCGCCGGGGCCGGTTTGCCGGTTTTGCTGCTCGACATTCCACCCTCTTCGTTGACGCCCGAAGAGGAAGCTCGCGGTCTGACGCTCGAACATCCCGCCGTGCGCAACCGGATCGTGCAGCAGGGTTATGAGCGGATGCGCAAGGCTCGCCCGGCCAATCTCTTCAGTGAACGGACTGCCGAACTGATCACGATCGGCAATACCGAAGATGATTTCGCCGGACTGGCCGAAGCCGATTGGATCGTCGAGGCGATCATCGAGAAGCTCGAGCCCAAGCAGGCGCTGATGGAACGCCTTGAGGCCGTGCGCAAGCCCGGCAGCCTGGTTACCACCAATACCAGCGGCATCCCCATCAGCCGGATTGTCGCCGGACGCAGCGATGATTTTCGTCGCCATTTCTTCGGTAGCCATTTCTTTAACCCGCCGCGCTATCTTAAATTGCTCGAAATTATCCCCGGCGCGGAAAGTTCTCCCGAAGCCGTAGCCGCGATGCGCTCCTTTGCCGAAAATAGCATCGGCAAGGGCGTTGTCGTCTGCAAAGACCGGCCCAATTTTGTCGGCAATCGCCTCGGCGTTTTCCTTATGGCCAACGACCTGAATTATTATGTCGAGCAAGGCCACCCGGTCGAAGAAGTCGATGCGCTGACCGGCCCGCTGATCGGGCGGCCCGGCACGGCTTCCTTCCGCCTGCTCGACCAGGTCGGCATCGATATTATTGCCTATGTAGCGCAAAATCTCTACGCTGCCGTGCCCGACGACGAGAGTCGCAAGATCTATCGCGGGCCGGGCATGGAACTGCTCACCAAGCTGATTGCCGGCCAGATGCTCGGCAAAAAATCGGGCGGCGGTTTCTACAAAGAAAACCGGATCAATGGCAAACGTGAATTCTGGCCGCTCGACCTGCAAACGCTCGAATACCGCGCCCCGCAGCCGGTCGATATGCCGCTGATCGCCGAGGCTCAGCAGATCCGCACGCTGCCCGAGCGCCTGCGCTTCATCTTGCAGCGCGCCGTCGAACAGCCCGACGATCGCGCCGCCCAGTTGATCGCCCAGTCGCTGCTGCCCTACATGGCCTACTCGGCGATGCGCCTGCCCGAGATCGTCGACAGCGTTGCCGATGCCGACAATGCGATGCGCTGGGGCTTTGCCCACGAGATGGGGCCCTTCGAGATCTGGGACGCGCTCGGCCTGGCCGATACCGTTGCGCTGATGAAAAATCGCAATATCACCGTCGCACCCTGGGTTGAAAAGCTGGCCACCGGCACTACGCCGCATTTTTACACCAAGATCGATGGCCGTCCGGCCGCCTTTGATGTTGAACGGGGCGAGCACCGCATCATTCCGCGCGACGAGCGGGCCATCGAACTGGGCCGGCTCAAGAGCGCCGGCAAGACTGTGCGCGCCAACCGCAGCGCCAGCCTGGTCGACCTGGGCGACGACGTGCTCTGCCTGGAGTTCCACAGCAAGGGCAACAGCCTCGACGGCCAGATCGTCGACCTGGGCTTTGCCGCACTCGAAGAGCTGAACCAGGGCCGCTGGGCCGGCCTGGTCATCGCAAACCAGGGCCGAAATTTCTGTGCCGGCGCCAACCTGATGGACATGGCCCAGGTCGCGATGAAGCGCGATTTTGAAGTGCTCGACGGCATGGTGCGCCAGTATCAGCGCCTGATGCAGGGGTTCCGCTATGCGCCGCGCCCGGTCGTCACCGCGCCCTTTTCGCGTGCGCTGGGCGGCGGCGCCGAAGTCGCGATGCATAGCGATTGCACCGTCGCCGCAGGCGAGACATATATCGGCCTGGTCGAATTCGGCGTCGGGCTGCTACCGGCGGCCGGCGGCTGCAAAGAGCTGAACCGCCGCCTGATCGGCGGGGCGGCAACCACGCCCGGCGGCGATACACTCAAGGCCTTCCAGCAGGCCTTCGAGCTGATCAGTCAGGCGAAAGTCTCGACCAGTGCCCTCGAAGCCCGCGAGATGGGCTTTCTGCGCACCAGCGACCGCATCATCATGAACCAGGATTACCTGGTCGGCGAGGCGAAGCATACGGTGCTGCAACTGGCAGCCGGCGGCTATACGCCGCCCACGCCCGGCAAACATTGCTACGCGCTGGGCCGCGACGGGTTGGCCGCCGCCCGCGTGGCAATCTATTCTTTTGTGCAGGGCGGTTTCGCCACCGAATACGACGGCTTCATCGCCGAGAAGATCGCCTACGTGCTCTGTGGCGGCGAGCTCAGCAGCGCCCAGTGGGTCGACGAGCAGTACATTCTCGATCTCGAACGCGAGGCCTTCGTCGCACTGCTGAAAGAAGCCAGAACCGCCGAGCGCATCAAGGCCATGCTGGAAACCGGCAAGCCGCTGCGAAATTAATAAACATTGGAAAGAACCTTTCCAACCACGCTGCCGCAGGCCAAAAAAGCCGTTGCGGCTTGAGCATCATTTATATCAAATCGGAAATGATAATGTGCATGTTTATGTGAATTTCTGGCGGTTACGCCAGAAATTCACATAAAGGAGAACTAACGATGCGTGAAGCAGTAATTGTTTCCGGGGCGCGCACTGCCGTCGGCAAGGCGCCGCGCGGCGCGCTGCGCAGCACCCGCCCCGATGAGATGGCCGCGAAAGTTATCGCCGCCGCAATCGAGCGCGCGCCCGGCCTCAATCCGCAGGATGTCGAAGATGTGATCATCGGCTGTGCGATGCCCGAGGGCGAACAGGGCCTGAACCTGGCCCGCATCGCCGCCCAGCGCGCCGGCCTGCCCGATACCGTCTGCGGTATGACCGTCAATCGCTTTTGCGCCTCCGGGTTGCAGACGATCGCCATGGCCGCTCAGCAAATTATGACCGGCATGGCCGATGTGCTGGTGGCCGGCGGCGCCGAGAGTATGAGCATGGTGCCGATGAGCGGCAATAAGTTTGCGCCCAATCCCTACCTCGCCGAACACGATCCCGGCGTCTACATCGGCATGGGCCTGACAGCGGAAAACGTCGCCCGGCACTATCAAGTCAACCGCGAAGACCAGGACGCCTTCGCCTATCGCAGTCATGCGAATGCCGTCAGAGCCCAGGAAGCGGGCCTGTTCAGCGACGAAATCGTGCCGCTCGATGTCGAGCTGGTGGAAATGGCAAACGGTATGCCGAAACAGCGCACGATGACGTTTGCGACTGATGAGGGGCCGCGCCGCGACACCTCGGCGGAAGCGCTTGGCAAGCTGCGTCCGGTGTTTCACGTCAAAGGCTCGGTGACGGCCGGCAACAGCTCGCAGACCAGCGACGGCGCAGCGGCGGTGGTGGTGATGAGCCGCGAACGCGCTGAATCGCTTGGCCTCAAGCCGCTGGCAAAATTCCATGCCTTCGCCGTCGGCGGGGTGGCGCCCGAGGTCATGGGCATCGGCCCGACGGTGGCAATTCCCAAAGCACTGCAACTGGCCGGTCTCGAACTGAAGGACATCGATCTGTTTGAACTGAACGAGGCTTTCGCCGCCCAGGCGCTGGCCGTGGTGCGCGAACTGGACATCGACATCGAGCGGGTCAATGTCAACGGTGGCGCGATCGCGCTGGGGCACCCGCTGGGTGCCACCGGCGCCAAACTCACGGTGCAACTGCTCAACGAAATGCAGCGCCGCGAAGCCCGTTACGGCATGGTAACTATGTGCATCGGCGGCGGCATGGGCGCCGCCGGCATCTTCGAGCGCCTGTAAGCTACAAACGCTCGAACCGTCGGTGACGTTTCGATAGGAGGAACGGCTGTGCCCGAAATCAGCAAGTCCAGCCAGTCATTGCGCATCGAGACCTACCGGATTTTTCTGAAATTGCACAAACTGTTTCAAGATCTGAACCGGGAAGAGTTTCGCGCCTACGATCTGTCGACGCCGCAATATGCCATCCTGGTACACGCCAGCGAAGAAGGCGTGCCGCTCAGCCAGATTTCTGAGGAGATGCTGGCCGACAACAGCAACATGACCCGGCTGGTGGATCGGTTGGAGGCGCGCGGCCTGGTGCGGCGAGCAGCAGCGCCCCATGATCGGCGGGTGACCCTGGTGCAACTGACGCCGGCCGGCGCCGAGCTGATCGCCGAGTTGCGCCCGCGCCATCGCGCCCTGATCGAAGAGCGCATGGGCCATGCCGACAATGCACAGCTTATCGCGCTCTACGAGGCGCTGGAAACAATCTACACCGGCCTGAAACAAACTCAGCAACAGCCCTGATGGCTCGGTTGGTTAAACCTGGTTTGAACCAGGGCAAACCTGGCAGCGGCAGGGGGTTGCCCCAGGAGGTGGCGATTTTCTGCCGCTGGGAGCGCGGGCGGCTCACCCGCGCTCCCAGCGGCATTGGTTCGGAAAACCTTTAACCAACAGCGTCCTATAGCCTTGAGATACCAGAGCTTCAAAGGTTTTCCAGCCAGGGGATCAACGCATCACAGAAGCGTTCGGGGGTTTCGTCGAAGGGGCAATGGCCGGTATCGGGCAGAATCTTGATTTCGGCCTGCGGCAGCGCCAGTTTCTTGAGTGCTTCGGCATCGGAAGGAGGAATCGAGCGATCCTCGGCACCCCAGATGAGCAGCGCGGGCACGGTGATCTCGCCGTCCCGCGCATCAATGATGATGCGCGGCGTATTGCGACTGACCGCCAGGTACGAGGCCGAGCCGTATTTGCGCAGCGGCGCACTGAACATCTCGACCAGTTCGTCGGTTACTCGTTCTTTGTTGTGATAGGCCGACAACAGGCCCTGGCGCACACCCCAGGGATTGGCAAATACCCCGGCCAGTGCCTCGCCCAGCAGCGGCGCCCCGATCATGCCCATCAAAAACCGATCCGTCTGCGTCATCGGGCGCTCGTAAAGCTGCATGCCCGAAGAGTTGACCAGTACCAGCGCACGGGTCAGGCCGGCGTGCCGGCGGGCGAATTCGGTAGCCACCACGCCACCCATCGAGTGGCCGACGATCACGGCCGGCTCGCCGATCACTTCACGCACGAACGCTGCCGCCTGGTCGGCCCAACGTTCCTTGCTCGGCGTGCCATTCGGACGCGCCGATTCGCCAAAGCCATACAGATCAATCGCATAAAAGCTGTGCCGGCGCGCTACCGGGCGCACAATGCGCTTCCAATGGTCGATCATTGCGCCGTAGCCGTGAATAAAAAGGATCGGCAAACCCTGGCGCGGTTCGGAAGTCCAGGAGCGCATTGGCCCCTGTGGGCCGTTTACATACTGCTGGGTAACCCGAAAGCGTCGCTCTGTTACCGGCTGGTCTGTCGTAGCCGAAGAAATCATATTGCATACCTTATATTATGAAATGCTTCTATCGTTCTTTCCATCAGCATACCACAATTGTCATGGCTTTGCACATTATTTGCACAAATTCCAGCCGGTGAACCGAGCGGCTTGCCCGTTGCATGCCTGGTAGCTGCGCTGCCCGTGCTCCCGCAACCGGCTTTGCTTGCAGCACTTTGCGTCACATCACCCGGTCTGCGGATATTTGCACTGCGACGCGAATGTGCTATACTGAAGCTGTCCAACAACGTAGCTCCTGCGAAATGAACCTCTCGGTACTGCTACCAGCTACATGAGAACTTAGCAGAACTTCAACGCTCGAAGCGGATACGTTGTCATTGTCGGAGCGCACACGCCGGGTATCACCGGCCACCGGCAAATCGTTTATGTCCTGTCCCTGGAAAGCGGCGCCGGCGGCGTCGCGAGCATACCCAATGTAGAGGTTCATCGTATGCTTGTCAAATTGTTTGTCGGAAATTTGCCCTGGAGCGTTGATGATGCCAAGCTCACTGAGATTTTCAGTTCGCATGGCGAAGTCCAGAGCGCGCGGGTCATCAGCGATCGCGACACCGGCCGATCCCGCGGTTTCGGTTTTGTCGAAATCGACGTCGAAAATGTGGCTGCGGTCATCCGTGCCACCGACGGCCAGGAAATCGAAGGGCGCAATCTGCGCGTCAATGAGGCCGAAGACCGTGATCGCGGCGGGCGTGGCGGCGGCGGCT
>DAOTUJ010000035.1:0-7954 GCA_034437175.1 Chloroflexaceae bacterium | reverse complement strand
ACCAGGCTGCCGCAACTGAGTTGCTGGCGCTGGCCCAGGCCATCCGCGCCGGCCAACCGGTGGCGCCCGCACAGCAGCGCCAGATCATCGCCCGCGACAATGCCCAGATCGGCACCGCCATCACCGGCGACATCCACGGCAACCTGACCCTCGGCCCGGTCGACATGAGCCGCAAAACCTTCATCGACGGTACCCGCCAATCAACGCCGCCCACGCCGCCCACGCCGCCCACGCCGCCCACCACCGACTCATCACTCGTCGCGCATCACTCGTCACTCCCAACCACCCTCAGCACCGATGGTGTCCACTTCAGCTTCGGCCACGCCCTGCTGATTGGCGTCGGCGCCTATGCCAACGCCTACATCAGTGTCGCCGGCACGGCGAACGACGCCGAACGGCTTGCAGCGTTGCTGCGCGACCCGGCGACGGCGGCGTATCCGGCGGAGCAGGTGCAACTGCTGAGCAATGCCAATGCTAGCGGGGCGCAGATCCTCGCCGCGCTCGATGATTTCGCGGCCCGGCTGCGCCAGGCGCCGCAAGCGACGGCGCTGCTGTTCTTCGCCGGCCACGGTTTCCAGCGCGGCGAGCAGTACTACCTGCTGCCGCACGATGCTAATCTCAACCGGCTCAGCGAAACCGGCATCGATGCAGAGACCTTCCGCGCAAAAGTTGCCGCCATCGCCGAACACTGCCGGAAGCTGCTGGTACTGCTGAATTGCTGCCACGCCGGGGGTGTCGGTGACGCGGTGCTGGCCGCCGGTGAACCGCTGCCGGGCGATGCGCCGCCGCCGGGCTTCTACGAGCCGCTGGCCGCCGGCAGCGGGCGGGTGGTGATTTCGTCCTCGCGGCCCGCCGAGCGCTCCGGGGCGCGTTCCAGCGCGGATGCCGCGCTGACCGTGTTCGGCGCCCAGCTGGTCGCCGGGCTGCGCGGCGCCGCTCGCGGCAGTGGCCCGGCAGTCACGCTCTTCGACCTGTTTCGCCACCTGGCCGCCGCCATTCCCGACGACGCCCGCCGGATCGTCGATCCGTATACCGGTCAGCCGCTGCGCCAGCACCCGCTGATCTACACCCACCAGGTCGATAGCGATTTCGCACTGACCTTGCGCCCCAGCGAGCAGCGCGGCGGCACGCTGGCCCCACCCGATGATGCAGTCCAGCAGCTTATCGAAATCGAGTTGCAACTCGCGGCCTATCCCGCCGAGGTGTCAGCGCCGAAGGAACTGGTCGCCCGGCGCGACCGTTTGCTGGCGGAGTTGTAGAGTGACGAGTGATGAGTGATGAGCCGGGCAGATCCGGGCTCATCACTCATCACTCGAAAAAGCTGCCGACCGGCACCGGGAGCTGCGGCACGACCTGTGAGGGCAGCCGGGCCTGGCCGCGGAACACGCCCTGCGAACGGTAGGCGCCCTGGTCAAGCCGCAGCACCTCGATTGTCTGCGCACTCGGGTCAGCAATCCAGTACTCGCTTACGCCGGCGCGGGCATAGGCATCCTGCTTCTCGCGCCGGTCGTAGCCGGCGGTACTCGGCGAGGCAATTTCGACCACCAGGTCGGGGGCGCCGATAATCCGGCTCGGCGTGATGATGCTGAGATTGGCATTGAGAATGACGATCACATCGGGCTGGAGCACCGTGCCGGGATCGAGTTCGACATCGGTCGGTGACACAAATACCCGGCCCAGGCCGGCAAACCCGACATGGCTCATAAGGTTGGTGACGAAGCGAACGATAGCACCTTGATGATTTGTGCCGGGCGCCGGGGCCATATAGAGCACTCCGTCAATCAGTTCATAGCGCCGGCCGTCGTCGGGCAGCGCCGCATAGTCGGCGTAGGTCCAGCGGCCCTGGGGTGGGCCGGGCGCCTGGTCGGCGGGTGTAACTGTTGGCAGCACATCAATTGTGGTCGTCATCACGACACCTCCGGGGTTGTGGGTGATGGGAGCAGTATAGCATGGCACAACCGATGGTCGTCTGTTTGCTGCGGTCGTCGATACGCGCCGACCTCTGTGTTCCGTCCTGGCGCACTATTGCGCTTGCGCTGAAAGAATCTGGCGTACCTTGCAGGTCAACGACTCAATACTGAAGGGTTTCTGCAAAAAATGAATGCCGGCATCGAGGATGCCCCGGTATACGATGACATCGTCGGTGTAGCCCGACATGTAGAGTACGGCCAGCTCAGGGCGATTGTGACGCAACGCTTCAAAAAGCTCGCGTCCATTCATCACCGGCATAATGACATCGGTCAGCAAGAGATGGATCGCTGCCTGATGTGCAGTCGCCAGTCGTAGCGCCTCCATCGGGTTTATGGTTTCCAATACTTCGTAGCCATACGCGCTCAGGGTTTCACCGACAATCTGGCGCACCATGTCTTCGTGTTCTACGACCAGGATGGTTTCGCTGCCCTTGTATGAAGCCGGATCGCGAGCTTGATTTGTTGTTGTGCTCTCATTGCCCTCCGCCTGCGGCAGATAGATTTTGAAGGTTGCGCCGGCGCCCGGTTCGCTGTATACCCAGATCGCGCCGCCATGCTGTTTGACGATGCCGAAGACCGTTGAGAGACCCAGGCCGGTGCCGCGACCGGGCTCTTTGGTCGTGAAAAAAGGTTCAAAAATCTGCTGCAATGTGGCTTCATCCATTCCGTGGCCGCTATCGCTGACGGCGAGCATGACGTATGGCCCCGGCGCCTGATTTTCGGCATATTTGGTGGCGTAGGCCGCATCGAGATATACCTCGGCGGTTTCCAGCGTCACGCAACCGCCATCCGGCATAGCGTCACGTGCATTGATCAGCAGATTGAGCAATATCTGCTCCATCTGGCCCCGGTCGGCTTTCACCAGTGGTAGTTCCGGCGCCAGCAGTGTGCGTAATTCTACGTCGTCGCCGATCAGTCGCTGGATCATTGTGCGAATATCTTCGATCAGCGTATTAAAATTCAAAAGCTGTACGTCCAGCATCTGGCGGCGGCTAAAGGCCAGGATCTGCCGTGTCAGGCTGGTGGCCCGGTCGGCTGCTTTGCGTACCTGGTGCAAGTCGGCATACAGTTTGCTGTCCGGATCCACATCCATCATGCTCAGTTCGATATAACCGATGATCGGTACCAGCAGGTTGTTGAAATCGTGAGCAATGCCGCTGGCCAGGCGACCTACGGCTTCCATTTTGTGAGCCTGGCGGTACTGCGCCTCCAGATTTTTCTGCTCGGTAACGTCCTGACCAATCCCGATGCTGGTACCGTCAGCCAGGCGTACATTGGCCCACATCGTATCAATCACGCGCCCGTCGCGGGTTGTGGTTTTGAATTCGTGCCAGCCCGCCTGTCCCGACAACATATATTCCAGCACTGCCTGGTAAGCTTCCGGATCCGGATAAAATAGTGCCAGCATATCCGGCTGTGCGTTCATTTCCTCGATCGACCAGCCCAGCACGCGTTCCCATTCCCGGTTTACCAGCAAAAATCGGCCATCGGTGTCAAAAAAGCTGATCATGACCGGAATATAATCGATGATCGTTTGCAAGATTTCGGTTTGGCGTTGAAGCCGGGCATCGGCCTTTTTCTGGTCAGTAATATCCTGGTGGATTTCGACGATGCCGATGAGTCGGTTGTCGGCATCGAAAATGGGGGAAAGCGCCATGCGGGTGGCGATCAATGTGTCGTCCTTGCGCCGACGCCAGACTTCGAGTTCGCTTGAGTTCGGTGCCTGTAGCATGGCCGCAATGCTGTTGCGCAACTCGGCCTGCCGATCCAGGGCGATGATCGGCAGCACCTGCCCCAGCACCTCCGCTTCGATCCAGCCGAACATAATTTCCGCCGCCCGGTTCCACAAGAGCACTCTGCCCTCCAGATCCGTAACGGCAATTGCCGCCGGGGAAACTTTGACCACGGCTTGCAGCGTGGCAATTGGATTGTAGGGAAGCTGCTCCGCAGGGCTCATGTCGCTATCCGAAGCGAACTAGGTATCGGTGCCGATAGCATTGTGCTCGGTCAAATTATATGCTTATTGTAACATAGTCGTAAGCGTTCATCGGGAGGTTTGTTGAGGATTGAAGTCCCTACTACGGAAGAGAACCAGGGTCATCTTATCGGCAGTTTGTGATAGGCTACCGCATACGCCGCACCAACTGCTCTTCGTCGGCCCAGCTCACCACTGTGCCGTCAAGCCGGGCTCTGCGTAGCTGCCCCAGGATGCGCCCGATTTCCGGGCCGGGCGGAATGCCCATCTGCTGCAGGGCGTGGCCATCGAGCAGTGGGCGTACCTTCCGCAGTTCATCGAGATACACTTCAATCCAACGTCGCTGTTCCGCATTCGCCATAAACATGGCGGCTCGCAGGCTTACTTCAGCGAAGGAGCGCAACCGAGACTCTACCTCGCCGGGTGGCAGTTCACGCTGCAAGGTTTCCAGTGTGGCCTGTAGCGGCCCGATCTCGCGCAACAGGCGTTCGGCTGCCTGCGGGAGCCGGTAATATCGCCGGAGTTTCAGTCGTTCCGGCTCTGCCATTTCGTAGCAGAAGATCCCGGCATAGACCAGTTCGCTACCCTGTCCCGCTGCCGCTGCCTGTCGGCAGCCTGCGTCGATCTGCGGCGACCAGCGTAGACCTTCGGCCAGCGCCGGTGTGATTTGCCATGCGTCGGCCAGCCGAAGCACAGCGGCCGGCTGCGCTTCGGCCAGTGCCAGGCAAATCTCGTTGCGCAGACGATCCGGGCCCGCCAGTGCCGGCCGGTTCTCGGCCAGCGCCTGTTGCATCGCGACCATCGTGTCCGCTGAGCAGTGTAACCCGAGCCGTGCCGCTAACCGCAACCCACGCAAAATTCGGGTCGGGTCGTCATCAAAGCTGGCCGGGTGCAAAATGCACAGTTGCCGCGCCGCCAGATCGCGCTGCCCGCCGTATGGGTCGAGCAAGGCACCGACATGCAGTTCGCCGCCGCTGTCCGGCGCCAGCGGCAAGGCCATCGCGTTGATGCTGAAATCACGCCGAAACAGGTCGACGTCGATGGCGGCGGGCGCGACGTCCGGCAGGGCGGCCGGCTGTGGGTAGCGTTCGCGCCGGGTTGCCGCCAGGTCGACGACAAAAGGCTCGCCGCCTGCCGGATGTGGTACTTCGACCGTCGCCGTGCCGAAGGCCTCGTGGATCGCCTGGATGCGCCCGGCGCAGGCCCGCGCAAAACCGGCGGCGTCACCGGCCAGCGCCAGGTCAATGTCGCGATTCCGTGCGATGCCCAGCAAGAGATCGCGCACAACGCCGCCTACCAGCCACAGGCGCTCGCCGCGTTGCTGTGCCAGTTGCGCCATCCCGGCCAGCATGTTCCGCAACGCCGGCTCGATTGCTGCTTCTAGCTGCTGCCCCGGCTCCATGCTTGACACGCCCCCTGATCAGATTTACAATAGCCACGTTCGGGCGATTAGCTCAGTTGGTTAGAGCGCCACGTTGACATCGTGGAGGTCAGTGGTTCAAATCCACTATCGCCCACCACCGGCTATTATACTGTGCTTCCGCTCAGGCGCAATTGCCCTGGGCGTTTTTATGATATTGGGAGCTGCAAGCGCATGTCCAGGTCGGTGTATGCTGTTATCCGCGTGTGCGTCGTGTTGCTGATCATGCTGTGTGCCGGCCTGCCCTCTGCCCTTTCGCAGTCTGCCAATCCCTCGCCGCTTGCCACCGAAATGGCCTGCCCCAGCAATCAAACGGTCTGGCTCGAAGGTTTCGGCCCGCCGTTCCAGGCTGTGCTGATCTCATTGCAAACTCGCCCGGTCGGCGGCGGTACCGTCAATGCTGCCGGTACCTGGCGCCTGCCGCTTCGGGTACAAGAAATGCCCGGTGTCTACGACGTTGAAGTGAATCTGCGCGGTGAGCCGGTAACGCTGGCTCGCTTTATTTGCTACGTCGATGTGGCTTTTGAATTGCCTACCGCGACGCCCAGCAATACGCCGACGGCGCTGCCGCCAACCATGACGACCTCGCCAACCGATGTGCCGTTGCCGTCGGCAACCGGCGTGTTGCCTTCCCCAACGTCGACGGCAACAGCTTCGAATAATCCGACTGCGACCGGTACGGTCGCGAATGATACGCCGACGGCGACAATCGATCCTTCTGTCACAACCACTGCTACGCTGCCTGTCGATAGCACTTCGACAGCGACAGCGACACCAATTTCGACGCCCACGCCCAGCCTGACTGCGACGCCCCGCCCCGAAACTCTGGTACAATTGATCGAGGTGTTTCAGGGCGATCTCGATACCAGCCTCGATCCGGTTGATTGGGGTTTTGCCGTCATTGTCAATGATAGTGACGCGACGGTGGAAATGACGGGCTGGACAATTACCAACCAGACCCGCCCCGGCCTCGTCTATCGCTTTCCCAATTTTCGGCTGCTGCCTCTGTCTGAAGTGACCGTCTACGTTGGCGACGATGGGATCAATACCGACGATGAGCTCTATTGGGGTGCCAATGAGCGGGTCTGGCTCAATGGCGAGACAATTGTCCTCTCCAATGAGCGTGCTCAGGAGATCAGCCGCTGCGTAGTCGGGCGGGATATTTGCAATTAACCTTGCAAGCGTTTCTCAAGACGGCGAACCGCTCATCACCACATCGCGGCTCAGGTTCATCGGCTCTTACCACCAGAAAAGAGGCTGCGTGCGCATTTTCATTACGGGGATCACCGGTCCGGTCGGTAGCTTTCTGGCCGATTACCTGCTGACTCTCGATAATCTCGAAATTCATGCGTTCAAACGCTGGCGTAGCGATCCGCGCCCGATCGCGCACCTCGTCGGCCAGGTTGTCTTTCACGAGGGCGATGTCGAGGATCCCTTTTCCATCCATCGCGCTCTTGAATGCGCTCGTCCCGACCGGATTTATCACCTGGCTGCCCAGAGTTATCCCAGCGAGTCCTGGGATGCGCCAATTGCTACGATGCGCGTCAATGTTGAGGGGACGCTCAATCTGCTTGAGGCCGCCCGGCGCTGCTGCCCCGATGCGCGGATTCATATCGCCGGTACCAGTGCGCAGTATGGCTTTGCTGCACCCGAAGCTATGCCGCTCCGCGAAGATCATCCCATGCGCCCGTCCAGCCCCTACGGCGTCAGCAAAGTTGCCGCCGAACTCAGTGGTCTGCAGTACCACCAGAGCTACGGCCTGCATGTGCTGGTCACGCGCTCCTTCAATCACGTCGGGCCGCGCCAGGGCGACCGCTGCTCGATCCAGACGTTCTGCCGCCAGATGGCGGCCATCGAGTCCGGCCGGCAGGATGCGCTGATCCAGGTCGGCAATCTGCAGACCCGCCGCGATTTCACCCATACCAGCGATGTCGCTCGCGCGCTCTGGTTGTTGCTCGAACACGGTCGGCCCGGTGAAGTTTACAATCTTTGCTCCGGTCAGGCCACCCTGATCGCCGACATCGTTGAACTGGTGCGCCGCCAGGGCCGCGTTCCGGTCGATGTGCAGGTCGATCCAGCCCGACTGCGGCCCAGCGATGAGCCGCTCCTGGTCGGCGATAATCGCAAGTTGCGCGCTGCTACCGACTGGCAACCCCGGATCGGCATGGAACAGATCGTCGCCGAACTCCTGGCCTACTGGCGGCAACACCTGCATAACGGAAGTTCTTAAAAACCCAGCACCAGCGGTCACAATCTCAACAGAAATGCCCACTACTACAACAATCCCGGCCCCACTCCCTTTCAACGATAGCGTTTTTCGCCCGGCCGGACGGCCCTCACCCCCGGCCCCGCTCCCGCTCAGGCCGGTGCGGCGGGTCTGGTTCGCGAAACCGGGTTCTCATGGCGCACCGGCCTGGCGGGAGCGGGGAGCACCCGAGAACGCCGTTGCCCGGCCCCCCCGCTCCTGTCAGGCCGGTGCCGGCGAGGGTTAGGGATTCATGCGAGGCATTCGTCGCGCCAGGCTGTACGGGAGCGGGGGCTGGGGGGTGAGGGCCGGATCGGGAAATCACCCATCTGACAAAAACGCTC
>DAOTUJ010000034.1:0-44133 GCA_034437175.1 Chloroflexaceae bacterium | reverse complement strand
AGTCCGTTTGCTGGGGCAACCATTGTCCTGTCGGGCCAGGTTGCGATTCAAGAAGTCCTCCCCCTGTTCAAACAATCCGATTGGGGGCATGCCGAAACGACATGACCGATGATTGCACAAACGTTACGCTAGACAACGCCCTCCAGCCGATCTTCCAGGTCGGCATATAGCTCGCGCAACTGATCCAGCACACCGGCGTCGGCCTGCCAGAGACCGCGACTGCCGGCTTCGAGTAGCCGACCCACGGCGCTGCGGGCAGCCTCGGGGTTGGCCGCCTCCAGTCGTTGGCGCATCTCCTCATCGAGGATAAAGGTCTCGGCGGCCCGACTGTAGACCCAATTATCGACAGCGCCCGTGGTTGCGCTCCAGCCCAGCATATAGGTGAAGCGCCCGGCGATTTCGGCGGCGCCGTTATGGCCGTGCCGCAACATGCCCTCGTACCACTTCGGGTTCAACAGTTTGCTGCGATATTCCATGCGCAGTACCTGCTCGAGGTCTTGCACTTTTGTCTCTGAGGTAAAACTCTCGACGTAGCTGAGCTTGACTTCGCGCCCGCTACGGCGTTCGGCCGCCGCTTTCAACGCGCCGCTGTAGCCGTAATAGTGCTGCAAATCGGTCAGGCCGTACTCGACGCTGTCGATCTCCTGGGCCACCCGCCCGACACTGCCGAGCAGCCGGTTCAGCACCTCGGGCTGCGCCGCGCCGTCCTTTTTGCCGCCGAAAGCATAGGCATTGCGCTTCACAAATAGATCTTCCAGTTCCCGGCGCTCTTCCCAGGCGCCGCCCTCGATGGCCTCGTCGACGTCGGTGCCATACGTTCCGGCGGCCTGGGTGAAAATCCGCGCCGTGGCGCTCTCGAAATCCTGGCCCTCGGCCAGCAGCGCATTGACGTGTTTGCGTACAAAGTTTTGCGCCGCAGGCTCATCGGCCGCAGCGGCCTCGCGCACCAGCCGGTCGAGCAGATCCATCGTGCCGGCAAAAGCATCGCGGAAAATGCCGCTGGCGGTCATCAGCACATCGATGCGCGGGCGGCCGAGTTCGGCCGACGGGATCAGCGCGAAGCGGGCGATCTTGCCCTGGCCGTCGTGCTGCGGGCGCGCACCGATCAGCCCCAGCACGACCGCAATGGCCTCGCCGCGCGTCTTGATGCTGTCGAGCCCCCAGAGCACCTGGGCGATGGTCTCAGGATACTCGCCATCGTGCTCGGCGCGGTGAGCGGCGATCAATGCCTCGGCCACCCGCAGGCCGCGCTGGTAGGCCGCCTCAGTCGGCACGCGGAAGGGATCGAGCGCGTGGATGTTGCGTCCGGTCGGCAGCACCATCACTCCGTCGCGAATAATATCGCCGCCGGGGCCGGCCGGGATATAGCCGCCCGCCAGACCGTGCAACAGAAAATCCAGCTCACGGGTATTGTCGCGCAGCGCAACCAGCATGGCCCGACCATGTTCCAGAATGTCGGCCAGGCCTTCCGGCGCAACCGATTTCCCACCGATGACCGCGTTCAAAACCGCCTCGATAGGCTGCTCCGCCAGCACGGCTTGCTCGACAAAGCAGTTGCAGGCATGATCGACGCGCTCGCGAGCCGCCAGGGTCGCCGCTTCGCCGCACCGCGCTCTGCCGAGCAAGTCGGCATACCTGCCAGGCGGCATATCCGGCAGCAATTCCAGCAGCAGATCAGCCAGACCAGGCTTGCCGCCGCGCCCGACCTTCAGAGCCTCGACCAGCAGTGTTAATTGCTGCTCGGGCGGCGGCGCCGCACCGAGCACATGCAGACTATCGACGATCATGCTTTGCTCGAGTTCGCGTAGGTAGGCATAGACCCGCGAGGCAAAATCGGCAAAGTGCTCGCCGTCACGCCGGCTCAGATCCGAATCGAGGTTCAGCAGATCGATTTTGTTGAGAATAGCAGCCTGTTCATCGGCCCGCGCTACTTCGTCGGCATAGCCATTGTGGTGCGCCTGGCGACTGCGATACTCTTCCAGCAAATCTTTGAGTGCTTGAAGCTCTTTGTAGAGCCCGGCGCGACCATAGGGCGGAATGGCATGGCCGACAATTGTCGCAAAGCCGCGGCGCTTGGCAATATTCGCCTCGGCCGGATTGTTGATGGGATAAAGATAGAAATGCGGAATCTCGCCCAGCAGCATATCCGGCCAGCAATCCCGGCTCAGGCCAAGCTGCAGGCCGGGCATCCACTCAGCCGTACCATGCATGCCAACATGGATGATCGCGTCAGCGTCGAAATCGCAACTGAGCCAGCGGTAAAAGGCCGCATACTGGTGATGCGGGCTATTCTCGCGGTCGAAGAGCAAGCGCATCGGATCGCCCGGCATACCGATCAGCGGCTGCACGCCGAGGTACACATTGCCCAGTTGCATGCCGCCGAGGAACACGCTCTCCGGCCCGGCCGGCGCCATATCGCCCGGAAAGCGGCCCCAGCGTGCATCGATGCGTTCCTGCTGCAACGAGCTCAGCCAGCTGCGGTACTGCTCGCGGCGCACCCTGAGCGGCGCCGGCAGCGGCGGGTGGCCGTCCGGCAACGCGGCCTCCTCGCGACTGATGCTGCTGCTGATGCAGCGCGCCATCGCCGCCGGATCCTGCGGAAACGCGCCGACCTGGTAGCCCGCCGCACGGAGGCGGTTCAGCAGCGCCACCAGGCTGCGCGGCACATCCAGCAGCGCCGCCGTGGCGGTATGCCCGGTACCGGGCGGGTAATTGTAGACCACGACGGCCACTTTTTTCTCGGCATTGGCTTTGCGACGCAAGCGGGCAAAATTCGCCGCCAGTGTACTCAGGCGCGCCAGGCGATCCGGCAGCAGCGTAATGCTGCCGGCCTGCATACCCCCCAGCACCACCGGCGCAATCGCCCCATCCATCTCGGGCAAATTGTACAGTATCGTCGTCTGGATCGGGTTGACCCCCTGCTTCTGCCAATCGGCCAGATCCTGGATGAACAGCGGCTGGGCAACGATATAGGGCACATCGAGCTTCTCGAGCAACTCGCGAGCTCTGGCCGTCGTCAGACCGGCCTTGATCGAACCGGCCGGCCCACCGACCAGCGGAAAGCCCATCGTATTGATCACCAGGTCGACCTGAAGATGCTGCAACCACTGGCGCACCGCCACATGATTTTCGATGCCCATGCAGAAAATGGGCAACACGCGCAGGCCGGCGGCTTCGAGCGCGCGCACGATCTCGTAGTGATAGGTGGCGCCGGCCAGCAAATGGCTGCGAAAAGACATCACCGCGACCGTACCCGGCCCACTCGCAGCATGCTGCGGGCGCAGGTGCAAGTGTTCGAGCACCGTATTTACCAGGCCATCGTTGCCCGTGTTGTGCCCGCCCCGGCTGCGTCCGGTTGTCGGTTTGCGTGATCGCACCCAGCGTTCATATTCTTCGGGCGAAGGAAAGAACTTCGGCGCATCGGGATGCGCAAAACCCATGGTGGGAATTTCGGTGGGCGGGTCGACATGGAGCCGGCTATAACCGCAGTACTCGCGCAGAATAAGTTTGAACATATTGACCACATTCGCCAGGTTGCGATGGGTCCAGTACATGCTGACATTCGTCCAGTTGCGCAGATCGGCCAGGCGTTTGCCGGGAATCAGATTGATCAGCCGACCGGTAACCTTTTGCAACTTGACGTAGCCGTAGTAGGTATCTTCTTCGCGCCCACCGACCAGCAGCTGAGCGACGCGCTGCACCGGCTTCGGCATGCCCTTCGCATTATGCATCGAATAACTGCCGACCTTCGTGAGGCGATGCACCTCGGGCAGCCCCTCGAAAGCAAAGACCAGCGGCAGATCGAGGCGTTCGACCGTATTGACCAGCCACTCGGCATAATCGGCGAGCGTCATCAGCGCCGTGAAGAGGCAGGCACTGCGAGCAATGGCGGCTTCGAGTTCAGCCGGGCGGCGCTGGGTATCGTGGTCTTCAAACAGGTGCAGGCGAAACTCAGGCACCTCGCGGCGGATCTCGGCCTCGACCCGGCGAAAGAAAGCGCCGCTATACTGCTCGAGGCCAAGCAAGAGCACAAACTCCGTTGTCCGCGCCATCGAAATTCCTCCTTATGACTTATGCAGTCGGCATTTGATCCTGGCCGGGCCAGGGGTTCATTCGCCTGCGGCAGCGTGGAAGATCCCTTCTTTTTTCCTTCATTGTTGCAGCTTTGCTGCAACAATGAAAGAAACTTTTTATACCTTGCTACTGCAAAACAGCTATCACGATACACGCCATTACGCAATCGGCGCTGATGCTGGCCGCATCAAAGGCTTGCTCGCCTCCGGCCGCGCGAAAATGACAATCTTGTTCGGTTGCTTGCGCGGCTTCGCCGCGCAAGCAACCGAAATAAACGTTGTCTGCCGGCGCATAAGCGGAAAAAACCTTGCGGCTTAAGCAAACACACCGGCTGCACAAGCCATCGTATTATGGCCGAAACCGTTTTTAATCACAAGCTTTGCAAATATATGACAAAGAGTGGGAAAGAAAAAAGCGTTGGCATAGCCAACGCTTCATCGCTACACCGTTGCACCACTACACGGCAAACCGCTGGCGTTCCCAGCTTGAAGCGCGCCGGAAAGCCGAGAACACCGCCAGATCACGGATAGCGCGCTGGATCATATCGCGCTCAAGCGGATCATCATAGCTACACACCAGTCGTGCGATATGGTCAACGTGTTCGGCGGCCGGCTGATACAGATACCGCGTATCATTGCCATCATTGTGGGCTGCAAGAATTCCATCTTCAACGAGCTCCTGAAGAGCCTGGCAAACACTCCACATATCGCGACAACTGCGATCAACCATTTGCGAACCGGTCATCGCCAGGCGCGGGCACTCGTGAAAAATCAGCAAAATCTGTAGTTTAGCCGGCGTATCGACAGCACGTTCGAGCAGTTGAAACACTTGTGGGTCAATCATCGACCACCCTCCTGCGGACAGGTCAACATCGACCATCCCCGCGCTAGAATACGGCGTTCCGGAAAGCTTCGCGGCGCGGAAGCAAACTCCTACAAGCAATGGTGAGGAGAGGGTTATAGAAACTTCATTATGCGCTTACTGTTTGATTACCAGGTAATCACGATCATTCCCTCAAGTATACACCAGATGGCACCAGTATGCCAGTTAGCAGTCCAACGAATTTTTGTTTGTTGCGAAACTTTAACCTGCGCACTGGTGGGCAGGCCGTCGGGGTTGACCAGGCGCCAGGCGAATACCAACTTGGGCCTTGTGCTAGTTAAAAGCTAGCTCGGAAACGCTAACTGCTTGATCTGCAACCAGTCCGGATTGCCGAGCAAGCGATTGAGATACAGGCAGAGGGTATGTGCGGTCAACTTGGTGTACAGCCGGGCACAGAGCCCCCAGAAGCTATGCGCGTAGTTCTGCTGAATGGCAAATTGCTCGCCCAACTGGCCATTGACCGTTTCGATGATCTGGCGGAAGCGCGTGATCAGGCGGGTCAGCGTGGCTGGCAGTTGGACGTGCTGGTTGGCCCGGCGCAAGGCGATCAGCCGTACGCCCTGTTCCTGGAGCAAGGCTGCCAGCGCGGCCTTGACATAGCCCTTGTCGCCCAGGAAGGTGCGCCCGCGCAACGCGAGCAACAGATCCTCGGCGACATCGCGCTCATCAGCCGTGGCACCAGTCAAGGTAAAGTCCAGAATGACCCCGCCCAAGGTGACGATCAGGTGCAAACGATAGCCGAAGAAGGTCTGCTTCTTGGAGGCGCACTGGCCGAAGGTTGCTCCGTAGGCGTCCCAATCCCGGCTGCGTTGGGGTGCCAGGTGGAACTGCACCACCGGCACGGGCAGGCTGTCGATCGCCCCGTAGGCGTCTTGGGCCATATCGAGTACGGTCAGCACGATCTGGCGGAGCTGATTCATCGCGCCCATCAAGTTGCGTCGCCGTCGATTGTAGCGACTGCGTTCAGGCAGGCGCGGGAACAGGTGGCGATACGGTGCCCACTGTGTGGCCAGATGGGTCTCACGATCCCAGCCGCAACATTCGCTCACAATCGCCATGGTCATCAACTCGCTATCGCTACAACTCGTCGGCTTTGGCCCGGGTCGATGATACAGATGCGCAATCGGCTGCCACAGGTCATCAATCGTGACGTACATCCAGGTGACGAAGTCCTCGAAATCGGCTATCATCGGTCTACCTCCGCTGTGGCTGCTGGTTCCCTAAGCAAGACCAGCCATACCATAGCGGAGGCTGTTTCGTCAATTGGTTTCAACTAGCACAAGTCTCTACTACATAACTATGATTGCCGGCGGGCGAGCCATGCCAGGGCGCCGGCGATGATCAGCAGTAGCCAGCCGGTCCAGATGTAGCCCAGGAACATGGTTATAAACGAGACGATCACGACCAGCAGGCCGGTAACACTCAGAATGACGCGTCCCAGCGGTCTTTCCATGACTTAACCTCGCAGGCCGGTAAAGAGATCGTCTTCGGTTCGACCGTCGGGGCGGGGCGGCAGCTCGACGTGCGTTTCGATCAGGATGAAATGTTCTTTGCCGAGCAGATCTTGCATAATATCCTCCGGCATGGTCATAAAGGGGCCGTCTTTGCGGATCTGGGTGGTGTGGCAATCGATGGCGGCGCGCTTCTGCGGCAGAAACTCTTTGATGGGCACGGTAGTGGTGACACGGGTGTCTTCGACAGTGAAGCGACTGACATCAAACTCGGGGTCATCGAGCGGGGTGGGCAGGCCGCGCTCACGCATGATCTGCCAGGCGCGGTACAGTGCATTGCGCGGGAAGGCGGTATAGTAGAGCTTCTGCGGCGCCCAGGCCGGGCCGGCTTCGGGAAACTGCTGTGGATCGCCGGCGGCGTGGAAGGCGTCGACAGTGACCTGGTGGCAGGCGATGTGGTCGGGGTGGCCGTAGCCGCCGCGCTCATCGTAACTAACCAGCACCTGCGGTTGGTAGCGGCGCACCAGCTCGACAATCCGGGCCGTCGCGGCGGTTTTGTCGGCCTGGTGGAAGCAATCCGGGTGCTGATTGGCCTCAGTTCCGTCCATGCCCGAGTCGCGATAGCCGAGTCGCACTAATTCATGGATGCCAAGGGCACTGGCTGAACAAGCCAGCTCTTCGTCACGGATACGGTTGAGGCGGGCATGATTTTCCGGGGTGTCAAGTTCCGGCACCACGATTTCGCCCTCTTCGCCGCCGGTGGCAATCACCAGCACCGTGCGAATGCCTTCGGCGCTATAGCGCGCCAGCGTGCCGCCGGTCGACAGACACTCGTCGTCGGGATGGGCATGCACCATCAAAATACAGAGATCAGCCGCATCGCTCATGGTTTGCTCCTTAAATTACTGCAGATCTGGCATTCACAGCATGATACCAGATGCCGAAGAGCTGGATTCGGCTCAATAACCGGATTTACGCAGTCGGCGTGTTTGCGCCCGCCGCAATGGCTTTGTTCGCCGGTAAAAAAGAAAGCTGCCTTTCTGGTTGCCGCCGGCGAAAAATGGTGTATAGTAACAGGCGCAATTGCGGGAAGCTGGTGGCAGGACGAACCGGCCACCACGAATCATTCGCCGTTTTGAAGAAAAGAGGCCGGCTAATGCGCAAGTCAGGACTGCTCGCCCTGGTGATGGTCTGTGTGCTGATGGCAGGTATCATGCCTGCCGGCGCCCAGGCGCCAGAAGAGAACTCCGCTGTCACGGATCTGGGCCGTAACCGCTACCTGGTCGACGGCACGATGGGAGAAATCCCCAATCTGCTGCCCGCCGAAGAAGTGCAAAAACTCGCTGCCTTGCAGCAGCCCCCCAACTTGATCTTGCCGCTGACCGATTTCAGCCCCGATGATGAAGTAGTGCTGGCAACCGACCTGGAAAACCTCGCCTTTGTGAATGTCGCCGACGGCAGCACCAGGCTGCTGCGGCCAACGGCGGATTTTGCTCGCTTCGATCCGGCCACCGATTATTTCTGGTTGGACGGACGCACACTGGCGCAGATCGGCATCGAAGTGCTCGATGTCGAGACCGGTGCATTCCGGGCGGCGATGCTGCAAATCGACCGCATCAGCGGCGAAACGCGCCTCCGGCCCCTGCCGAATTTCCCGGTTGACCGGTTCCCCTTCCAGGTTTCGCCGCGTGGCCAGAAGGTGCTGCTGGTGCAGATCGACGAGGAGGCATTGGAAGAAGCGGCGCTGCTGCGGCTGCCGCTGATCGGCAAGCCGGTTCAGCAGCAACTGCCGCAGATGCCGCAATGGCGCGAGCGCCAGGTCGAACAGTTGCGGGCGCAGGTACCGCTCTTGCAGCGGCGAGCGGAACTGGCGGCGGCGCTCGATCCGTTGAACTTCTTCGAGCAGTTTCTGTTCCTGACCCTGCCGACGCAGATTTCGGTTTATGACCTGGCCAGCACACAGACCAGCGAAGTCTCGACGATCCCACAGGGCACCTTTGTGCATTCGATTTCCTGGAGCGAGGACAGCTCGCGATTGGCGCTGAGTTTCACGCATTTGCTGATGGAAACCGACGAGCCGGAGGATTTTCCGCGCAACAACCTGGATGGCGCCCTGCTCTCGGATTTTGTCTACCGCGATGTGACCGGCAATGTGCCGCCGGCGCAGAACCCGTTTTTGCAAGGCAACCAGTTACTGCTGGCCAACCTGGCGAGCGGCGAGCAGCAGCGCCGCATGGCAAGCGAAAACCCCGATGGCGCCCTGTTCCGCGATGTCGCCTACAGCACCGACAATCAGTTGATCATGGTAAAGTATCAGCATCCGGGACGGCCGGTGGGGCGCCGGTTTCCGATCTATTCCTTGCAATTCCTCGAACGCAGCAGTTTTCGCTTTTACAACCCGGCGCTGGAAGAACTACGCCGGCTGGAGACGGTCGAGCTCTCCAATCCCGACCCGAGCCAGCCGATTTTCGGCAGCTTCGTCTCGCCGGATGAAGTAATCTTCCGGACACATTATGGGCTGGACAGCACACCCTACTACTACAATTACCGCTCGGGCGAATTCCGGCCGATCAGCGAACAGCCGGGCTCATATTTCTTTACCCGCGTTTCGAGCAGCCAGGCGCGCAAAGCTGTCTTTTACTACACCTCATTCACCGAACCCGGCGAATTGTACACGATCAACTGGGATGGCAGCGGCTTCGAGGCGCTGACCAGTACAAACGGCGAACTGCGTGCGGCAAGCAATACGGCGCAGCACCGGGTGAGTTTCCGGCTTGCGGGCGGGCAAACCCGCGAGGGCATTCTGATCTTGCCGGCTGACGTAGCGTTCCCGCCGGAAGAGTATCCGATCGTTTTCTGGCAGGAAGGTGGGCCGACTGTTTCGGTGCAAAATGCCTGGGCCGGCTTCGTCGAATCGCCCTTTGCGCTGTTGCCGAATTTCGGCTTCGGCGTGATGGTTGTGCCGCTCTACGGGCGCTATGGCCTAGGCGCCGACCGCTTCAGCGCGCTGGCGGATCGCAACAACTACGGCCAGATCGACATCGATGAGCAGGCTGCAATCGTGCGCGAGACGCTGCGGCGTGGCTGGAGCAGCGCGGGCAAAGTCGGTATCGCCGGTTGTTCCTACGGCGGCTATTTCGCGCACCAGAGCATCAGTCGGCACCCGGATCTCTACGATGCGGCGCATGCCATGTGTTCGCTGGTGGATCTGGTAGTGGAATGGAATCGCGGCTTCCCGGTGCTGGCGCCCTGGTTTCAGGGTGTGCCGCCCTGGGTGAATCCACGTGAATACGAGCAGGACTCGCCCTCGTACAATGCCAACCGGGTGCAAACGCCGCTGTTGAGCTTCCACGGCACCGAGGACTTCTTGCCGGTGACGCTGGCCGAAAATGTGCATTTGCAGATTGTCAACAACGAGGTGCCGGCACGCTTCCTGAAATTCCTCGGCGCCGGTCATGGCTTCGGCCAGAACCCGAATGCGCCGACACCAGTCGACCTGATCCCGTTATACGAGCTCTATGGCGCCCAGGAACAACTGATCTGGTTCCGCACCTATTTGCGTTAACAGCGCAGTTAATTTTTCGTGTTCTGATGGAAGCGTGGGGCGTGTGCCGGCTGGCCGGTCGGCGTATGCCCCGCGCTTCTGTCAGGACAAAGAGAGGAAAAATCCCTTGCTGTCTGAAGGGATTGACGCTCTTCTGAAAATGGTTGCATATGCATATACTGAAGCAAAGAAGCCCAATGCCGGGTAGTCTCAGCAAACTGAAACTGCCGAAACGAGCATAGATATAAGGAGATGCATATGCAGTTCTGGAATACGATGAAAACTGGTCTGTTTCTGGCTGTCTTGACCGGTATGTTCGTGGCCTTCGGCGCCATGATTGGCGGCCGGCTTGGCATGCTGATCGCCTTTGGGTTTGCGGTGGCGATCAACATGGGAGCCTGGTGGTTCTCGGACAAGCTGGCGCTGCGTATGAGCGGGGCGGTTGAGGTTTCGCCGGACGAGGCGCCCGAGTTGCACCGCATGGTCGAAGATCTGTCGCAGCGGGCCGGCATTCCCAAGCCCGGTGTATACATGATCGAGAGCGAGACCCCGAATGCCTTCGCCACCGGTCGCAGCCCGGCCAAAGGCGCTGTCGCGGTGACGACCGGTATCGCACGGATGTTGACGAAGGACGAACTGGCCGGCGTGATTGCCCACGAACTCGCCCACATCAAGAACCGCGATACGCTGATTTCAAGCATTGCAGCGACGATTGCCGGCGCCATCTCGATGATCGCGGATATGGCGTTCTGGTCGGCGCTCTTCGGTGGCTTCACGGGCGATGAAGAAGGCGGCGGCCTGGGCGACATTGTCGGCGGCTTCCTGATGATGATTATTGCGCCGATTGCGGCTCTGGTCATTCAGATGGCCATCTCGCGCTCGCGCGAGTACCTGGCCGATGCCGGTGGTGCGAAGATCCTGGGCGATCCGCTGCCGCTGGCCAGCGCGCTCGAGAAGCTGGAATGGGCCGCCGGACGTGTGCCGATGGAAACCAACCCGGCTACTTCGCCGCTCTATATCGTCAATCCGCTCAGTGGCGGTCAGGGTATGCTGAACCTGTTCCGCACCCATCCGCCGACCGAGGAGCGCATCGCGCGCCTGCGTGCAATATCGCAACGCACCAACCCGATAATCAACGCCTGAGGGAATTTGGAGTAGCGCACCAGAATGGGGCCGACAGCATTGCTGCCGGATCCGGTGCGTTACGCGGTAAGAAAATGGCTCTGATTGCGGTGGTGCCGGCGGGTTCGCCGCCGGCACCACCGCAATCAAAGCCAGTACGGGGCGGATCGCTCGCACATGTGAGCGATCCGCCCTTTTGCCGGCGGCGCATATGGTGTACAATGCATTTGCTATGAAACATCCGTCACCCCTTCGCCAGAGGATTGCGATGAACGTCCATTGTCGCCGATGCTTGCTGTTTCTGCTGGTGGTCGGTTTCCTGGCCGGCTGTAGCCTGCCCTTCGTGCGTGAAGCTCCGGCTGAACCTGCGCCGGCAAGTGCGCCGCTGTCCGCCATGACTCGTGAGCCGCTGTCGACGCCGACCGAGGCTCCGGCATCAACTGTAACTGCCGCGCCCGTTGTGCCGGATGCGCCGCCCTCCACGCCGCTGCCGGATTCGGCCGGTGATGACGACCTGGCTTTGATCGCTGCAAGCCCGCGCCGGCCACGCGATATGGTTGAACTGGCAATTGCACTCGGTGATTGCCGGGCCAATCCCGCCGATTGCCCGGCCGTCGCCCGTGAGCAGCCGCTGACTGTTGCCGTCGGCGATGTCGAACGCTTCTGGTTGACCAATATCGAGACCCGACAAAATTTTGAGATCGAGGCCGAATTGCGCTATGCCGGCCCCCAGGTTCTGATGTACGTCGATACCACAGTCGCGGTGGATCAGCATGACCTGGCGCAGGCAGCGCAGACATTCGAGCAGGAGATTTACCCACGTACCCGCGATCTCTTCGGTTCGGAGTGGCAGCCCGGAGTCGATGGCGATCCGCGGATTACCATTTTGAACGGGCGCAGCGTCGGCGGCGGGGTGATTGGCTACTTCTCGGCTGCCGATTCGGTGCCGCGCAGCATCAACCGCTTCAGCAATGAGCGCGAGATGTTCTACATGAATATCGAGTGGCTCGATCCGGCCGACCCCACGTACCTTGATACGCTGGCCCACGAGTTCCAGCATATGATCCATCAGCACGAGCAGCGCAACTCGGCGACCTGGTTCAACGAGGGGCTGGCGACGCTTTCGCAAGATTTGAATGGCTTTGTCAGTCAGGGTTTTACCGCGTTGTACGTCAGCGATCCTGATGTGCAATTGAATGCCTGGGGCAATCAACCCGGTACCTCGGGCGGGCACTATGGTGCGTCGCACCTGTTTATGCGCTACATTTACACCCAGTACGCGGCGCCGGAAGATATTCGGGCGCTGCTGCGTGCCAATGCCGGCAATAACCTGGCCGCCTTCAGCGAACTGGCCGCCCGGCGCCGGCCCGACCTCGATTCCTTCAGCCAGCTCTACGGTGACTGGGCCGTGGCCAATTTGCTCAACGAGCCGACGCTGGCCGACGGGCGCTATGGCTACCCGGCGCTGCCTGAACTGCCGAATGCACTGCCGTTTACGGTCACGCCGCAACCAATTGGCCCCGGCGAGACATCCGGGCGAGTACACCAGTTTGGCAGCGATTACCTGGCATTGCCGCCGGGTTCGCTGAGTATTGAGTTCAGCGGCGATGCCGTGATTGGGGTGGCCGCCGAGCGAGCACAGGGAAACTATGCCTGGTGGAGCAACCGCAGCGACAATAGCGTCGCCACGCTCAGTCGCGCCGTCGATCTGCGCGGCCTGGAGCGAGCTACCCTGGAATTCGATGCCTGGTTTGAAATTGAGAACGACTACGATTATGCCTTTGTAACGGTTTCAACCGACGGCGGCCGAACCTGGGAGACACTGCCCGGTCTGCATACTACCGACGCCGATCCGCAGGGGGTCAATTATGGCCACGGTATCAGCGGCATCAGCGGCAGCCCCGGCGCGGAACCGGGCGATGGCCCGCGGGGGCAATGGGTCAACGAGCGCATGGATCTGACGCCCTACGCCGGCCGGCTGATCGAACTGCGTTTCTGGCAGATCACCGACGAAGGCTTCAATGCGCCGGGCATCCTGATCGACAATATTCGCATTCCGGAACTCGATTTCGCCGATGATGGAGAAGGCGGGGCCAACGATTGGCAGGCGGAGGGCTTTGTGCACTTCGATACAGTGCTGCCGCAGCTCTGGAGCCTGCGCCTGGTCATTACCGATAGCACCGGCCGGCTGCGCGTTGAGACCTTGCAGACCGACGCGCAAGGTCAGGCGCGTGCCGCTCTGTCTGACGGCGAGCGCGGGGTGCTGGTGGTATCCGGAGTCACACCGCATACCACCGAACAGGCCGGCTACCGGGTCATAGTAAACTGAAACGACGGCACATGTCTGAGCGATGGTTGCCGGCCATCGCTCCAGACATGTGCCATAGTTTTCCGGTTGTTGAAAGAATGCTACGACTACCAAAACCGCCGTACGCCGCACTCGGGCCGATCCTGTTCGGTTCCGTCTTGATTCTGCTGCTGTTCAGCCGTTCGCCGCAACCGCAACCGCATATCGCGCCGGCCTGGGCGCTCGATCCGATGCCGGCGGCGGAACGCCTGCTACCGCCGGGCGTGCCCACGCCGACACCGCAACCACTCGATGGCCGCTACACCCGACGCAACGAGCTCGATATGGTGGTGGCCGAGGGTCTGTACAGTGCTGAGCAACAGGGCCGGCTGGCGGTAGAATTGGAACGGGCACTCAACTATGTGAGCAATCGCTTCGGGGCCGGCCCCAGCGGGCGCATCGAAGCTTTTCTCGGCTGGGAACCGGGCTGCGGACTGCACGGCATCGCCTACACCGCCCGGCGCACCGTTCAGGTTTTCACCTGTCCCGACATACCACTCGATCGGGCGGTGAACATCCTGGCCCACGAGTTCGTCCACCAGCTCGCGCAGGATTATTACGGGCCGGCCCATCCCGGCAGTGTCGACCTGATTCTGCTGGAGGGCATCGCGACCTGGGGGGCCGGCGACTACTGGCTGGCCGGGCGGCCCGATTTTGCGGCCTTTTCCCGCGAATATGCGGCCGGCGGCAGGCTCTTGCCGCTGGCCAGCAGCTACGTCGGGCGCCCGATGGCCGAGATGAATCAACTCTACTATCAGTGGGCCAGCTTCGTCGAATTTCTGATTGGCACCTACGGGCGCGCCTCCTTCGATGCGCTGTATGTTTCGGGGAATCCCAACCCCGGCTCCGCCGACTACCAGCGCATCTACGGCAAAGACCTGGCCACCCTCGAAGCCGAATGGCGCACGCGCATCCGCATGCCGGATACGGCTGAATAGAATCTTTCACACGAGAAGCCGGGTAGCGGATGTTGCCGGCCGCTACCCGGCTTCTTTTTACCGCCTTCCGGAACGGTGGTCACGAGACTGCCGAATAAACCGAGCAGCCCGATTCTTGAAAATTGGTAGTTGTCACAGCCAGCCCATGGCCCGCCACTCGGCGTAGCCGGCGCGCAACCGCAGGCTCAGCCGCGGTGCGAGACGCTCGCTCCAGATGCTGAGCCGGGTTTCGACGCTGTGCCCGGCGGCACGGGCGCCGGCCGCCACTACAGCCACCGCCGAGAAACGCAGGTAATCGCCGGCCCAGCGAGCCACACCCTGCGGCCCCAGCACCCGGAAGGCCAGCGGCAAAATGTAAGGGAAGCGCCGCAGCACCCCGAAGATCATCGGGTGATAATCACTCCAGCGCATCTGATCGCGGAAGAAGCGCGTAGCATGCGCAACCCCGAGTTCATTCAGGGCGCCGAGAAACACATTCTGCAAACGATTCACATCGTGTGGGCGATCCCAGGGATGCATAAAACGGCTGAACACCCAGTTCAATGATACATTGACCTGGTAGGCATTGATATGCCGCAGATCGCCGGGGCCGAGCAGATTATGGCGGAGCGCATAATCGAGCAAACTGGTGGTGCGATCCAGGTTGCGCACATGCGATCCGAAACCACAGAAGGTCAGCGGGCTCTGCTGAGCCGCCGAGTCGCCGACCGGCAGCACGCCGCGCAGCAACGGTGCTTCGCTGCGGTTCAGGCTGTGGCGCGCCGGGATATAGCCGTATACCGGCTTGACATGTCGGAAATGCGGGCCGGGCTGCTTGTAGGTATGCAGCAGCTTGAAATACATCTCGAAGAGTTCCAGCAAAGAATAGACGGGCGGATCATCAGGCGCAGTAACCGGCTCGCGGCCGGTGATAGTGGCATAGTAAAAGAGATACACCGTCATCTCATCGTTGCGCCCAGGGAAACCCTCCCACATCATTTGCTCGCCGGCCTGCGCATCAGCCACACTGATCAGAATATCGCCCAGATCGGGCTGGTATTCCTGTAGCCCGTCGCCGACTGCAAAGCCGGCGGCAACCGTACCGACAGTTGGACAGACCCCGGCGAAGGGCTGGCCGGCGTGGCGCAGCAGGGCCAGCGGCGATGTGCTGCCCATGCCGTCCATCAGCAGGCGCCCCCGGAATCGCTCAGCCGGCATAGCGCCGGCCGGCCCTTCGCACTCGATCTCGACCTCGACCAGCGGTGGGCCGCTACGTCGCACTTTCACCCGGCGGAAGAAGCGATGGCTGAGAATGACGCCACCAGCCTCCTCGAGCTTGCGCCGCATCAGGCGCAGCAGCGCATTGGCATCGAGCGCCACATTCAACACCTCCGGCAACCAGAGATCCGTCGGCTGCCGGTCGGGTTGATAGGCATCATAGGGGCCGGTATAAAAACGAACCAGGCCATCACGGTACTCGCGCATAATCACCGTGTCCAGTTCGTCCCAGCTGATCACGCCCAGTTTGACATAGGCTACCAACTCTTCGCGGCTGATATTCCACTCGCGATGAGCACAACCGACCTCGCTGCGATCGAAGAGCAACACGCGCTTGCCGTAGCGTCGCGCCATAACCACGGCATGCAACAGGCCCAGGCCGCCCCCGGCATAAATCAGATCGAACTCGGCGACCGCGTCGGCCGGCAGATCCTCGATGGAATAGCATGCCAGGTCGTAGGCACCGCGCATATTGCGATCCCAGCCGCGCTCGAGCAACCAGACCCGCGCCAGGTGATCGAGGGCGCCCATCGCTTCGAAGTGCTCGACGGTCAACGGATAGCGCGTGCGGAGGCGTTCGGCCAGGTCGGCATGGCGATGATCACTGCCGTTGCGATGGCCATTGCGCGCGGTTACAGTCGGGCGCAGAACCGCCGGTTCTTCGGCAAACGCGCCGGCGGGAACCGCCACAGCGGCAGGTTGCGATACCGACTGACTGGCCCGTAACATGTCGACGAGCGTATGGGTGGCCTGGCGCACCGCATCGGCAAGAGCCTGGCGATAGCGGCGCCGTAGCCAGGGCCAGCCGGCCTGCCTGGATGTCGCGACAATCTCGACAACCATGTGCGTCGATACGACCGCATCGTAGAGGCGCAATGTCAACTGGAGCGAACCGGCATCATCGAGAGCTTTGATATGCCAGCGCAACACCGTGGCCGAGTCGGTGGGGGCGTGATCGGGGCAAATCGAGCTCGGCTGACCATCGAACTGCCAGAGCCGGCCGGCATAATGCCAGAATTCGCCACCGCGGGTCAATCCAGGTACCAGGCCGACCCATACGGTGTTATCGACCAGGAGCGCATGAATCTCCGGCCGCAGGCCGGGCATTTCAACATAATCGGTATAAGAGATCATCATGAGCTATCGTGTGTTCCTCACAAACGAAGAGCTGTCGCGGCAGCTTCAGGCCGCAGCGACAGCCATTTCTTTTTCCTGATACGGCGGGGTATCATCGTTAGAAACCGGTCATACCACTGCCGCCGCGGCCGGCGCGCCGGATGCGCTCGATCTGGCTCCAGACCGGCTTCACCGGCACCCGGCTAGCCAGGAGGCCTTCACTGATCAGCTTGCGCGAAGCGATCCACTGCCAGGCGGAATCTTGCTCTTCTGTGGCTTCGGCCTCTTCCATAAACCAGGCAATCGCCGCCAGGGCCGCAGCAGCTTCATCATCCGTCGGGCGAGAGCCTACAAATTGAACCGGATCTGGTACGAGTTGCGTATTCATAAAAACCTCTATGCCTGCTTAACATGGTACCTCTTCTTATTTTGCCACAACTTTCACAATCTGCATGCAGCCAGCAGCAAAACTGCCCAAACCACGTCCGACCCTCAATCCCTGAACCCTGACCTTTGATCTCGTGCAAAAACAAGCAACCGGTCTGGGCATAGTCTTTGTGTCACCGGCATTGCCAAGCAACCCATATTGCTCATCACGCGTCACTTGTCACGGCACCAGGCCGCAAGCAGTCGGCGGATCATGCTCTGCTGGGCAGCCAGTTCCAGCCCATCATCGAGAGGAGCGAGCCGGCTATGCCGGCCGTAGCGCCGTTGCAGCGCACGCACCAGCAGGTAATCGGCGATCTGCGGGTTTTTGGGCAGCAGAGAGCCGTGCAGATAACAGCCAATCGCATTGCGATAAAGCGCGCCGCCCGCCCCGTCTTCGCCATTGTCGCCATAACCGTACAACACCCGACCTAGCGCCCGCACACCCGGCCCATGATACGTGCGCCCACTGTGATTCTCAAAGCCGACCAGTCGCTGCGGCGCCGCCGGCTGATCCGGCGCACTCAGATCGGCCTCAATCACGATGTTACCGATCAGGCGTTGTTTGCCGCCGACGGAATGCACATCGAAGAGCCCGATACCGGGCAGTTTCTCCCCGCTGTGGGTCAAAAAATAGTGCCCCAGCATCTGATAGCCGCCGCAAATCGCCAGCAACGCCATGCCGTCTTCGACGGCACGGGCCAACCCCGCAGCCTGGCGCTGAAAAAAATCCTCGGCGATCAGCGCCTGGCCGCTATCCTGGCCGCCGCCGAAGAATGCCAGATCCATGGCGTTCCAATCGACGCGCGTGCCCACCTCGACCGGCTGCACCTGCAACTCGATACCGCGCCAGGCACAGCGCTGCTGCAAGGTGATCACATTGCCGCGATCACCATAAATATTCATCACATCGGCGTACAGATAGGCGAGTTTGAGGATCTGTTTGTTGCTCATCGTTTTATTTTTTCGCCTCCGGCAGGGTGTAAGGAAACGTTTATTTCGTTCGTTTTGGCGGCAATGCCGCCAAAACGAACGAAATAGAAGGCACTTTCCGCGCTGACGCAGGCGAAAGAACTGTTTCGCGTACTCAGCGCCGGCGGCGGCAGCATGGATCCCGCGATCCGGGATCTCACCGAGCTAACCCCGCACCAGATAATCGCCCTCCCCGATCCAGGTGAAGGTCGTCAGTTCTTGCAAAGCCATCGGGCCGCGGGCATGCAACTTCTGGGTCGACACGGCCACTTCGGCACCCAGGCCGAACTGCGCGCCGTCGTTGAAGCGGGTGCTGGCATTGACGAAGAGCGCCGATGCGTCGACGCTGCTCAAGAACTCGGCGATATGTTCGCGATTTTCGCTGATGATCGCCTCGCTATGCCCACTGCTGTGTTCGTGAATATGCTCAATGGCCGCAGCAACATCGTCGACCACCCGGATCGCCAGGATCAGTGCCATAAATTCGGTGTCAAAGTCTTCCGGGCCGGCCGGCTTGACCTGCCAGCCGCCGGCACCGGGCGCGTCGGCCAGGATCGCCAGCGCTTCGTCGTCACACCGCAACTCGACACCGGCCGGTGCCATGGCTGCGGCAACTTTCGGCAGCAGTTCGGCGGCAACGGCGCGATGCACCAGCAAGGTATCGAGCGAATTGCAGACGCTCGGGCGTTGCACCTTGGCATTGTCAATGATCGGCACCGCCCGTTCCAGGTCGGCGCCGGCATCGACAAAGGTATGGCAGATACCGATGCCACCGGTAATCACCGGTACAGTGGCCTGCTCGCGACAGAGCCGGTGCAAGCCGGCGCCGCCGCGTGGAATAATCATATCGACGTAGCGGTCGAGGCGCAGCAACTGCGTGACCAGGGTGCGATCCGGATCGGTAATGCTCTGGACGGCATCGGCGGGCAAGCCGCACCGCACAAGGGCGGCGCCAATCGCGGCGGTAATCGCCGCACAACTACCGGCAATATCGGTGCCGCCGCGCATAATCGTGGCATTGCCGGCCTTAAGGCAGATGGCCGCAATATCGACGGTGACATTCGGGCGGGCCTCATAAATCAGGCCGATCACACCGAGCGGCACCCGCCGCTTGTGCAGGCGCAGGCCATTCGGCAGCTCGCGTGCAGCATAAATCTCGCCGACCGGGTCGGGCAGAGCAGCCAGGTTGCGCGTATCCTGCGCAATCGCCGCAAGGCGCTGCGACGTAAGCAGCATCCGGTCGAGCAGCGCAGGGCTGGTACCGGCGCTACGGGCAGCTTCCATATCGGCGGCATTGGCCGCCAGTATCGTCTCCTGCTGAGCCAGCACCTCATCGGCGATGGCCAGGAGCACCGCATTTTTCTGTTCAGTCGACAGGCGGGCCAGCCGGCGTGCGGCAGCGCGCGCCCGGCGCCCATAGGCTTCCAGCGTCGTCATTATTTTCTCCTGGAATTCTCGTTCCCGCCGGCTACTGTTGCCGGTTGCGTTCACGTTCTTCCTGAACCGCCCGGCGCGCCGCGTCGAACTGCGTATTCATTTCGCCCGCCCGATAGGCCCGAAACAGCATGTACATGCTCCAACCAATCAAGGCAACGGCCAGCAGGCTCAACCCAAACCCGGCGCCGCCGGTTGGAATACCCAGCGCCTGCACAGCATTGGCGGCGCCGACGATGCCGAAGCCGGCGGCGCCACTGAAAAATGCCCGCCGCCGAAACGAACCGGCGCCGGCACGACTGGCCTGGGCCAGCATCATTGCCGTTACCACGATCAAAATGATCGCACGAATAGCATCAGCACTCATCAATGTTCCTTTCCTCCTGGTGAGGCGAATTGTACCATACCCCTCCGGCGGGTTGGAAATGCGGACGCGAGCCTGGCTTCCGCCCGCATTTCCAACCCGCCGGAGTGAGGATTTTCGCAACCGCCAGAGGAAGAGCATACATATCCCTTTCCTTCGGGTCTGGTATAATGGCGCGAGAATATGAAGCGGCGTCGCAGAAATCGGGCTTGCGCAGTTGGCAATGATGATCGAAGAGCAAAATGTGGTGCCGGATGCCATGGCTACACCGGCAGCCTACCCGTTCAGTGTAACGGTGGTGATACCGGCCTACAACGAAAGCGGCGGCATCAGGCGAGTGCTTGCGGCCCTGCATATGCATCTGCCCGATGCTGAAGTGCTGGTAATAGACGATGCCTCGCAGGACGATACGGCGGCGCAGGCGGCCGCAGCCGGCGCACGCGTCATCCGGCATCCGCAGAACCGCGGCAATGGCGCCGCCGTCAAAACCGGGATCCGCAATGCCGGCGGCGAGGTCGTGCTGCTGATGGATGCCGACGGCCAGATGGATCCGGCCTATATTCCGGCCATCCTCGGACGGCTTGCCGAGGGCTACGACATGGTCATCGGCGCCCGCAGCCGCGATACCCAGGGCGATAGCCGCTTCCGGCGGATGGGCAATCGCTTGCTCGATAGCTTCGGGAGCTACCTGGTGGAGGCACCGGTGCGAGATCTGACCAGCGGCTACCGGGCGATGCGCCGCGAGGTGATTATGGAGTTCATTCAGTTGCTGCCCAACCGCTATTCCTACCCGACGACCAGCACGCTGGCGCTGCTCAAAGCCGGCTACGGCGTCGGGTATGTGCCGGTGGCCGGCCGCCAGCGGAGCGGCGGGCGCAGCGGTCAGAAGCTGTTGCGCAACGGCATTCGCTTCGGCCTGATCATCCTGCGCATTGTGTCACTGTTTTCGCCGCTGCGGGTCTATTTCCCGGTGGCCATCATTATGCACGCACTGGCGCTGCTCTCGTTTCTGATCAGCTTCTTCATTACCGACCCGATGCGTTTTTTCATTCCGAATTCCGCAGTCGGTCTGTTTGTCGGCGGCATTATCGTGTTCATGTTCGGTCTGAATGCCGAACAAATTGCCGCCCTCCGCTTCACCCGGCACGATCACTGATGCGGCAGCATCCGTGTCTATCCGTTTACCCGGAACCCATCACCCATGACCTGTAACCCATCACCTATAACCCATTACCTGTTATGCCAAAATACCTACGCTGGCTCCTGCGACTGATCGGCCCCGCCTTGCTGGTTCTGTTTCTGGCCACCAGCGATCTGGAAAAACTGTATACGATTTTGCTCGGCGCCGCGCCCTGGCCCATTATCCTCGCACTGATTTTGATGCCGCCCTTTGTCATTGTCAAAAGCTGGCGCTGGCGCTACTTGATCCGCTCGATGGACATGCAGTTGTCGCTGGGAACCGCCATCGGTCTGTATACAGTCGCGCTGTTCTGGGGCGCTACCACGCCCGGCCAGGCCGGCGATCTGGCCAAGGCCTGGTACCTGCGCGACCGCGGCCAACCGCTGGCACCGGCTTTGCTTACGGTCATTCTCGACCGGCTCTGCGATCTGCTGGTGATGGCAGCCTTCTCGATTATCGGCATCTTTGCGCTAGGCCAGTGGCTGCCCAGTCGCGAACTGCAAACCATTGTCGTCGGCTTGATGACCATCGGGGTGACGGTGCTGACGGTTGTGCTGGTGGCGCAACGTCCACGCTCCTGGGTGCTCACCAGGGTGCTGCCGGTGCTGCTGCCCCGGCGACTGCACGAGTCGCTGGCGCGCTGGAATGAGCAACTGGCCGGGCTATCGCTCAGCCCACAGCTGGTGCTCGTCATTGGCATTGCCTCGCTGATTTCGGCAGCGTTCACCTTTTACCGGCTCTGGCTGCTGTTTGTTGCGCTGGATGTGCTCTTGCCGATTTATGTGGTGGTGGGCGTTTCGGCACTGGTGGCAATCTTGCAGATCTTGCCGATTTCCATTGCCGGCTTCGGTGTACGTGACGCGGTGCTCATCGCCATTTTGCTACCCTACGGCTATTCGCAAGAACAGGCGCTCAGCCTGTCGGCACTGTTTTTGCTGCTCAACGTGCAGCACATCGTCGTCGGTTTCATTGCCTCGTTCTGGTACCCGCTCGGCCAGGTCACGCCGCCCGATCCCATCGAAGAAGGCATCCAGGAAGCTCCCTGACTCAATTTGAGCTCGAATGCAACCTGTGGTATCATTAGCGTTTGTGTGACAGAAAAATAAGGAGAAATTACGGTTATGGCACGTCGTGGTTTCAATCCGCGTGGGCGGGGCCGCCGACGCGAGTGTGAATTCACCAAACTCGGGATCATCCCCGACTACAAAGATGTCAAGCGTTTGCAGAAATACCTGACGGCACAGGGCAAAATTCTGCCGCGTCGCCGCACCGGTGTCACTGCCAAAATGCAACGGCGCCTGTCGGTCGCCATCAAGCGCGCCCGCCATCTCGCGCTGCTGCCGGCTGCCCCGCAGCACATCCGTAGCTAGTTATCACCAAAGAAAAACGAAAGGGAGCTCCGGGTGATTTCCGGCGGCGGCGCCGCCGGAAATCACCCGGAGCTCCCTTTCGTTTGAACCTGAACGACTTCGAGCGCCACGCCCATTTCCGCCAGTTGCGGCGCAATCGCGGCAGCGTTCATCAGTTTCAGGCGCTGCTGGAGATAATCGAGATCAAGTTGCTGGCGCCGAATGATACCGGCGGCGTCGACATGATCGTGTTTCTGCTGCTCAGCGCCACGCCCAAGCAGCACCTTGTGAGCGACGATGTCTTCGGGCGCCAGCACGGCCACCCGCGAACCGAGCAGCGGCATGCGGCGCAGTCGTTCTTGCATCAGGCTATCGAACTTGAAGGTGTGAATTGTACCAGGGCGGCGCACACTCAGATCGTCGAAGAGCTTGATGCCCCGCCAGAGAATGCGCTGGCCATCGAATTGCACCGCTTTCTGCGCTTTCTGCAACAGTTGGACGATCACATTGAGTTGACCGAAGGCCACCAGAATGTCTACGTCCTGAATAGGCCGCCGGTTGCCGTACAGATGCGCCGCCGCACCGGCGCAGACACCCCAGGTCAGATTTTCACTGTCAAGCAGGCGTTGCACAACACCAAGATTCCCGGCAATAAGTGACATAAACGTACTCCCAGTCAGGATTGAGCTTTATTCCAGGCAATGTCTCGGCGCGTCCGCCAGTCATCGCAATGCAATTCCATTTCGTAGAACTGAACCAGCGTACCATGTTCACCATGCCGAAAGAAGGGCTGAAGATCGTAGTAGCGTGGATCATTGAGCCGATGCAGGCCGATATTGCGCCCGGCATTGCGCCAGTCGCTGCCGACATGGCGAAAGCCGAGATTTTCGTAACAGCGCACTGCCCGCCGGTTGAATGCCGCAACATCGAGTTGCATGGCCAGAAAAGCATACTGGCCAAAGAAATAATCCAGAAACAGGATCATGGCTTCAGTACCCAGGCCTTGCCCGACGTATGGTGCGCCAAGCGAAATACCGAGCCTGGCCCGCCGGGCGTGCTGATCGATGTCGCGCAAGGAGATCCGCCCGATCAGGCGGCGCTGCCGATCCTCGATGGCCCAGATCCGCCGTGGAATAGGCGCCCCATAATGAAAGGCATCATCATACACTGAGTCCTGGTCACGCGGCAGGTTCCAGAGGGTGTGAAACGGGTCGTTGTAGCGCGGCCATGCCTCCTGGTCCAGCGTATCTTGCCGCTGCCAGGGCCGCAGCCGCAGCCGGCGGCTCGCATTGTTCCAGGCCGATTCAGCCTCTGCCTGACTCACAGTTCCTCCTCGCTGGCCGGGTTGGCCGGGCGACTCTCGCTCAAGTGTTGCACCAGCATCGGCAAAATTTCGCCGGCCGGCCCACACAGCCACTCATCCGCCATCAGCGCCAGTGATGTTTCCTCCGGATTGATCTCCACCAGGTACGCCCCGGCCCGCCGGGCGATCAGGGGGAGTGCCGCAGCCGGCTGCACCATCGCCGACGTGCCGACCGAGAAGAACACCTCGGCCCGTTCCGCCGCCTGGTACGCTGCCCGCAAACCCTGCGACGACAGCCCCTCTCCAAACCAGACTACGTCCGGGCGCAGCATGCCGCCGCAGTGACCGCAACGGGGCGGAATTTCGCCATCATCGTCCCAGCCGGGCGCCTGCACAGCACACTCAAAGCAGCGTACCCGGCTGATATTGCCGTGCAATTCCAGCAGATCGCGGCTCCCGGCGCGCCAGTGCAAATTGTCAATATTCTGCGTGATCAGCAGAAAATCGGCAAAATGCTGTTCCATATCCACCAGCGCATAATGGCCTGCATTGGGTGTGGCAGCTTCGACCATTTTACGCCGGTAGTCATACCATTCCCATACCAGTTTCGGTGTGCGCAAAAATGCCTGCGGCGTCGCCAGTTCCGTAGGATCGTACTGTGCCCACAGGCCGGTTTGCGCATTGCGAAAGGTCGGAATGCCACTCTCTGCCGAAACTCCAGCGCCGGTCAACACCGTAACCTGCCGGGCTCGGGCCAGCCGCGATGACAGTTCGGTTGAAAACACCACACTCATGTTATTCTTCTGCTTTCAGATATGCAAGCGACACCCATCCCTCGAATTGTTCGCCGCTCCGTTCCACGCGCACTTCGATCCAGGTAATCCGATCCTGCTCGCGGGGGCCGCCAATCTGCTGAACCCGGCTGCCGCCCGGCAAAATCGTCAGCACTTCGCTTTCGAGATTCGGCGCTGCCCGCAAATTCAGGGCAGCCGTATTGACCACCAGTACCGCCGCATCTGCTCCGCCCGGCCATCCCGGCAACTCGATACGCGGCAATTGAATTGCGAAGAGCTGATCAATAGCCAGGCCGACCAGCGCATAGCCGCCCAACCCGATGACCAGAGCCAGCACCAGTACTGCGATCCATCCGCGCAGGCCGTGTTGAAACGCACGTTGCCGCCGTTCCGCCGACCTGATCGGGCGCGGGCCGGGCGGCGGCAGTGCCGGTGTCGTCGCCGGTGCCAGCGGTGTTGCGGCGGCAGTGCGTTGGCGGGCCGGGCGAACCGGGCGAGCCGGTAGCGGCTGCGTTTCACTGGATTGTTGGCGCCAGATTGCATCGAGGGCTGCGCCAAACTCGGCGGCATTGGCGAAGCGCTGGAGCGGATCGGGCTCGGTAGCGCGAGCCAGCACCTCGTCGAGCGCCGGAACCAGCAGCGCCGGTTTGAGTTGGGCCAGCGCCGGCAACCGGGTCGTCAAATGAGCCTGAAGCACCGCCCGGGCATCGGTGCCGCTGATTGGGCGGCGCCCGCTCAACAATTCATACAACAAAATACCGAGCGCATAGACTGTCGCACTGCTGGTGGGGGCAGCACCGCGCACTCGTTCCGGCGCCCGGTAATGTGCCAGGTCGAAAGCAATATCGGCCGGCGGCATTCGCCAGTTTTCCAGCAGCTTGACCTGGCCGGCCTGCACCAGGAGCATATTGCTGCTGCTGATAGGCGGATGCGGCAGGTTGCGGCTCTGGCACACATGCACGGCTGCAATAATCTGGCGGCCATACAGCAACGCCTGTTCAGGCGCGAGCATGCCCAGGCTCCGCAAGGTCGGCCCCTCAGCGTATTCAGTTATCAAAAACGGTCGCCGGCCAATTTCGCCGCTATCGAAGAGCTCCAGCAAAGCCGGGTGCGACCGTTGCGAACTGCTGCTGGCTTCATCCAGAAAACGCTGGCGCAGGGCTGCGCGCTCCACCAGGTCTTTGCGCAACAAATGCACCAGCACGCGGCGTTGCAGGCGTTCATCAAAGGCGGCGAACACCGTCGCCAGGCGCCCTTCACCGAGTTGCTCAAAAACTCGATAGCGCCCGGAGAGCAGCGGTGATGATGATGCTGCGGAAGCCCGGGTCATAAGCATGCATTCTTCAAAGCCAGTACCAGTTCATAATTGCCGGCCTGCCAGGGCAAAATCACAACCGGCGCCAGTTCCAGTTCAGTCAGGATCCACCGCAGACTCCGGCGCGAAAATGCTTTTGCCGGCAACAGGCGCGCCCAGCCGTCGGTGAATTTGCTCAACACCAGTACGCCACCGGGCCGGAGTGCCTGCCCCATCTCACGGAGTGCCCGGCGTGGCGCCGGAAAATATTCCAGCGCCTCCAGGCAGATCACCATATCACAAGACGCGGCCGGCAACGGCAATTGCCCGGCTTCGGCCACAACCGCGCAAAAGCGATCGGCGCAACCGATGGTTCGGCTCCGTTGCACCGCCCGGCACAGCATCGCCGGCGTATAATCCAGGCCCAGCACCGAACCGGCAAACGGCGCTTCGGCGGCCAGCAACAATCCGGCGCGCCCGGTGCCGGTCGCCACATCGAGCACGACGGCCGGCCGGCGGGCCGGCAGTGCCGCCCACAACAGCGGCCCCAGCACCCGGGCATCCGCAGCCGACGGAAAGCCGCGCACCCGGTCGTAGTGGGCCGCGCCAACCCGGTAGAGCAGGCGCACGAAGCGCCGCCCCAGGTAGGTGCCTTCGCCGACAACAAACAGCCAGTAAGCCAGCAGGGCCACCGTCACAATACCGCCACCGGCTAACAAACTGCGGGCAAGCCGGCTGATGTGATCCTTGCTATCCACAGGCTACCAGGAACCCGATTATAGCATGTCGTTTGTCGCAGGTGCAACGCAAGAACGCAACGCCAGCGCAAATCGTTCGAGCGCCTCATCGACCTCAGCGGCATTCAATACCAGTGGCGGGCAAAAGCGAATGCTCGAAACACCGCATGTCAGCAGCAGCAAACCATGCTGGAAGGCGGCTTGCATCACCGCCTCGGCCAGGGCCGGGTCAGGCTGGCGTGACTCGGCATCGGCAAGCAGTTCGACACCGATCATCAGGCCGCGCCCGCGTACCGCGCCGATCTGCGGGAACTGGGTTTGCAGGCGGCGCAACCCGGCCATAAGCCGTTCGCCCATCACTGCGGCATTGTGCATCAATTCCTGTTCTACCAACGTCAGCACCTCATGGGCGACCGCGCAGACCATGCCGTTGCCGCCGTAGGTATTGCCATGCGCGCCGGGCGGCCACTGGCGGGTAAGGTCGGCGCGGGCAATCATCGCACCGATGGGCATACCGCCGCCCAGCCCCTTGGCCGAGGCCACGATGTCGGGCACAATGCCCTCGTGCTCGAAAGCCCACATCGTACCGGTGCGCCCCACCCCGCTCTGCACCTCGTCGACAATCAGCAGAATGCCGTGCCGGTCGCAGATCTCGCGCAGGCGGCGCAGGCTACCGTCCGGCGGCACAACGTAACCGCCCTCGCCCTGGATCGGCTCGATGATAATGGCGGCTGTCTCGCCGGGCGGCGTGGTATGCCGGAACAAGATCTGCTCGATCAGGTCGAGGCAGGCAATATTGCAACCGGGATACTGCAAATTGATCGGACAACGTCCGCAGTTGGGATAGTAACTGTGGAAGGTACCCGGCAACAGTGGGAAGAAGCCCTCGCGCTGGCGCGGTTTAGAAGACGTCAGCGCGAGGCTGCCGTAGCTACGCCCGTGAAAAGCCCCGTAGAAACCGATAACATTCTGGCGCCGGCTGGTAAACCGCGCCAGCTTGATGGCTGCTTCAACGGCTTCGGTGCCGCTGTTGCCGAGGAAAACCTGCCAGTCCTGGCCTGCCGGCATCGTCGCGGCGAGCTTTTCGGCCAGCCGGATCATCGGCTCATTATAAAAATCCGTGCCGGCCATATGTGTGAAACGGGCCATTTGCTGCTGGGCAACCTGTAGCAGACGCGGGTGCGCATGGCCGGCCGAAAGCACCGCAATGCCGGCCGTCATGTCCAGAAACCGATTGCCGTCCACATCCCAGACCTCGCAGCCGCGAGCGTGGTCGATCACCAGCGGATAAACCCGCCCGGCCGGGGCGATCACCTGGGTATCACGTTCAAGTAACGCACGGGCGCGCGGACCGGGCAGCGTTGGCAGGCGCTGATTGCTGGTAGCAGATGCATCGAGATCAGGAGTCACAGGAGCCTCCGCAGGGCCGGTGCCGCTGGCGACCGGCAACAGAAGAGCCGCGGGCGCATCGCAGGCGCACCGCGGCCGGAACTTGTTCAGTTAGCTGGATTGTAGCCGTAGCCGGAAAAGCCGTCAAGCGATGGCTTTTCCGGCGGGAGCGGAAATGATGGTACATGCGCAGTCGGCGTTGTTGCTCGCACCGCAACGGGCGTGCTGCGCCTGCGGCAGCAAGGAAGGAATGGTCTCTTTCGGGTGATTTTGCAGCTTTGCCGCAAAATCACCCGAATTAAAACAGATTTTCACCCTGCCGAAGGCAATGCCGGCTGGACACGGGGCAAGTCGTGAATCCTGTCAAAAATCGGGCTAGGCCGGTTGCAGGCGCGGTTTGCGATTGATGCCGAACAGCGATGGTTTGTGGTTGAGCGGCTCACATTCCTGCTCGACATCTTCCAGGCTCAGACCGAACTGCTCGGCAATGAAATCGCCCATAGCGGCACTGTCCGGAAAACTGACGACCGTTTCGCCATCACCATCCTTGTAGGCCACCCGCCAGATATACCCCATCCGATTGTCGCGCCAGACCCGTAACCCGGGCCGCAAATGAACCATTTCTGCTCGCATTCCGGTGCTCCTTCTCCAGAACACGTCATATTGACGTTCGAATAAGTGATGTGTCATGTCACAATCACAACGTGCTATCTACCAGTATGACGTATTTCGTCTGGTTTGCGATCTGTTTTTTGGATGAGAGGAAGATGAGATTCCTTCCCCCCATAAAATCGTTCTTCTGGCCGATTCATAGCGTGCAGAATGCTATACTAAAGCCATGAGTTACGTAGAACTTCATACTGATACCCCTGCGCTTCCAGCCGATGAAACGGTGCAACTCCGGGGCTTCTGGCAGCGCCTGGCGAATATGCCATCAGCGGCAGCGGCGCCGAAAAACACCACACCGGGCGGCTTCTGGCAACGCCTGGCCGACCACAAAGCCGCGTCGCCGGCCGTGACCGGCGGTTGGCAGCATCTGGCGAAACGCGCCGACCTGGCCCGTTACCGCCCGCGAGCCGTTCACGGCGTCGTTACCGAGAGCATTGTCGAGGGCGATCAAGAATTTGCGGTTCTGCGCAGCCCGAACGGCAGCTATCTGCGGCTCACACCGGCGGAATATGCGATCTGGCAAGCGATGGACGGCAGCCGCACGGTAGCGCAACTGGCGACGATGGGTTTCCTCAAATTTCAACAGCTCCTGCCAATCGCCGGTCTGGTCGAGAGTCTGCGCGCACAGCATTTTCTCGTCGACCGGCCCGGCAATATCTACCGGCATCTCCAGGCCGTCGAAGCCAATCATGGGATCGAGGGCTGGGGCCGGCAGGTGTTGCGTTTCCTGGCCGGCACCGAGTTTGCCATCGATGGTATCGACCGGTTCTATGGCGGCTGCTACCAGCAATTTGCGCGCTTTTTCTTCAATCGCTTCTTTTTTCTGCTGTCCGTGCTGCTGATTGCGGCCGGCTTTGCTGCGTTTTACCTGACGCTGACGCCGGGCACGGCGACCACTGTACCGGCACAGCAGTTGCTCGACCCGGACAACCTTCTGGTCAGTCTGCTCGGGTTCTGGGGCGTGACGCTGATCTCCTTTCTGGTTCACGAAAGTGCCCATGCACTGGCCGTGAAACATTATGGCCGGATAGTGCGCCGCGGTGGAGTGATGCTGTACTACGGCATGCCGGCCGCCTTCGTCGATACCAGCGATATGTGGCTGGCCAATCGCCGGGCACGGATTGTCGTTTCGCTGGCCGGCCCCTATGCCGACGTAGTACTCGGTAGTCTGGCGGCGCTGGCGCTGCTGGCGGCACCAGGCGCACCGATTGCCGGGCTCCTTTTTCAACTGGCCTTTGCCTGTTACGTGACAACTCTGTTCAATGCCAATCCGCTGCTCGAGCTCGACGGCTACTATGTGCTGGTGGACTGGCTGCACCTGCCGAATTTGCGCTCCCGTGCGCTCGGTTTTGTGAGCGGCCCGTTCTGGCAAAAACTCCGTGAACGGGCGCCTTTCAGCCGCGAAGAACGTATTTTTGCCATGTATGGTGCAATGACGCTGCTCTACACGATTGTAGCGGTGCTGCTGGCAGCGAATTTCTGGCAACTCCAGTTGCGCGATCTATCGGCCCGGTTGCTGGCCAGCGGCCCGTTTGGTGTGCTGGTGGCTCTGCTAATCTTGCTGATAGTCGTCTTGCCAATCCTGTTCGGGCTGGCACTGGCGGCATGGGGGCTGGTACGGGGAGCAGCAACCTGGCTCGAACGCCGCCGGCTGGCCCGGCGCGCGGGTGTTTTCGCCGGTAGCTGCCTGATGCTGGTTGGTTTGCTGGCGCTGTTGCCGCTACGCCTTGCCGACCCTGCCATGTTAGCAGGAAGCGTGCCAGCCGCAAACCGGCTGTATGCCCTGTTGACGGCTTTGCTCTGGGGGCTGGCGCTGCTCACGCTCAGCGCCGTACGCCACGACTATCGTGGCGCCCGCGTGGGCCGGGCGCTCGATGCCTTGCTCGCTGCCAATGCGCTCACGCTGCTGACGGTACTGGGCCGCAGTACTGAACTGGCGCTGCTGCCGGGCGCAGCAAATGGCTCGCTGGCACTGCTCTGGATCGCACTCGATACCGGTGCCTTTCTGCTGCTGATGGTCGCCGGCTTTGTATCCTTGCTCGACGTCGATCTGTTGCAGGCACCAACCGCCGAGTTGCTGGCGAGCGCACTGTTGCTGGTGCTGGCCTTCGTCTGCGGCGGCCTGAGCTTGCGCTGGCTGGAACTGGCGGAACCGGGGCTTGCCTTCGCGACGGTCTTGCTGGCTGCCGCACCGGTCTACTTTGGCGTTATGGCGCTGGCACTGCTCTTGCCGCATCTGCTGGGCTTCAAGGATTCGCGCTTGATCTGGAGCTGGGCGCTGGTCTGGCTGGCAATCTTGCTACAGATCGGCGTATATGTGTTGCAGATCCATCCGGCAACTCGTTTCCTGGCTCTGACGTACGGGTTGACGATCCTGGCAGCCGGCTGCTGGGCGACTGCCTGGCTGACCCACTACGTAACGCTGCGCCGGCTGATTTTGCGCGAAGTTCAGTGGCCGCTCCAGGTGGCTTCGAGCGAAAGACAGCGACTTCAGGCCGCATTTCGGCACAGCTATGCCGGCTGTTACCTCCTGTTGCGGCGGATCTATGGGCAACGGCGCGCCAGGCTCTTTGATGATCGCATGGATGTGCTGGCTGCAACCGCCAACTGGGACGTGACGCTGGAGCGCGACCAGGCCCGGATCAGCCCGCTGGTGACCGACTTGCCGCTGGTGGAGCAGGGTCAGCGTTATGCGGAGGTACTGCGCTACACAGTCGATTCAATTGCAGTGATTGCCGGATCGCGCTTTGCCCACCGCGCCATCCAGATTGCTTACGACGCCTTGCCCTGGACGGAACGTGAGACGGCGGATCGGCTCTGTTTTCCGAACACCCCCTGGGCCCGCGCACTCTCCCGATCCTTCGGCAGCGCCCGCGACAGCCGCCTGCGATTGTTGCGCCAGGTGGATCTCTTCGCTACCTGCGACGACAACGAACTGGCGGAACTGGCAGGTGCCCTGCGCCCGCAACAGGTCGCTGCCGGGCGCGTCGTCGGCAATGCCGAACCGGGTGTCTGGATTATCGAAGCGGGCGAAGTCAGCGTCTGGCAAGATCAGCAGGTTATTGGCGAACTGCATCGCGGCGAGCTCTTCGGGGTCGCGATACTGGAAAGCGGTATCGGCCCTGAGTTCCCACCTGACGCGAAGATACATGGAATGCTGGAAACCGGCAATCAGCGCGAACGGAGCTATCGTTGCACCGTGAATAGCAGTTTGCTGTTCTTGCCCATGGATGCGCTGCACCAACTGCTGGCGCGGGCGACACAGCACACCGCCGAGGGTCTCGATACCGTGCGCATTATTGGCCTGCTGGAACGCGTGCCCCTATTTGCCGATCTCCCACGATCCAGCCTGCGCGAACTGGCCCGGCAGTCCGAACGGCTGGACATCGGGCAGCGGCAGATTATTGTGCGCCAGGGACGACCCGGCCGGACATTCTACGTCATCCGGGAGGGCCGAGCGGCCGTGCTGGTGCGCGACCGCTCGGCAACAAAAACGCGGGTAATTGCTCAACTGGGGCCGGGCGAATTCTTCGGCGAACTGGAACTCTTGCAAAACAAACCACCGGTGGCCAGCATCGTCTCGCTGGAGCCGATGCTGCTGCTCGCGATACCACACCGGATCCTGGCCGATCTCCTGGTCGGCAGCGCCGACCTGGCCCATGCCATGCGCCAGGTCGGCACCGGGCGCATGGCCGCATTGAAGGCCCGGTTCACGCCTACTCCGCTACCTCCGCCGGACACAGGGTAGGCGCTCAACAGCGCCCCCGCCGGCGGGATCAGCAGCGATTTCGGGATACAGGGCAGCGAGCAGCGGCGACCTTGCAACGCGACGGGGTCGGGCAAGAAACTGCCGCTCTTGATGCTAGCGCACGACGCGCCGCTGCAACAGCGTTTCTTCGTAGCGGCGTTCGGCGCTCTGAAGCTGCCAGTTTTGCAGGCGCAAGCGCAGCGAAAGCGAGCGCGCCAGATTCTGCATCACGGCGAGTGCCAGGTAGGGATCTTCGCGGCACAGCGCCTCGAAGCGTTGCCGCGATAGCGAAAGTACCGTCGCCCCCTGCGGCCCGGCGTGCAAAGAAGCGCTGCGGGTACCGTCCTCCAGTAACGCCATTTCGCCAACCACCTGGCCCGCCGGGAGCGAGGCCAACCGGCGCGGTGCTTCGTCCGGCAGGCCGGCCGTATTGATCGACGCCCAGACCTCGATGGTGCCTTCCTGCACCAGAAACATCTCGTCACCACGAGTATCGATGGAGACAAAACGGGTATCGCCCGGAATTCGTTCCACCCGCAACTGGGCGGCCAGACGCGTCCGCTGGGTATCAGTCAACCCGTGACCGAGGGCCGAACTGGCGAGAAACTGGGCAATCTGGGCCGTGGTTACATCATCGTTGCCCTCGTCGGAGCGATCATCACCGAACTCGGGCAAGCCCAGAAAAGCACCGATGTGGCGCAGCGTCAGGTCAAACTGCTCAAACTGCGGCCAGTGCCCGGCATTCGGGATCAGTCGCAGATCGGCCTGGGGCCACTCGGCAGCAACCACACCGGCATCGCGTAGCGGTACCGTATTGTCTTCGGCACCCCAGATCACCAGGGCCGGGGTGCGGATCGCATTGAGTTTGCCACGCAAATCGCCTTCCCGCATCGCCCAGAAACAATCCGCACGCACTTTGCCCTGGCCGGGGCGCCGTGCATCGGCCCGAATGCGCGCATAGTCTTCCTGCGAAATCACCGCCCGTTCGGCAAAAGAAATCGGCTTGAGCAAACGATCGGTATAACCCAGTGGCGTCCGTTCGACAAAATTCAACAGGCGCGCCGGCCAGGCCAACCCTTCCAACAAAATATGCGGTGCCACAAACAGGTTGATGAAGGTCGACAGCCGCCCGCTGACGGCCGGATTCAACAGCACCATGCGCTCCACCAGTACCGGGTAGCGCAATGCCAGGGTCATCGCAATCTGGCCACCCATCGAATGGCCAAGCACCAGTACCGCATGCTCACTGATCTGCTGAATCAATTCAGCAATCAGATCGGCATAGCCGGCAATCGTCGGCCGGCGACGAGGGGCCGGTGAACGCCCATAACCCGGCAGATCCACCGCAATACAGTGAAAACGCCGGCTCAAGGCCGGCAACAATGGTGCCCAGGTATGCCATGAACTCGACCAGCCATGGATCAGAATCGCGGTTGGAGCATGGCTTTTCCCTGATGTCCGGGCATGGATTTCTTGTCCATTGATCGTAAAGACTGCCATGACTATTGCCTTCAACCCTGATGGTGGTTTATGCTCGTTTCTGTATAATACCGCAAATAGCGTAACTTGGCATTGTTTGCCGAGAATAAAACCCCTTCGCAAGTATGTGCCGGAGATAGATATTATGCTATCGCGACGCTTCCCTAAAACAAACGTGAATAGTAGCAGGTTTGCCATACCAATCTAATGCTCCGATAAAGCACGCGCGTTCGTATCACGTATCAGAAGCTTATCAGTTGTGGAAATGTCGAGAAGTTGTGTATAATTTTGTGCATAAAGGGGTTGACGGGGTTCGTCATATGGTGCTATAGTACCGATATGAAATCTCAAAGAGGGTGCCCCGTATGCGTCCCTCGCGAATGCGCACAAGGTGGGGTTTGAGGCTCTGTTCTCAACCCCATATTGTTGCCAAAAACTGCGAACAATGCAGAAGAGGGGCCAGAGCGAGAGCGACGCTCTCGCTATGGCCCCTTGTCTTCTCAGAAGGGCTACGCAGCCAGGTAGTACGCATGTATATCAGGCCACAGCCTTCAGGTCGTCTGAGGCATAACAAGCGCATATGTGCTTGACACAGCGTGTATTATGTCTATAGGGTATCAGGTCGTAGCCTTGCTGTGCGTCGGATACCCATAGTGGCGGACGCCTGTGTTCACTGGCTATGTGTACGGCCATAGGGACAAAAATGGCTATTCAAGAACAACAGAACGCACAGGAGTTGGGGTTCATGTTCGAGCGCTTGCTTGAAACCGCCCGTACGCGCGGTTATCTCACGTATAGCGATATTCTCGAGTTGCTACCGCAACCCGAGTTGCACGTCGCTGATGTCGACCAGCTGTATGCGGCTCTCCAGGCTGAGGGTCTGCGCGTCGTCGAGTCGGCCGCCGAACTTGAATCACCTACCTCCGGTGATGATGATACCCTTGCCGAAATACCTGATCTGGGGGATATTGCCCTCGATGATCCGGTGCGGATGTATTTGCAGGAAATCGGCCAGGTGCCGCTGCTGACGGCTGAGCAGGAAGTTGAACTGGCAAAACAAATGGAAGCCGGTGATATTGCTCGCCAGCAGCTTGAGCGCGAAGATTATATTTTCGGGCGCGAACGGTTTGAACTTGAACGCCTGCACGCGCTTGGCTGCGATGCACGCCAGCACTTGATCCAGGCAAACTTGCGCCTGGTGGTTTCGATTGCCAAAAAATATACTTCATATGGCCTTACGATGATGGATCTGGTGCAGGAAGGCAATATCGGCCTGATGCGTGCAGTAGAAAAATTCGACTATACCAAGGGCCATAAGTTCTCGACGTATGCGACATGGTGGATTCGCCAGGCGATTACCCGCGCCATCGCCGATCAGAGCCGCACGATTCGCCTGCCGGTGCATATGGGTGAGGCGATCAGCCAGGTCAAGCGCACGTCGCATAAGCTCCAGCAATCGATGCAGCGCGAACCCACCCCCGAAGAAATCGCCGATACGATGGGCATTAGCCCCAACAAGGTGCGGCGCACACTCGAAGCTTCGATGCATCCGCTCTCGCTCGAAATGCCGGTCGGTCAGGAAGGCGAAGGCCGTATGGGCGATTTCATCGAAGATGATCGCATCTCGGCTCCCGCCGAGGCCGCTGCCGCCGCTATGCTTCGCGAGCAGATCGAAGAAGTACTGCAAAAGCTGCCGGAACGCGAGCGCAAAATAATACAATTGCGCTATGGACTCAAAGACGGTCGCTATCGCACTCTCGAGGAGGTCGGTGTCGAATTCGGGATAACTCGTGAGCGCATTCGCCAGATCGAAGCCGTGGCACTGCGCAAACTCCGGCATCCGCACCTCGGCAAGAAACTCCGCGGTTACCTCGATTAGGGTGTCCGCCACTTCTGTTTGACCGGCACTGATACCCCAGGTATACTCTGCATGGTATCCCTTCCATAGCAAGAGAGGAGCTATCTGTGGCTGATAAACTTTCCGATGCCGCAATCACGCAGCACCTTGATGCGCTCAGCGGCTGGCAACTGCAAGATGGTATGATCGTGAAAACGTTCAAGCTGCCGAGCTTTCCGGCAGCCGTCGCTTTTGTCACCCACATCGGCTTCCTGGCGGAAGCTGCCGCCCATCACCCTGATATCGACATTCGCTACAATCAGGTCAAACTGGCCCTGACAACCCACGATGCCGGTGGCATTACCGATAAAGATTTCGACCTGGCCGCCGCTGCCGATGAAGCGATGGGCTGATACCAAAGCAGACATGAAAACGTGCGTTGATCGGGTTTTTGGGCAGCTATGCTGCCCAAAACCCGATCAACGCACGTTAATCTCTCACGATGGTATAGAGAAGAAAGTTATGCCGTACTTTGAAACGAGTGCCGGCAGGCTGTTTGCCGCGCAGCGCGGCAAACAGGGGCCGATGCTGCTGTATATCCATGGTGCCGGTGGCTCGCACGAGCATTGGGGCTACCAGATGCAAGGACTGGCCGCTGTGGCCCGTCAGTATGCCGTCGATCTGCCGGGGCATGGGCGCTCGCCCGGCAGTGGTCTTGCCGATGTCGCCGCCTATGCCGCGTTGATCCCGGCGCTGCTCACAAGCATTGGCGCCGAACAGGTTCTCCTGGCTGGCCATTCGATGGGCGGCACCATTGCGCTCCAGGCTGCTCTTAATTATCCGGCGCAAGTCGCCGGCCTGATCCTGGTCGGCAGCAGTGCGCGCATGCCGGTGGCGCCAACACTGCTCGAAGGGCTGGCCGACGATCCGCAGCCGGCGATTGAGTTTTTTACGCAGAATCTCTATGGCCCGCAAGCGCCGCCCGACATGGTTGCGGCAACTGCCGAAGCCTATCGGCAGATCGACGCTGCGTTGCTGCGCAACGATCTGCTGGCCTGCAATGCCTTCGATGTGCGCCGGCACCTCGGCCGAATCCACTGCCCGGTGCTGGTGCTCTGTGGCGAGGCAGATCGCATGACGCCGCTCAAGTTCAGTGTGTCGCTTAGCGAGAGTTTGCCCAATGCGCGCCTGCACAGCATCCCCACAGCCGGGCACATGCTCATGCTCGAAGCAGCTGCGCCGGTGAATGCAGCGATGCGCGAATTTATTTCTTCAGTATCTCTGGCATAACAAGCAGCTATTTTCCGATACAGAAGCGCGAAAAAATCACATCCAGCAGGTCGTCGCCAATGCTTTCACCGGTAATTTCGCCGAGCGCATTGAGCACCACCGTCAGGTCGCCAGCCATTAGATCAGTCGGCAGGCCGGCGCGGTAGCCTTCGACGGCGGTTTCCAGGTGGCGCAGTGATCGTTCAAGAGCATCGCGGTGGCGCGGATTCGAGACCAGGTGCGCATCGCCGGCCGAGGGTGCGCCGCCCAGCAGCACTTCGGCTATGGTACGTGCCAGCCGATCAATGCCGGCGCCGGTATGCGCCGAAGTGGCGACAACGGCACGCAGTTCAGGGTGGGCCAGGGGCGGGCCGGGCGCCGCCGGTTCGCTGCCGGCCGGCGCGTCGAGCTTGTTCCAGACCAGGATCGTCGGCTTGTCGAGGGTAACGGCGGCAATCCGGCGGTCAGCATCGCTCAGGACGGCCTGGCTATCGAAGACCAGCAGAGCCAGGTCGGCGCCTTCGAGCGCGATCCGGCTGCGTTCGATGCCCAGTTGCTCGATAGGATCGCTGCTCTCGGTGATACCGGCGGTGTCGATCAAGACGACCGGCACGCCGCCGAGGTTGGCGGTCTCTTCCAGGGTGTCGCGGGTGGTGCCGGGAATACTGGTGACAATGGCGCGGTCGGCACGCAGCAGGGCATTGAGCAGGCTGGATTTGCCGACGTTGGGCCGGCCCAGCAGGACAGCGCGGGCGCCCTGGCGATAGATCTGGCCCTGGTCGGCGCCGGCCAGCAGACGCTGCAGGGTTTGCAGCGCCCGTTGCAAATTCGGGCCGACATCCTGGGCATCGACTTCGTCTTCGGGGAAATCGACCAGCACCGTGACGTAGGCCAGCACTTCGAGCAAATCGGCACGCAGCCGGCGGATCTCCTGGGCCAGCCAGCCACCGAGCTGAGCCTGGGCCAGCGCCAGCGCCGTGCGGGTCTGCGCCCGGATCACATCCAGGGTCGCCTCGGCCTGACTGAGATCGATGCGCCCATTAAGGAAGGCCCGCATGGTGAACTCGCCGGGGCGGGCCAGGCGCGCGCCGGCCGCCAGGGCCAGGCTGAGCGTACGCTGCACCGGCAGTGGGCCGCCGTGACAGGAAATCTCGACCACATCTTCGCGGGTGAAGCTGCGCGGCGCCCGCATCAGCGCCAGCAGCGCCTCGTCGACCACCTCGCCGCTCTGCGGATCGACAACGTAGCCATAACGCAGCCGGTAGGAGCGCAGTTTGCCGGGGCGAGCCGGGCGAAAAATGGTTTCGGCGATGGCCGGGGCCGCCGCGCCGCTGAGCCGAATAATGCCGATGCCGCCCTCGCCGGGCGGCGTCGCAATGGCAGCAATCGTATCGTCATACATACGGATATTATACCCGTATGTATGACGGTACAAAATCTCAATCTTTTTTTCGCCTGCGGCAGCGTGGAAGGACTGTTTTTCTGCTGTGCGGGTTGCGGCAATGCCGCAACCCGCACAGCAGAGAGCTTTGCTTGTTCTGTCTGCTCAGACGGCAGGCTGCGGCGCGGGCCGGGTGGCGGCGCGGCGAGCGCGAACAATGCCCCAGAGAATAAGTGCCGCCAGAGCGACCAGGGCCAGGTAGGCGAAGCTGTCACCTACCAGGCCGTAGAGGGTCGGCTGGCGCTGCGTGGGCACTTCGGCCACCAGACTGCCGGCTTCGCTCTGCCAGTAGTTGCTGCGGGCCAGCGGATTGCCCAGCGGGTCGTAGGCCATCGAAACCCCGTTGCTGGCAACGCGTACCAGGCTGATGCCGTTTTCAAGGGCGCGGAAGCCGGCCATGTCGGCGTGCAGCTCGGCGATCTCCGGCCAGGTGTTGGCCGGCGCAAAGAGGATGTCGACATCGTTCTGTGCGGCCTGGCGAATGAAGCTGTGGTGATCCATATCGAAGCAGATCACGCTGGCAATGCGCCCGTGCGGCGTATCGAGCACCGGCATCTCGGCGACTCCGGCGACACTGTCGGCGGCTTCGCTGCCGGGCACCGGGAAGGCCTTGAGATATTCGAAGCCGATATCGCCCTGCGGGGTCAGCAACACGACTTTGTTTTCCAGCGGCTGCTCGGCACCGGGCGTAAACACGGCCATGGCCATGCCCAGGTAAATGCCTTCGCGCTGCGCCAGTTCCTTGCCCCTGGCGATCAGGTCGGCTTCGTCTGCTTTGAGCAGCGCGGCATTGCCCTCGGCCCAGAAGACGATCTCGGCGCCGGCGCGAGCTTCGGCGGCACTGCGTTCCAGCAAAACGGCGTTGTTCGTAGCGAAGAATTCGCGCAAGGCCTGGCGTTCAGGCGGATCGGCGGTACCGGGCAGTACCCGATCGAGCCGGGCAATCATGCCTTCATCGGCGTTCATAAATGGCGCCGCCGAGGGAATGCCGGCCACACGCACGGTTTCGACGGGCGAACTGAACAGCGGGCGCGCAGAACCCCAGGTCAACACGAGAGACAGCAGCGCCGCGTAGCTCAGCAGCGGCAGCCGGATCTGCGGCCAGCGCCAGTGTGCTTCCCAGGCCAGGTTGACCAGGGCGGCGAACCAGTTGACCAGGAACACCAGCCCCCAGAGGCCGGTCAGCGAAACCAGTTGCAGCAACGGCAGATTGCCGGCCAGCGAATAGGCCGAGGCGCCCCAGGTGCCCCACTGACCCTGGGCATTCATCAATTCCAGACCGATCACTGCCAGCGGAAGCACCAGCGAGGCAGCGAAAGCCGGTAGTCGCGGCGCCAGCAACCGGTCGAGCAGTAAGGGCAGCCCGGCCATAAACGCAGTGATGACGACGAAGATCGCGTAGGCCGGGCCGGGAATCGGCACAACGCCGCGCAGCATGATCGACAGCATGGGTATCATGGCCAGCACGAGCAACAGGAAACCGCGCCAGGTCGGCTGGCTACGCATAAAGCGCAAGCTAAACATCGGCGCGATCCAGACCAGGAACGGCAGCCGCCAGGCGCCGTAGGTGAACAGGCTCAGGCCGGCACCCAGCAGCAGCCAGAGCCAGGACCAGCGATCATGAACCGGATAGTTTCGGGCTCGCATAGCATTTCCTTTCGGTGACAGAACTTACGCAGTCGGCGTTGATGCTGGCCGCATCCGGGCTTTTTCGCCTGCGGCAGCAAGGAAGTTGACTATCTTTTTCGTTGGTTCCGGCGGCTTCGCCGCCGGAACCAACGAAAAAGTATGGCTAATGTTTCGGTGCTTTCACATTCAGCATACCGCGCCCGGCTCGCGCGTTCCTCTTACCTGTGGCATATTGCAGGGTAGAAACATTCATCGGCGCAGTATGACCTTTGTCATCTCACCAAAGCGCATACAGAGGTTTTCACTATGTTTTTTCGGGCACTGCTGGGCTGGCTGGGCCTGTTTGAGTTGCTGGCTGGGATCGCACAGTTGCGCGGCCTGGCCTGGAGTGATCGGCGGCTACGCGGCATGGCGGGTGCGCTGTTACTGGCGGCCTGGCGTGATCTGCGCGGCTGGCGTGGCCCGGCAGCGCTGGCGACGAGTTTGCCGGCGGCAGTGGTGCTGCAGGCCGGCCTGGCCAGCCTGCGCAACCGGCGGCTCAACCCGCTCGACCGGCTCAGCCCCGGCGACTATGCGGATCGACAGATCCGGCGCATGGATGTGCCGACGAGCACCGGCGACGTACCGGCGCTGGAAATCGTGCCGCATGGCGGGAGCCGGACAGTGGTGTGCGTCGCGCACGGATCGGGCTGCGATAAATATTTTTATGCCTGGCGCCTGGTCGATGAGTTGCTCGACCGCGGCTTTGCGCTGCTGCTGATCGACCTGGACGGCCACGGCGAGAGCCGACGGCCGCAGGCTTTCCCAACCATCGTGTTCAGCCTGCGCGATTGCCTGGACTGGTTGCGAGCGCGCTACGAGCGCGTTGCGCTGCTGGGCATGAGCCTGGGCGGCTGTGTGGCGGCGCGGGCGGTTGCCGAGGGCGCAGCGGTGGCGGCGCTGGCCCTGCTGGAGGCGCCGATCAGGGTGCGGCTGAGCCAGGCCGACCGGCGCAAAGTCGTTCAGGATGAAGGGCTGCGGCTGCTGCGACCGGCCCTGCTGTCGCTGCTGCGGGACGGCAGCCCCTACCACATTGCCCGCGCCTGGAGCACCAGCGGCATCCGGGCCGAAATCGGTACCTGGGATCTTTTCGACATGCTCGATCTGGCAGGGAGCCTGCGGCGGATTGCGACAGGCGCGGCAGCACCGCCGTTGCTGGCGATCTACGGCAGCCGGGATACGCTCATCCCGCCGGCAATGGCGGAACGCGTACGCGAACTGCTGCCGGCGGGCGCCGCATACCATATGCTGGCGGGAGCCAGCCATATTTCGCTGCCGATCGAGGAGCGAACGTTGAGGATTGTTGGGGAGTGGATGACGCGAACTTGTACGCCAGACGAGTAAACGAAGCACGGGTATTGGCCCGGCGGCAATGCCGTCGGGCCAATACCCGTGCTTCGTTTACTGATTCTTCAGCTTCTGCGGCTCCAGGATGGAGTCGATCAGACCGTAATCGATGGCTTCCTGGGGCGACATGAAGAAATCGCGGTTGAAATCGGCTTCGAGGCGCTCGATAGGCTGGCCGGTGTCGCGGGCCATGAGCTCACGAATGAGCCGTTGCAGGCGCAGCATCTCGTTGACGGCGCGTTCGACGTCGGGCGCATAGCCTTCGGCGCCGCCACCGGCCGGGTGCGAGTGGATCGTCGCATTGGGCAGGGCATAGCGTTTGCCTTTCTTGCCGCCGGACAGCAACACCGTCGCCATGCTGGCGGCCCGCCCGATGCAAACCGTTGCGACGTCGGGCGTAATCAGTTGCATCGTATCATAGATGGCCAGGCCGGCCCGAATGACGCCGCCGGGACTGTTGATGTACATCCACACATCGCGCTCGGGATCCTGATGTTGTAAAATGAGCAACTGTGCAACCACCGCCGAAGCCATATCGTCATCTATGGGCGTGCCAATCAGGATCACGCGCTCTTGCAACATACGCGAGAAGAGATCCCAGCTGCGCTCGCCGCGCGAAGTTCGTTCGACAATTGTCGGAATTGGTACTGAAGGCATAGACTCGGCTTTCTTCCAATAGTCAGGATTGGCAAATAATATGCAGTATAGCACAAAAGTCGGCACTCTACCGGTACTCAAGATCCCGGAAAGCACAACGGAAGTGGAACGCCTGGCTGCATTCACCGGCGAAATCCACGGCGTAAGAGTAGTCGAACTGACACGCAGGCTCATCCTCAATCATCCGTCCGCCCGCCGCGAATACTGGCCTTACCTGGCGCTGCCCGACAGCGGCGAGATCGTGGCCAACCTGTGCCTGATCCCCTGGATCTGGCAGATGGGCGGGGTAGAACTGCACGCCGGCGAAATGGGCATCGTCGGCACCCGTGCCGATTGGCGCGGCCAGGGCTTGCAACAGCGGCTGAACGCCTATTTTACGCGCCTGCTCAACGAGGGCGACTTCGATCTGAGCCATATCCAGGGCATTCCCTATTTTTACCGCCAGTTCGGCTATGAATATGCAATTCCGCTGGAGGGCGGCCTGCGCCTGGAGCTGCACAGTCTCCCGGAGGAGGGCGCTGCGCCGCTGATCCGCCCGGCCACGGCCGAGGATATTCCGCACCTGGCGGAACTCTATGCAACGGCAGCGCAGACACTGGACATCAGTGCCCGGCGGGATACGGCGAGCTGGCACTACCTGCTGGGGCCGGGCCTACAGAGTGAAACCGCCGCCGACACCTGGCTACTGCTCAACGATGCCGGGCAGATCCAGGGCTACTGGCGCGTGCAGCACTACGGCTTCAGCGCAGGGCTGAATGTCTGCGAATGCTCGCAACTGAATGCAAGCGAGGCGCTGGCCGTGCTGCGGGCCTGCGGCGAATTAGCCCGCCGGCGCGGCAAGCCTTTCATCCGGCTGAATGTGCCCGGCAACAGCAGCCTGGCCCGGCTGCCTGCCTCGCTGGGCGCCCATGATCCGGGGCGTTATGCCTGGCAGATCCGGCTGCCCGAGCCGCTGCACTTGCTGCGCAAAATCCAGCCGCTGCTGGAAAAGCGTCTGGCCGCCAGCGCCTTCGCCGGCCTGAGCCAGGATTTTGTGCTCAACAGTTATCGCCAGGCGTATCGCATATCTTTTGCCGGCGGCAAGATCACGGCGCTCGAAACAACAGAGCCGAGCCAGGGCGATCTGCAAGTGCCGCCGAATTTGCTGGCACCGCTGCTGCTCGGCCAGCGCACCATCACCGAGTTGCAGCAATTTTACCCGGACGTGATCTGTCGCGGCAGCGCGGCCTACCTGGCGAAAACGCTCTTTCCGCGACTGGAAGCCTTTTTGTATACGCCGTATTGATTGATGGCCTGGCGCAGCCGGCGCTGGATGCCGGCAGCTGGCCTGCGGCAGCGGGGAAAGGGGCTTCTTTTCATGCGCTTGCGCGGCTTCGCTGCGCAAGCGCATGAAAAACGTCTTCTTCCACCCTGCCGGAGGCGAAAGCAAAACTATGGACGTACTTATTCCTCTGCTGCCGGCGCTGGCAGCGGTTGCCGCCTGGCTGATCGGCATTGCGATGATCTTCATCGTGCCAATCAACCGCAAACCTTCGTCGGCGACGGCATGGCTGCTGCTGATTTTCATTGCGCCCTTCCTGGGGCTGCTGATCTTTTTGATGATCGGCTACCCACGGCTGAATCGCCGGCGGCGCGATCAGCAGCGTATGATGGATCAACTGGTGGAAGAAGTGGTCGAGGAGATCAGCCATGATCCGCGTTTGCAGCCTTACGTCGACCCGCCGCTGGAGGCGCGGTTTGTGCCGCTGGCCCATTTGACCGAGCAGCTGGGCAGTATGCCCGCCTTCGCCGGCAATCAGGTCACACTGGTGCCCGAGTACGACGAGATCATCCGGCGGATTGCGGCGGATATTGACCAGGCCCGGGTGTATGTGCATATTGCTTTTTACATTATCGCGCTGGATGAAACTAGCGAATGGAGACTTGTGCTAGTTGAAACCAATTGACGAAACAGCCTCCGCTATGGTATGGCTGGTCTTGCTTAGGGAACCAGCAGCCACAGCGGAGGTAGACCGATGATAGCCGATTTCGAGGACTTCGTCACC
>DAOTUJ010000033.1:0-8643 GCA_034437175.1 Chloroflexaceae bacterium | reverse complement strand
TGCGTGCCCGGCTCCCCCGCTCCTGTCAGGCTGGCGCCGGTGATGACCAACTCAAAGCGTAAGGCTCTCGTCGCGCCAGACTGTACGGGAGAGGGGGTTGGGGGGTGAGGGCCGGAGCGCAAAGTCACGTCACCCATCTGGCAAAAACGCTATCGTTGAAAGGGCTGGGGGGTGAGGGCCGGATCGGGCAATCACCCATCTGACAAAAACGCTATCGTTGAAAGCCCTTCCATCCAGGGTTGTGGGAACGTGCTATGATAGAATCAATATCAATGATGCACTGCATCAATTATTATACAACTTGCGCCGTGAACCCGTTTGCTGGTGCCGCAATGGCGTTTTTGGCCTGCGGCAGCAAGGAAGGCAGCGTCGTTTTCGTTTGATTTTGCGGCTTCGCCGCAAAATCAAACGAATTGAAACAGTTTTCCGCATTGCCGGAGGCGAAAAAGCCATGATGCAGCCGGCATCAACGCCGACTGCATAAGTCCTGTCAATTATGCACAGCGCAGTCAGGGGTACATTGATTGATGTACGCATTGGCAAGGAATTCTCATGAGCGTACCTGAAGCAACTTATTTCGAACTCCAGGCGGAAAATAATCGACTGCGAGTGCGGGTTGCTGAACTTGAGCGCACAACCATTGTCGCAGATCACGATCATACTATGGCTGAGCCAACCCGGGAAAGCAACGAAGCATTGCTGCACTTCAATGCAGCGTTGCAACACGAAATTGCTGAACGCCGCCAGATCGAAGCAGCTTTACGACAGAGCAAAGAACGTTATCGCGACCTGTTTGACTCCGTGCCGGTCGGGCTCTATCGTACCACTGTCGATGGCCGGATCCTCGATGCCAATCTGGCGGTCTGCCATCTGCTTGGCTATACCGACCGCGAGTCGCTACTGGCGCAAACTGCGGCGGATCAGTATGTTGACCCGGCAGAACGCCGGCGCTGGCGCCAGTTGATGGAGCACCAGGAAGTTGTCACCGACTTCGAGGTGCAATGGCGTCGCCAGGACGGCTCCATCATCTGGGTGCTCGACCACGCCCGTGGCATTCGCGATGCAGACGGAAACCTGATCTGCTACGAGGGCATGGTGAAGGATATTACGGCGCGCAAGGTACAGGTTCAGGCGCTGGAATTGCAGCGCAACCTGGCCCTGGCGCTGAATAGCGCGCCCGATCAGCAGCATGCATTGCAAATAATGCTGGCACAAACGCTCGCGATTGATGGCTTGACCGGCGGCGGCGTCTACCTTATTGATCGCGACAGTGGCGCCGCGCAACTGATGTTGCACCAGAATCTCGCACCGGCTTTTATCGAGCAGGTGCGCTTTTTTCCGGCCGAAAGCTTCGAAGCACAAACCGTTGTCGATGGTATCCCGATTGTCTGGGAGGGCATAGCCGTTCCGCCGTTCTATCGCGAACAGCACTGGCAAGCCGTCGCCATCATCCCAGTGCAATACGAACAGCAGACGATTGCCGTCCTTAATCTTGGCTCAACCAGCCAGCCTTTCATCCCCCCTGCCATCAAAGAATCCATCGAGATCATCCAGAGCCAGATGGGGATCGTGCTGGCCCGGTTGCAAGCTGAAGCGGCGGTACATGAGCGCGATGCCATGCTCGATGCATTTTTTGAAACCGCCGACATCGGCCTGTGCATCACCGATGCCTACGGCTATTTTGTTCGCGTCAATCGAGCGTATTGCGAACTATATCAGTATTCCCCGGCAGAACTGATCGGTCGCCATTTCACGATGATTTTGCCCCCCGAGCAGCGCGAGCATGCGTGCCGGTTGCACGATGCCTTTATTGCCGGCACGCCGAAAATGGCCGGCGAATGGATCGCCCAGCGCCGTGACGGTTCGCAGATAACAATTCACGCCACGACCGGCTTGCTGGCTTTACCCGATGGGCGCTATTTCACAGTGACAACAGTGACGGATATTAGCGAGCAAAAACGTCGCGAGGCCCAGATCCAGTATCTGGCCTTCACCGACCAGCTTACCGGCCTGCCCAACCGTAACCGACTGTACAGCCAGGGCGATGCCCTCCTCACCGAGGCTGCCGAACAACAGACTCCGGTGACTCTGCTCTACCTCGATATTGATCGCCTGAAGCTGATCAACGATACCTTTGGGTATTCCGCCGGCGATGAGTTTCTCATTCATGTGGCAACTATGCTCAAGCGCTGCCTGTCTCATGCGGATCTGCTGGCACGGGTGGGCGGCGATGAATTTGTCGCACTATTCCGCAATACGAAAACGGATGAAGCGCTGCGGAGGGTACAACACCTGTTCAATTGCCCCCAGGCGCCGGGGCTGCTGGGCGGTGAACCGATTGCCTTCAATGCCTGTATCGGCATTGCCGGTAGTCGTGCCGGCAACATCTCGCTCAGCCAGTTGCTGGCTCAGGCCGAAAATGCGATGTACCACGCCAAAGCGCAGGGCCGCCGCGTCCAGGTCTACGATCAGGCCCACAGCCCGATGCTGCAGCGCCAGTTGCGGCTGGAAAATGAACTGCGCCGGGCGCTCGATCAGGATGCGCTGACGCTGCTCTACCAGCCGGTGCTGCATATTCCAGGCAACCGGATCAGGATGGTCGAGGCTCTGGTCCGCTGGAATCACCCGGTACGCGGCTTGCTGTCGCCGGACGTTTTCTTGCCGCTGGCCGAGGAACTGCGCTTGCTCGACACCCTCGACCGGCAAGTGATCCGCAAGGCGCTCCACCAGGCCGCCGACTGGCAACACCGTGGCTACAACCTGGCCACCAGCATCAATATCAGCGCGCCGACCCTGCAAGTCCCCGAACTGGTCGCCGAGATCCGTGACTTGCTGCATACCACCGGTGCCGATGCTGCCAGTGTCATCCTGGAAGTAACTGAGCACTCGGCCCTGCGCGACCTGCCGACCAGCCGGCAGGTGCTCAGCGAGCTACGCACACTGGGCTTGCGCATCGCGCTCGATGATTTCGGCACCGGCCATGCCTCGCTCACCCACCTGCGCCAGTTGCCGGTAGATATCGTCAAACTTGATCGAGCTTTCGCGGCCGGGATCGGGCAAAATACCAAAGACGAGGCCGTCATTCAAACGCTGCTCGCCCTCGGGCGGGGCCTGAAGCTCGATGTGGTTGTTGAGGGCATCGAGCATGCGGAGCAACTGGCATGGCTGCGCCGGCAGGACTGCCCCTTCGCCCAGGGCTATTTGCTGAGCAAACCCTGCTCGGTTCTGGAGATTGAGAAGCTGATAGCCGCCAGTTAATGGGTTTTATTCGTTTGCGCAGCCGTGCTGCGCAAACGAACAATGCGCTTTCCAGGGCAGAACCGGCAGGGCGCATTATTTTTCCGAATCGGAGCGTTTTTCACTGCGGCGAGGCTGGTTGGCATCGGGGCGGCGCTCATTGCGCGAGCGCTGATGATTGCTACGGCGGCGTTTCGCACCGGGATCAAAACGCTCTTTGCGCTGCTGCGAAGCCTCTTCCTCGCGTTTGCGCCAGAGGCGATCGGGAACCGGGCGGCGCTGCGGATCTGCGGGCGGCTGATTGCGATTGCCGCCGGAGTTCGACTGCGAGCGCTGGTCTCCGGCATTTGACTGGCGGGAATGATACGGAGAACGGCCGGCCTCGGCGCTGCGCGCAGCCTGGTTTGCGGAACCCGGCGCACGATTGCGCCCGCGGGCTGAGCTGGAATGCCCATTGCCCTGATGATCTCGCGAGGACGATGCGGAGCGATTGGAGCGCCCGACGGCGCGCTCTTGCGGGGCACTGGCGTGGCGGCGGAGCGCCCGAATTTCTACAGGATTAAGTTCGCGCCACTCACCGGGCGGCAGATCGCCGAGCTGCAAATTGCCCTCGCGCACCCGAATCAAGCGCCGGACATTATAGCCAAGCAGACGCGCAACTTCGCGGATCTGGCGTTTGCGCCCCTCCTGGAGCACCACTTTGATCCAGGTACCTTCGCTACTGCGCTCGATCACCTCCACCCAGGCCGGCGCCGTGCGCTCGCCATTCAGCATCACCCCGGTGCGCCAATCGCGCAGAGTCACCGGATCGGGTGTGCGATCAAGCAGCGCTCGATATTCCTTCTCGACCGCAAAAGACGGATGCGTCAACTGGTGAGTCAATTCGCCATCATTGGTCAGGAGCAGCAAACCCTCGCTATCAACATCGAGGCGGCCGACGGAGAATATGCGCACCGGGATGGGCACCAGGTCGAGCACAATCGGGCGACCCTGCGGATCCTCAGCCGTCGACACATAGCCGGCCGGTTTATGCAGCATAATATACACCCGTTCAGCGGGCAATACCACCGGCACACCGTCGACCGTCACCACATCATAGGTGAGATCGACGCGGGTACCCAGTTCGTACACGGTTTTGCCATTGACCGCCACACGGCCGGCAACAATCAGCGATTCACAATCACGCCGGGAGGCCACCCCGGCACTGGCAAGAACTTTCTGGAGACGTTCAGCAGTCACGAACCACCTCAAACGCGCCGGATGGCGCAACGATAGATGGGCAAAAAATAAAAACCCATTCAGGGGATAGTTTTCAAAGTATACCACAAAACTCACAGCGCTACATGGGTTCATGCTATAATAGGTAAGTTATGGACACAACTCGGGCAGCGGGGCGCCTGTCGGCGGATCGGCCACCCTCCGAAGAAAGACGTTCGTGTGCTCTGGTTTTTGGTCGCTTTGTGACCAAAAACCAGAGCACACGAACGTCTTCCAGGCTACCGTAGGCGAAAAAGCCCTGATGCTGCGAGTATGCAACACCAGCTGAGCAAGTCGGGTCATGTAGATTATTGAGCAACAGTGAGCGTAAAATCGCGACGTACAATCTGGTTGGCAATCGGTTTGCTGGTTGTTTGCGGCTGGTGTAACCTGCTCAGCGGGCTGGGTGGCTGGCTGATGGGGTACGACCTGGGCTGGCGCGAGGGCCGGGTAGAGCAACAGGCAACCATGCAGACGGCGCCGATCAGCACCGGCGTGCTGGTTATTCGGGTGCAGCGGGGAAGCCCGGCTGATGCTGCCGGCATCACCCGCAACGACTTGATCACAGCCGTGAACGGTATCCTGGTTGAGGATGTACCGGCGCTGCGGAGCGAGATCCTGCGCTACCGGCCGGGCGACAATATCGAGATCACGTTTCTTCACGAGCGCGGCGAAGTCACGACCGAAGTCCAATTAGATCGCTTTCCCGACCGGGAGGAGCCCTACCTGGGCATCTACTATACGGCACGGGCCGAAGATCCGGCCGATCTATAAGGCATCAGCCTGGATGTGACGAAACGTCTTGCAGAAAAACCGCCGGCGCGGACCGCTTCCGGGAAGCTGGCCGCCCTGCTGCCAGTCGCATCGGACGCGCAGCACCCGCAGCGGCCGCCCGCTGCTCGGCAGAAGCAGCTTCCCGGAAGCGAGATCTCGGCGCACGGGCAGCACGTTTCGGCACACTGTCACACCCCATCAGCTTTACGAATTGGCCCATCTATGGTACATTCAAGGCATCCTGCGGGCGTAGCTCAGTTGGTAGAGCATTTGCCTTCCAAGCAAATGGTCGCGCGTTCAAATCGCGTCGCCCGCTCCGCATCAGGACGCGGAATCTCATACGAGGTTCCGCGTCTTTTTTGCCCCAAAATCGGCACTGCGTACAAAACTGCGTACAATTGGGTTTTGTGCGCCTCCAGTCTTTCTCAGTCCTGTGCTGTCGTTCTTCCAAACCTCGCCCTGGAAATACACCCGAGATCGTGTGGTCGCAATCCTCTTGTGTCAAGGATTAGCCAAACCTGATGTGACACCTTTTCCTTCTTCGTCCTCGATCAACGCTCGGTAGAGCGCGTCGAGTGCCTCGCGCATCTGGTTCAGGGTCACTTTGGCATACCGCGCCGTCACTGTCCCCGGCGTATGACCAAGGATCGCAGCGATCACCCGGTCGCTGGTGCGCTCGCCCAGCAGCGTGGCGCAGGTGTGGCGAAGATCATGCAGACGAATCCTGCTCACCCCTGCACACGCCAACACCGATGAAAAGTGCCGGTTCAGGTTCGGCGGATTCACCGGGCCGCCCGTCTCACTCGCAAAGACCAGATCGTTCGGTTTCCACCCTTCGCCCAGGATCGTGCGCTCTTCTTCCTGGTTCTGCTGGTGAGCGCGGAGCCGTGCCAGAAGCTCAGGAGCGAGTGGGAGCAAACGCTGGCCCGCGTCGGTCTTGGTATAGTCGCTCATCACCACACGACTCTTGATAAGCTGCACCTGACGCTGGATGCGCACGGTGCCGTCGTCCCAGTCAATGTCGCTCCAATGCAGCCCCAGCGCCTCGCCGCGGCGCAGACCGAGGGCGAGGAGCACGTGATAGAGCGTGGCAATGCGCGTGGTGATCGCTGGCTGTCGCTTGGTTCGTCCGTTTTTAGTGGTGTATCGCTCGCGTCGATCGAGCCGACCGTCAGCGGCGGCGAGCAAAGCCTGGGCCGCAGCTAGGGTGAGCGCCTTCGCGCTGTCATTCCCGATAGCCGGGAGCTCGACATCAGCAGCAGGGTTGGCGTTGATGAGCCGGTAGCGCACGGCCACGTCGAGCATACCGCGCAGCCGTAGGTAGGCGTTGCGCACCGTGGACGGGCTCAGGTCGGTGTCCACCAGATCGTTCACCCACGCCTGCACACGGGCCGCCGTCAATGTGGCGAGGCGGATCTTGCCGAGGCGAGGGTTGATGTAGAGGCGGATCATCTGGCTATAGCTGTCGTAGGTACTGTCACGGCGGGTGCGGCGCACCACGTCGCGGAGCCAGACCTCGCCAAACTGCTCAATGGTCGGTTGCTTCGTATCCAGGTCGAGACCCTGGGCTCGACCATTCTTCAGCTGCTCGGCCTTCGCAAGTACCTCCGCCTGTGTCTTGCCGCTCACCCGCTGGCGCTTACCGGTCTCATCCGGAGGCAGGTAATAGATCCACCGCTTCCGCGCCTCGTCGTAGGTCAAGGTGCCTTCGCCGCGCGCTCGTCGCTTCGGCATAGTCGTTCTCCTCACGTACGCAGTCTGCATTGTAGAGAGCCTGCACGTGTTCAGTCTGGACAGATGCTGTCCATGGAGCGTATACTCAGTTTGGGCAATGGGGAAGGAGGCAAAAAGGTAGGCAAAGAGGTGTGCGATCCTAGCTGTCGCGTCCAGCGTAACTCCGGAATGGAATAGACTCGCGAGCGCATTAGAACGCCTTAGGCGTTTGTAGGCCATATCCAACCTTGCCCTGGTGTTTACACTGAATCCACCAGAACTCCGGAATACGGAGTTTCCGTCCAGTGGAACATCAGAACAGGGAGGTTTCGTATGGCCTTCTCCCGTAGGCCCCCGCCCGGCAATGTCCGGCGGGTCGTCAGCTTCGGCGGTAATTGCCGTGGCGTGACGACAAACAAGTGTGGTCGGCTCGTCCAGTTCGAATCGGAGCTTGAGCGTATCCTCGTCCTCATCTTGGAACGTGACCCTTCCGTCGCTGACTTTGCGAGTCAGCCCCTCACCATTCCCTTCATCGCTCCTGACGGTCGGGCCAGTCATTACACCCCGGACTTTCAGGTCTGGTACGCCGACGGCCACGTCGCACTGCACGAAGTCACGCTTGTGACTCGGCGCCAGGCTCACCCACCACAACCGCCCCGGGAACACGCCGCCCACGCTTTCTGCCAGCAGCGCGGCTGGACATTCGTCATCCATACCGACCAGACCCTCCCGTCGGGTGCCCCCTACGCCAATCTCGACATCCTCTCGGCCTTCCGTGCGACCAGTCACGCTGATGCGACCCGCGCTGCCTGGTGGCATACCCACCTCGCCGACCGTGGGGCCGTTTCCCCGCTGGTTATCCTCGCCACAGTCCCGTGTGGCGCCACCTCTGGCTCCTTGCTCAACACGCTCTACCATCTCCTCTGGCACGGCCAGATCGCGATGGACTGGCAGCGCCCTCTGTTCTGGCGCGGCACCCTCAACCCCGCCGCACAGGTGTGGGCCACCACACCTGTAAGCTCCCTGGGAGGCCGCCAATGAGCCTTCCCACTGCCCAAACCGGCGCTGAGCTCTTGCAGGTCGGGGCCTTTTTCTTGCGCGATGCGCAGCTGTTCCAGATCACCGTCTGGAACCCTGAGGCGCCCCTGGAGTTGGAAGCCCGCGCACTCGCGGACTCCAGCCTGCACGGCTTTTCGCTCATCGAGCTATTCGCCCCTGCTCCCGTGACCCGGTTCGGAGCAAGCGTGGCGGCGCTGCTGGAGCCGACTGCTTCCACTGCGACACCACCGGTCGAAGCCTCTGGCCTCCCCACGGCCTTGCTCACTCGGGCCGCTGTCATCATCCAGACGGTCGAAGCCGTTGAGCGCGCCCTCACGGCCACTCGTCATTGCTGGCGGCTGGAGGGGGTGTCTGGCTCGCTCGCTGCAGCTACCCGCGACGCCTGTGCCGCCCTGCCCCAGCCCATCTCGCTCAGCCAGTACTACATCTACCGCCAGCTCTATCGCCTCCACGGTGCTGACCGCGCACGGATCGCTGTAAAATACAGTTTAGAAATGGTTCTTGGCCACTTTTGGTGAAACGCTCACGTGGCCAGGAGCACCCGGCGCTGGAGGAGCGCAAAGCCCGCGCGACCAAACATCGCCCGCTTGAGCATCTTGAGGC
>DAOTUJ010000032.1:0-2640 GCA_034437175.1 Chloroflexaceae bacterium | reverse complement strand
GGCGGGAGCGGGGAGCACCCGAGAACGCCGTTGCCCGGCCCCCCCGCTCCTGTCAGGCCGGTGCCGGTGAGGGTTAGGGATTCATGCGAGGCATTCGTCGCGCCAGGCTGTACGGGAGCGGGGGCTGGGGGGTGAGGGCCGGATCGGGAAATCACCCATCTGACAAAAACGCTCTCGTTGAAAGCCCCCGACCCCTGGTTCATTAATATTAATTTCCTGGCTCCCTGGCTCCCTGGCTCCCTGGCTCCCTGGCTCCCTGGTTCCCTGGTTCCCTGGCTCCCTGGCTCCCTGGCTCCCTGGCTCCCTGGTTCCTTAGTTCATTGGTTCTCACCTATGCCATCCCTGTACCTGGTGGCAACACCCATCGGCAATCTCGAAGATATAACCCTGCGCGCCCTGCGTATTCTGGCCGAGGTGGAGTTGATCGCCGCCGAAGATACCCGTCACGCCCGGCGCTTGCTCCAGCGCTACGATCTGCATACCCGCTGCATCTCTTATCACGAGCACAACAAGCTGGCCCGGCTCGATGAGATCCTGGCCACCCTCGCCGACCACGATGTTGCCCTGATCTCCGACGCCGGGACGCCTGCTATCTCCGATCCCGGCTTCGAACTGGTGCGCGCCTGTATCGATGCCGGCTTTCCGGTTGTGCCCCTGCCCGGCCCCAGCGCACCGATCAGCGCCCTGGTTGCCTCCGGTCTGGCCACGGATCGCTTTCTCTCCCTCGGGTTTTTGCCGCGCCGCAGTCAGGAACGCCGCGCCCTGTTCGCTGAAATTATCCGGCTTCATGCCAGTATTGTTTGCTTTGAAGCACCGCACCGGCTGCAAGATATGCTTCAGGACGCGCTCGAAGTGCTCGGCGACCGCCGGATCGCGGTGGCCAAGGATATCAGCAAGTTGCACGAATTGATGTTGCGCGGAACTATTAGTACGGCTCAGGCTTACTTTGCCGAACACGCACCACGCGGCGAATTTACGGTCGTATTTGCTGGAAATGATAATGTAGCCCGGCGCAAAGCCGATCAGCAGAACCTGTTTGTGCCCGCTGAAGCTCAGCAAGTCGCTACCGACGATACTGCAGCACAGCGCCTGCGCGAACTCCGCGCTGCCGGCTACAACGGCAGCCGCGCCGCCCGTATCGTCGCTCGCGAACTCGGCCTCGATAAAAGCCGGGTCTACCAGATCTGGCTCGACATCGCCGAATAAAAAAGGAATGCCAGGGTTGGTGTGTGCGATTAAGCCGCGCACACCAACCCTGGCATTCCTACCGGGCACCAGCCATAAGTTCCGTATACTGCTGGCGTAGCAGAGCGGCTGCGTCATTATCCAGTGGCACAAGCGGCAGACGCACGGCGGTTTCCGGCAAATCACTCAGCCAGGGCAGGGCCGATTTGAGCGCCGGCGGTGTGTTGAGCGGGTCGATCAATCGGCGAACGGCCGACAATCTGGTCTGCGCTGCCGCCACATCGCCGCCGGATTGGTATGCGGCGTAGACGCTATGAACCAGGGCCGGGAAAGCACTCGAAAGCGCCGAGATGACGCCGGTGGCGCCGGCAGCCAGCGCATTTGCCACCTGGTGGTCGCTGCCGCTGAAAATCTGCAATTGCGGATACGTTGCTATCAGGCCGGTGGTATGTTCCGTATTGCCGGCGCTGTCTTTCATGCCGTAAAACTGCCGCCCATGGCTCTGGAGCAAGCCTTCGATGATCGTCGGTGTGATTGACACACCGGTGACGGCCGGAATGTGATAGAGCAGCACCCGGCTATCTTCAGGCAGTGCATCGCAGAGTGCACGGTAATAGTGCAGCACGCCGGATCCCGCCGGTGATTTGATGTAGAACGGCGGCATCACCAGGATGGCATCGGCTCCGGCATCGACGGCATAGCGACTCAGCGCGATGGTCTCCGTCAGGGCAGCGCAGCCCGTACCGGCAATGATCTTGAGCTTGCCGCGCGACTTGATTACCGTGTCGAGCATTCGCTCGCGCTCACCCATCGCCAGCGAAGGCCCTTCGCCGGTTGTGCCCATTACCACGACCCCTTTGATGCCGTTGCTTTCCAGGTAACGCAAATAGGCCGGCAGCCATTCATAATCGACCGGGCCAACGTCGCTGACAAAGGGGGTCAGCATTGCGCTAATCACACCGTGCAATTCGCTCATGGATTGCTCCTTAGTCCGGCTTGTAGGCAATTGCCGATAGCATCTCGGCGCGGGCAAGATCGAGCCGGATGCGCCATTGCTGCGGGTCACGATCAAGGCCCGCGATCCAGTTGGCAATGCCGCCCATCCTTGTGATCGCATCCGCCGCCTATTATAGCACAGAGATATCGGAAAATACGAAACCCCGGTTATTACCGGGGTTTCGTATGACTATCAATCTTTCTGGCGAACGCACTTGCGTAGCAACGTACTGGTTTTTTGTTTCAGAAAGCGTCTCATCTTTCAGTCGGCTATCAGTGTCAGGCTGCGATGATGTTGCGATGTCAGGCCACGATAGTGCTACAACGGAACTGGAATGTCGAGCGAAAATGTGACTGCGATGTAGCCAGGATGTCGAGCGAAAATGTGACTGCGATGTAGCCAGGATGTCGAGCGAAAATGTGACTGCGATGTAGCCAGGATGTCGAGCGAAAATGTGA
>DAOTUJ010000031.1:0-26486 GCA_034437175.1 Chloroflexaceae bacterium | reverse complement strand
TTTCAAGCAGCAACGCATTCCCTGCCCCAGGTTCCACGAAGAACCGCGCCAGCCCTGCCCGCCCGATGTCCTCGCAGCCTTGCTCGAAGCCTGCACCTCGGACGACCAGGAAGAAGCATGGCGCAACCGAACCATCATCTTGCTGCTGGCCACGAGCGGTATGCGGGTTGCCGAACTCTGCGGCGAGCGCGGCCTGCGCGACAAAGACGTGTCCTTGCAAAACCGCTGGGCGGTGGTACGCGGCAAAGGCGATATCGTGCGCTTTGTGTTCTGGAACGACGATGCCCACGAAGCGTTGATGAACTACCTGTGCGAGCGACGCGGCACCTGGGGCGGCGACCAGCCGCTGATTCGCGGGATGTCGTTCAAGAACGATGGGGCCGTGTTTACCCCTGATGCCGTCCGCGCCTTGTTCCGCCGGCTGGCGGAGCGGGCCGGGGTCGCGCTGGTTCCCGGCGCGCCGGTGCATAGTTTTCGCCACGCCTTCGCCCACGACGGCCTGGATGCCGGGATTGACGGCCTGCTGTTGCAACAACTGATGGGCCACGCCAGTATCGAGACGACGCAGCGCTACGTGCGCGAGCGGCCGGAACGGTTGCAGCGCGTCTATGAGCGGTTCTACGGCAGCGAACGGCAGAACTGACGCCCAACAAAAAACCGGGCAGCACAGGTTTTCTGACCTGTGCTGCCCGGTTGCGCATGAACGGAAGGTATGCTATACTCTCATCCGGCTTGGGTTCAACATAATCCCCGATAGCTCAACGGTAGAGCGGCTGACTGTTAATCAGTAGGTTCGTGGTTCGAATCCACGTCGGGGAGCCACCCAAAACTCGAACGTGCGGCATAAAGCGCGTCGCAAAGGCAGCGTGGACGGTACGGCGAAAGCCCTGCTGTCCACGCTTTCGAGTTTCATTCCGCTCTTCCGTTTTTAAGGTACAGGAAAGAAACCCTACACAGTAGGGCGTGTTCGGTCGGTCGTTCAGTTCGGCGCTGGTGATCTATGCTGGCGATGCCGGCCGGTCAGTCGGCATCAGCGGGTTTCGATCAGCGGGCTTTCTTCTCGGTCTTCGGCTTGCCGTTGGCGCGGCGAGCCTGGACATAGAAGCGCATTCGGCTGCATAGCAGGATGCAACGTCTTCACCGGAAATCACTGCATCGGTTGGTAGCTGCGTAGGGATCTCCAGAAAGAGCGGCACTGAGTCTGGGTTGCTAAACCCGCGCCAGGCTCAGTGCCGCTCTTTTATTTGATTCGGGAATATCATCTTCAGCATCGTCGGCTATCAACGCTTGAATGTTTACACCCAAGGCGTCTGCTATGGTTTTCAGCGTTGCCACGACTGGATTCTTAACCTTACCCGCGATTGCTCCTGGCGCCAGTGGAGGAGCGTGGTCGAGAAGCCATGGGTTCATTCATCCTGGCGGTGAGATCCCCAACGCCGCTCGTGAGAGCAGTCGTCAGCGGTTCTCAATGCAAACCGAAGGTGTGCTCAATGCTCCAGGTCGCCATCCTGGGCAGCCTGTTGTCTACCACGGGAAGCACGAGCATGGGCCTGCTGATGCATCGCCCGAATCATCAGGATCTCGAGACGCTCTCCGCGATGGTCGCCGCCGGCACGATCGCGCCCATCATCGACCGCTGCTACCAGCTGCAGGAAACCGCAGACGCGATTCGCGCCCTGGGCGCCGGGCAGATCCAGGGCAAGCTCGTTATCGGTATTGGTGCTGGCGCCTCGCGATGAAGCACGTGCGGAACCATCGCACCTTATACAACCTCCCCCATCCGGCTGATCGTGAATGTCCTCCTGCGACCGATGTACGTCAGGTGGTGCAGTGTTACCATCAGCACAACCGGATGCAATCTACCTATGATGGCATTGGCATCGTGGTGATGCTTCTGATGGCTACACTGTGTTTTGGGCCGCTGGTTTTGCTGCTACGCAACCCTGAACGGTGACGATCCTGGCGCAGCAGCTGCATGCGTCCGGCCTCCGGACTGCTGGAAAGCCGGTGATCAGGCGGTCGCCGGGCGCAGAGCCTCGGCGGGCCGGCGCGCAAACAGCAAATAGATGCCGACAAACAGGAACCAGAACTGGAGTACCGCCACGCTCAGCGTCAGAAAGATGCCGGGATCGACCCCGAATATCTCCAGCGCCGGCACCAGCAGCGCCCCGGCTGTAACCAGCGCGAAGTAGCCGGTCCATTGAGGCAGGCCACGGCGCTGGAAAATCACCACCGCCAGCATCAGCATGGCCAGGGCCGCGAACATGCTCACGCCCAGGATTTCGCCAATCGCGCCGCCGAAGTTGTTGAGCATTGCATAGCTGACGAGAATGGCTTCGCGGGTTTGCGCACCGGCATCAGGGGCGTTATAGGTTGCCGCCAGCGCCGGCATGGCCACCAGCCAGCGAATAATGCCAATCGAGCGGGCCAGCGCCGAGAGCGCCGCAAAGCCAAGCGCCAGCCGGACGAAGATGTCGGCGCGCTCGCCGGCGGCTGCCAGCCGGACACTCAGAACCACCACCGGAAAAAACAGCAGCGAGTAGATCAGGTAGCTGAAGTAGCCCAGGCGCGTCGCCTCGGCTTCAACAAAGATGGCACGCAAGACAACATCGGCTGGTTCGTTCAGGCTGGCCGGCCAGTTGATGGCGGCGCCCAGAATGATCATCGGCACAAAAATGAGCAGGCCTTCGACAATCAGCAGGAGCGCGGTCGTGCGAGTCAGGGTTTTGCTGGGCATGGTTCTTTCCTTTCGGTATGGTTCAAGCTATTGATGGAAACATTATTCTTTCGATTGGAAATGGGCATAGGAAAGCCAGGCCCAGATCACAAGCAACCTGGGCGAACGCTGCGGCCCATGCGCCGTGCATGCGTGCAGAAGAGCTATTCGTCGGGCGGTGCCATCCCTAGGGATCGTAAGAAATTCGCCAGTTCGTGCCGGTAGAACTGGCCGGTATGCGGCAGTATCGGCGTGATATGCTGAAATAACTCCAGCATCACGATGCCATGAATGCGGGCCCAGCTGGCCATGATGGCGTAGACTAGCGCTTCGGGCAGCGCGCGCTCAATCCGGCTGAGATACTGGCGAATGTCGTCGCGCAGTGCAGGAGGTATGTCGCTACAGTCCGCCGGGAGTTGCAACGCGCCGGATTGGTAGGCCTGCCAGAAGTCCTGCATCAGGCCTTCGAAAGGACGGCGCGCCAGCGGACTGGTTACCTCGGCCGGTGCGACATAGTTGGGAATCGGATTGCCGTAGATCAGCTGGAACTGAATGGGATGCGCCAGAGCCCAGTCGCGGTAGGCAAGGCCGGCGGCATAAATGCGGGCGGCGGGATGCGCTTCCGGGTGGGTGCCGGCAGCCTGCGCCATAGCAATCGCCAGCGCCTGGAAGGCATCGCCAATCAGCGCCGTAATCAGGTCGTCCAGTGTCGGGAAATAGTTATAGATCGCCGGCGCGGTGATGCCGAGTTCGCGGGCGATGCCGCGTAATGACAGGCCGGCAGTGCCTCGGGCCGCCATCTGACTGCGGGCCGTGTCTTTGATCTGGGCGATCATGTCGTCGCGACTGGTCTCTTTGATTGGTCGGGCCATAACACATCTTTCCATAAACAGTGTATATTTACGATATAAATATACACTGTTTATGGAAAGATGTCAAGCTCTGCCTGAATGCAATACGAAGTTCTTCCATATTTGGTATTACGCGGTCGGCGCGTTTGCTCACGCCGCACGGGCTTTTTTCGCCTGTGGCAGCGTAGAAGAAGACATTCTTTCCGTTGTTTTGGCGGCTTCGCCGCCAAAACAACGGAAAAAGACGGTTTGTACCGCCCTGCCGGAGGCGCTTCCGGCCCATTCGCGGTTGCCACCGCGTAACTCCTGTCTGTTACCACAGTTGGAGCGATACAACCGGCCAGTCAATTCGCTGCCGTCGCTCAGCCAATCAAAGCCTGGAAGCCGAGCATCGCCAGGGTCGTGATGATCAGACTGGCCAGAGCAGTCGATTTTGCGACATCGTCAAAAGCTTCCGGCAAGAGTTCGCGAAATACCATATAAATCATGGGATGCGGGGCACAATTCTTGCAATGCAGTGACACCAGTATGAATGTGAGATAACAATCATGAATGGTATTGCTTTATGAACCACCTTGCGCATGTGCAAGAACTGATCGCCGGTTTTGCCGGACACGGCGAGCGACCGGCCATCCTGGCCTTCCAGATGGATGGCATGGCTCGCTGGAGCTATGCCGAACTGGCAGATGCCATTCACGGCCTGGCTCGCGGCCTGGTGGCCGCCGGCCTTGAACCCGGTGAACGGGTGCTGCTGCTGGCAAACAACCGCCCGGAGTGGATTGCCGTCGCCCTGAGCGTGATCCAGGCGGGCGGGGTGCTGGTGCCGCTGGATTCGCAGTTTGGCGGCGAGGTGCCTGGTCGTATCCTCGCTGATGCCGAGCCGCGTTTTGTGTTCACCAGCAGCGCGCATGTGCAGACCTTCGAAGAACTGGAAGACCAGGTCGCGCCGCAGCTGTTCCTGCTCGATGTCCCCGAAGACGACGAGCGTAGCTGGTGCCGCTTGCTGCGCCAGGACGGCGATCTGCCGCCGGTGCAGGCCGACGACCCGGCTATGCTCTTCTATACCTCCGGCACGACCGACCCGCCCTTGGACGGGCCGCTCACCCACGCCAATCTGGCTTTCCAGATCAATACGCTGCTGGATCTCACGCTGATCGATCACGATGAGCGGGTGCTGCAGCCCTTGCCGCCGAATCACGTCTACCCGCTGAATATCGGTACGCTGGGGCCGCTGGCCTATGGTGCGCCGCTGGTGCTGCCGCAGGCACTGACCGGGCAGCAGTTGCTGCGCGCCCATTCGCGAGGGCGAGGTCGCGCTGATTGTCGGCGTGCCGCGGCTCTACCAGGCGCTCGTCGACACCATCCAGCAAGGCCTCCACGACCAGGGGCCGCCGACGTCGATTGATGAGAAGGTTTGAGGAAGGAGCAAAAAATCATGACCACTACCAGCCGCCTGGCCGATCTGAGCCTGCCCTTTTTGCGCTACCTGGAAGACTGGTTCGTCCGTCTCGAACCCTTGCCCCTGGCCGAACTGGTCGCCGATCAGCCGGAACGGGTCGCCTGCATCTCGGTCGACGTGATCAACGGCTTCTGCAAAGCAGGCGCCCTGGCCAGTGAGCGCGTCGACCGGATTTCTCAGCCGGTCGCCGACCTGTTGCAGCGTGCCCACGACCTGGGCGTGCGCAATCTGGTGCTGACGCAGGATACCCACGATCCCGACACCCCGGAGTTTCAGGCCTATCCCCCGCATTGCGTGCGCGGTACGACTGAGAGCGACACGGTGCCGGAAATCAAGCAGTTGCCGTTTTACGATCACATGACGATCATTCCCAAGAACTCCATCAGTTCGAGCATCGGCACCGGCCTGGGCGAGTGGATGGCACAGCACCAGCAGGTCGATCGCTTTGTCGTCGTCGGCGACTGCACCGACCTCTGTGTCTACCAGAGCGCAATGCATCTGCGGCTGTACGCGAATGCCCACAACCTGCAGCGCCGGGTGGTCATTCCGGCCGTTGCCGTCGACACCTTCGACACCCCGGTCGACGTGGCGCAGCAGCAGGGCATTCCGGCGCACGCCGCCAACCTGCACCATTATCTGTTTTTGCATCACATGGCCCTCAACGGCGTTGAGATCGTCAAGAGCCTGCCCTGATTCCGGCGAACCAGGGGCAGTCACTGCCCCTGAACAACCACACGCAGCATGGCGCTCGCAGGTCACCAGGCCCACCATCATCGATGCCGGTACGCCTGCGCCAGCAGGCCTTGATAGGCAATCATAGTACGATGTCAGGAAGATTTCAACAGCATAAGCAGCATCATCGTCGGGGTGCGCGCCTGAATGCTATGCGGCAGCCGCGCCGGCATGTGTATCCAGCTATTGGCTCCTGCCTCGACGGTTTCGCTGCCCAGCGTAACCTGTGCCTTGCCCCGCACAATATGCAAGATTGCCGAGCTTGCGGCGGTATGCTCCGATAGTTCCTGCCCGGTATCGAAGCCAAACAGCACCACCTTCACCTGATTATCCTGGTACATGGTGCGGCTGACGGTACTGTCAGGCTGAATCGTAATATGGTCGGCAAGATTTTGAAACCAGATAGCATCCATAGAATACAGCCTCCTTATTCACCTACGGCTGGTTGGCACGAACTTCTTGCGCCCGACAAACGAGCAGTATGTTTCGCTCAATTGCATCTTTTGCGCCAGAGCGAACGGGTCGCTCGACGCAACGACGTATGCCTGGCAGCATGGCCGATATCTTGCAATACGGTACCGGTACATGATGCCTGTTGACATTGTGCCATCGGATACTGCCAGATAGAAAGCCTCTTTCACAATGAATTGCCGCTGTTCGGCTGGCTCTGGACCCTGCGCATGCCGCATGTGCATATGTTGCTGGTCGGCTGGACCGTGCAACTGGCATTTGGTGTGGCCTTCTGGATCTTGCCGCGCCTGGATGCGCAGAACAACCGTGGCAATGTTGCCCTGATGTGGCTGTGCTATCCGGCCCTGAACGCCGGCGTGCTACTGGCGTCTTTGCCGGATCCGCTGCGGGGCCGGCTTCCATCCGAGGTGCTGGCCGTGGCCGCCGGCATCCTGTACCTGCTGGCAACCCTGACCTTCGTGCTGCACGCCTGGCGGCGGGTGTTGCCGTTTCGCAGTATTCCGCGTCGCGAACGATCATAATCGGTTGGTCGGCGATCTTATTCGTTGTTCCTGCGTCCATACCACTCGGCGGCATTGACGACGAGAATAGACACCATCAGCCAGGCACTGCCGGCGATATAGCCACCCAGAATGTCCGTAGGGAAGTGCACGCCGAAATAGACCCGCGAAAGACCGACAAGAATGGTGCTCACGATGCCGAGCACCAGAATCGCGATCTTCCATGATTGTCGCTTGAGCAAGCGCATTGCCACAAACGCCGTGATCCCGAAGCCCACCAGCGAGATCATCGCATGCCCGCTAGGAAAACTATAGCTATTGGGTTCTAACGGTGAAGGAAATACTGCTGGACGCGAACGCTGAAATGCGGTCTTGAGCCCATAGTTGATGACCATGCCGCCAATACCGGCCAGTGCAACGCCTAAAGTAAGCAGTCGGTGACCATAGTACAACAGCACGCAGGCCAGCACGATTAAGAAGACCCCCATCCCTGCAAACCCGCCGATGCGGGTAAAAAACAACATAATCGCGTCATTCACCGGGTTGTGCAGGCCCTCGATCCAGCGCAAAAGGGTCTGCTCAACCATGATGAACTCTTGTTCCAGTACCTCTTCGGCCAGCCAGGCAAAGACGCCTGTGACCACCAGACAGAACAGCCCGCCCAGCACCAGGTACCAGCCAAATCGCCCAGGCGGAATGCGCTTGAGATAGTGAATGAGTTGCCACGGCGAAAGCCGCTGTGTCAATAGTCGAATGTTCTCCATAAATACATTTCGTCCTTGTAAAAAGGTCACTGGTCGCGTACAGGCTTGCAGCGTAAGTGTTACGCCGCGCACTGCGCGGGAGTGGCGGCAATTTCAGAGTCCTGACAACCGGCACAGGTTACGCTACGTGTCGCGATAGGGCTCGACAAAGTAAGCCAGCGCCAGCCCGGCGCCGAGGATGACGAGCAAGGCCAGCAACGTGCCGGCGGCAGTGAGCGGCTCAACCCCGAGCAATTGCGAGGCATTGGGAAACAGGGCCACCAGCACAATCAGAGCATAACAGATGAGCGCCAGGATCCGCGGGAAGGCCACTTGCCAGCGACGCGCCGGGCTCGCCATCCGTTGCAGCAACACCAGGGTTTCAATTACCCCAAAGCCACTGGCCGTGGCGAAGGCCAGCCGCCACAGGATCAGCTGCTGCACCGCCAGCACTGCCAGCAAACTCATACTGGCCGGCAGCAAGAAGTACAGCGAAATATTGATCACGGTCGACCTGCATTATGATCCGTTTGATCCAACAACGCCGGCACAGCCTGTGCATTGCCACGACGACTATGCCCGACTGCAAGGCCTGGCTGCACTGTGGCGTGCTGTTCGGCGCCTCCAGTGTGCTGGCGCTTGCCGCTGGCTGGCAAACCCGACTGATTCAGGTTGATCCCGTCGAGTTGTGGTCGCCCACGATGCTGACGCTCCCGGCAACCTGGGGGATGCCGAATCGGCAACTCGCGCGACGCTGGAAACGCTGGGCGAACGCCTGCGCGGCGGTGAACCGAAGGACGTTGCGGCGCAATTACTTTCAACGATAGCGTTTTTACCCGGCCGGAGCGCGGAGTCTCCCATCTGGCAAAAACGCTATCGTTGAAAGCCCCCCACCGGCGATGCCGGATTGACGCAGGTGGGGCCGGATGAACGTGTTCCATGGCGCATGCCAATCCGGCCCCACAGTTGTATTGCGCTGGATAGCGATGTCGGCTCGTGATCAACAACCGGAACGCCGGCGCGATCTCGCAAGCAAGTCGTCAATCCAGCGGTAGAGCCCTGGGCAGCACAAGGCCAAGCAGTGGATTGGGAAAGCGGCGGGTCAGCGTAATCGCAAAGAATGTCTCCGCCAGTTCTGGCAACGTGGCAAACTCGACCAGTACGCCGCTATCCAGCTCATCCTTCACCACGATTGACGGTACCACCGCCAGCCCGCTATGTTCACGCGCCACCAGACGCAGCATCGCCATATCATCAACCTCAGCGCCGATCTGCGGTTGGAGGCCCAGCCGGTTAACCAGTGCATCAAAGCCCATACGAATACTCGACTCCGGCGAGGGAACAATCAGCACCTCGTCACGTAATAAGGCTTCCAACGATAATTGATGTCGCTCGGGATGCGGTTGCCCAATCAGACTGACGGGTTGGTTGGCGATCGCATGGACGACCCACCGCGTCGCCTGATCCTGTGGCGGAAAGGCATTTGAAAGAACCACATCCAGTTCGTACCCTTCGAGATCTTCGAGCAGTTTACTCAGTCCACCTGAACGGATAATTACCTTAACCCCCGGTTCCGCAAGTGCCGAATGGAGAAACCTGATCTGGAAGTTTCGGGATAGGGTTGCCAATGCGCCGACGCGGAGTACCTTGTGTTGTGGGGCTTCCAGCCTGCCGAGTATCCCCTCTAGCTCATCCCCTGTGGCAAAGATCGCATCCGCAAAGTCCAGTGCGATATATCCGGCTTCGGTTAGCACGAGCCGTCGGCCAGGCCGCTCAAATAACCGTTGCCCCAGATAGGTTTCCAAAGCACTGATTTGCATTGAAAGCGCTGATTGTGCGACATTGTACTTCTTCGCGGCACGCGTAAGGTTGCCTTCACGAGCCACGATCCAGAAGTAACGTAAGTGATGAAAGTTTAACATTGCAGCGGCATTGTTCTAAAAAAAAGAATAACCTTTCCTGATACATATATTTTTCTGATCGTTTTTCGTATGGTACCATGAAAGGAAAGCCCAGAACAAGAGGAGGAATTGATTCATGGACAGTGTTGTGGTGACCAGCCTGGCGCTGGTTGGTTATCTCGCGCCGCTTGCATTGATCGTCGTGGCGATCATGGTTCAGTTCAGGCTGTTACAGTCGGTTGAGCAGGCATTTCAATTCGGACGGGTTGTCGCCATTGGATCGTGCTTACTGTCGGTGGCCATAGGGGCCAATATCCTCACGAACGGCCCGCTAGTCAGCCCGATCCTCGGGAGCGGTGACGTGGGCATTGCGTTGCGCCTGGACGCGCTGAGCGTCGCCATGTTCTGGTTGGTGACATTTCTGGGCACCTTGCTGATCCAGTTCAGTCGCAACTATCTTGACGGCGACCCACGCCAGAAGGTGTTTTTTAGCCGTCTGTACCTGACGATAGCGGCGATATTGTTGCTGGTGCTCTCCGGTAACCTGTGGCAATTGACCCTGGCATGGATCGGGACGAGTTTCGCATTGCATCAACTTCTCGTATTCTATCCCGAGCGCCCGCGTGCGACACGGGCTGCTCGCAAGAAGTTTCTCATTGCCCGAATCAGCGATATCTGCTTGATCGTTGCGGTAGTCTTGATCGCGCAAGCATTCGGCACGACGGATCTGGGCATGATCCATACCGCAGCAAGTGCTGCGCTTGTTGAGGGAAATGTCTCCGCTGGTGTATCAATCGCAGCGATCCTCGTCGTGTTCGCCGCATCCTTGAAATCGGCAATGTTTCCCTTTCACGGCTGGTTGCTGGAAGTTATGGAAACACCGACCCCCGTGTCGGCTCTGTTGCATGCCGGTCTGCTCAATGCGGGGATCTTCCTGGTGGTACGTTTTGGTGAACTGGTGTTCTTATCGACGCCGGCTCTAATCTTATTGATTGTCATCGGTGGCTTTACGGCGCTGTTTGCCTCGGCTTCGATGATCACCCAGAGCAGCGTCAAGGTCTCGCTGGCCTATTCCAGCATGGCCCATATGGGCTTTATGATTATGCTGTGCGGGTTTGGCGCGCATCCGGTCGCGATCATGCACCTCATCGCCCATTCCTTTTACAAGGCCCATGCCTTTCTTTCGTCCGGCAGTATCATCGAATACGTTCAGAATACCGGCTCGCAAAAGCTGGATATACCGCCGCATCCGTTGAGCCTGCTGGTCAATCTGGCGCTATCGTTCGCGATCTTCCTGGCTATCGCTACCACGCTGGGAATTGATGTCATCAAGCGGCCGGGCGAAACCGGCGTCATTGCGATCTTCATGATTGCCGTTACGTACCTGCTGGTCAAGGGCAGCATCGGCAACGCGCCCCTGGTTGTCATCGGACGCACGATACTGACGGCGGTGATGGTAACTCTTGCATTTTTCACGCTCGAATTGCTTGGGGCCGCGCTGCTCGGCAGTGTGGTTGCTGTCTTCCCCACACCGGATACGCCGACATTGGTCGCAATAGTGCTGACCGTGATCGTCTTCGGTTTTGTCACCGTGCTCAGTGCCTGGTTGCCCGCACTGGTGAGCCGCCCGGCATGGCAGGTATTCTACGTCCACCTCAAGAATGGTTTCTATGTCAATGCCCTGTTCGACCGGTTTATGCAGTCGCTTCGTATTGCTCGCTGATTGTTGACATGCGCCACTATTGACATGCGCCACCAGGAGGAATGATGTCTCTTAGCTTGAGTGAACCCCAATCGCAAATTGAAACGTTGAACGATACGCAGGATACGCAGGATACGCAGGATACGCAGGATACGCAGGACGCTGTCCCGATCGATGCTCCCACCGTCGAGACGATCAGGGCTGCGGTGAGCCGCGCCGAAGGGCGTATCGCGCCCCTCTGGCCCTTGCGCTATTTTGTAGCGGTTAATCCGTATCTGGGCATACTCGAGCAGCCTTTCGAGTCTGCCGCACAAACCCTGGGTCGCCGGGCCGGCGCTCGCATGACTGCTCCCCGATCCTTCTATGCCCAGGCGATCCGGAACGGGCGCATTACCGACGCTGATCTCGAAGCGGCACTGGCTGAGGGCAGTCCGTTCCCCGATGCGCCCCGGCATGTCGATACGCTCAAAGCATTCGCGCTGCAGGATGTGACAGAGATCAACTTCAAGACGATACCTACCGTCGCTGATGTTGCCCAGGCCGTAACCGGCACAGACTGGGCCGAATTTGTCACGGACTCGATCTCGACCTGGGCGGGTTCCTATTTCGATCTGGGACAGACCTACTGGAAATCACCCTGGGCCGACCTGCCGCCGTATGCGGCCTGGCGGGCCGAAGCCGCGCATGATCGAACCCCGCAGGCCCGCGGCGTGCATGGCTTCCGCCAGACATTGCATGAACTGCCGGACTCCGCGATGGAGACGATCATCGCTGCGCTGGGCACGCTCAATATCCCGGCTGACGGGCTGGAGGCCTACCTGCATCGCCTCTTGCTGACGATTCACGGCTGGGCCAGTTATGCCCGCTATCAGCTGTGGGAAGCTGAACTCTACGGCAGCGAAGACCACACGCTCACCGATCTGCTGGCCATCCGGCTGGTCTGGGAGGTGGCGCTGTTGAAAGCGTTCGCCCATAAAGGCGTAGCTGAGGCATGGCAAACGCGGAAGTCCGAGCTGCATCAAGAGACCCTGGATACAACGACGCAAGCTGCGTTCGCCGGCGATCTCTTGCTCCAGCGCGCCTTCGAAGCAGCGTATCAGCGCCAGCTTTTCGAGCGCCTCGGCACGCAGAAAAAGGCAGCTACCGCTGCCCGGAAGCAGGTGCAGGCTGTATTCTGTATTGATGTGCGTTCCGAGGTGTTCCGGCGAGCACTGGAAACCGTCACCGGTGACGTGGAGACCCTCGGTTTTGCCGGGTTCTTCGGCTTTCCAATTGAGTATGTGCGCCTGGGCAATACCCAGGGCGGCGCACAATGTCCTGTCTTGCTAACGCCGCAGTTCACTATCAGCGAGGCGGTGAGCGGCGCATCTGATTCCGATATGGCCGCAATCACTGCAAAACGTACTATGAACCAGCGCGTTGCCAAGGCCTGGCGTATGTTCAAGTTCGGCCCGGTCGCCTGCTTCGGCTTTGTCGGGCCGGTCGGCTTCGCGTACGTGAGAAATCTGCTGATGGACACACTGGGTCATAGTCGCCCGGTGCCGAATCCGGTGAAGTTCGGGCTGGATCGCCGGACCTACGAGCAACTGTCGCCCAACATCGATCCGCATAAAACGGGTGATCGCATCGCCGGCATGACCCTGGAACAGCGGCTGGCGGCTGCTGAAGGCGGGCTCAAGGCCATGTCCCTGACGAGCAACTTTGCCCGCGTCGTAATGCTGGCCGGGCATGGTTCGACCACCGTCAACAATCCCCATGCTACCGGCCTCGATTGCGGCGCCTGTGGCGGGCATACCGGCGAGGCGAATGCCCGCGTTGCAGTGCGGATCCTCAACGATCCGGCTGTACGGGCCGGTCTCAAGGAACGCGGTATCGTTATTCCCGACGATACGGTATTCGTCGCAAGCCTGCATGATACGACTACCGATGATGTCACGATTTTCGACAAAGCCGGCATCCCGGCCAGTCACACTGCCGACATCCAGCAACTGGAAGAGAATCTGGCCGCCGCCGGCCGCCTTGCCCGTATGGAACGATCTACCCTCCTGAAGATTAGCAAGGGTGAAGATGTCAATGAAGCCGTTCGGCATCGGAGCAAGGACTGGTCACAGGTTCGCCCGGAGTGGGGATTGGCCGGCTGTGCTGCATTTATTGTCACTCAACGTGACCGCACTGCGGGGATCGATCTGGACGGACGCTCCTTTCTGCACTCCTACGACTGGCGACAAGACCAGGGCTTCGGGGTGCTGGAGCTGATCATGGTTGCGCCGATGGTCGTCGCTAGCTGGATCAACCTGCAGTACTACGGCTCGACGGTGGATAACAAGTTCTTTGGCAGCGGCAACAAAGTGCTGCACAATGTCGTCGGTACGCTCGGCGTGCTGGAAGGGAATACGGGCGATCTGCGCGTAGGTCTGCCGTGGCAGTCAGTTCACGATGGTGAAAACTATATCCATGAGCCGCTTCGCCTGCATGTTATGATAGAAGCCCCTATCGATGCGATGACTGAAATTATCGGCAAGCACGAACAAGTGCGGCAACTGGTCGATAACGGCTGGCTCTATCTCTTTGCGCTCGATGATAACGGCAAGGTTACCCATAAGTACGTCGGTGGTCTGAATTGGATGGCGTGCTAAGCCAGGCAAGCCCGGGGGCGATCCATCGGCAACCGGTTGTCGATGGATCGCCCCTGTTTCGCTCAACGACGGCACATATGCCGCATAGGATACGCGGATGTTGGAGCGTATCGGCTGCCCGAAAACGCCGCCGTCCGCCGCGTACTGGAACAGGCATAGCTCATGAGCCGTCGTGTCGAACCAGCGGCAGGTAATACTCGAAACGTTTCGTGCTCGGGTTGATCTCGAAGGCCAGTTCGTAGATCGGGGTGGCGTTGCCGGCATGGTCGATGGCGCGATAGTGGAGCCGGTAGCGTCCCGGCGCCGCCAGGCCGGCCCCGGCATCGATGGGCAGAGTAACCCGGCTGCCCTGTGCTTCCTGCCAGAAAGCTCCATCCCAGGAATAATGAATGAAGGCCGGCCCGCTGCCGCCCAGATCGTCAACGACCAGGGTCAGTTCACTGGCTTCGCGAAAAACACCGCCGCTATGCCGGCTGCTGCGGTTGCCGCTCAGGCCGATTGGCCCACCCACCGGCGCCTGAAACTCCGCCGATCCCGGTGCCTGCATCGCATAACCGGCGACGGCTTCGCCGCTGCGCTCGAAATATTTAAAAGCCAGCACATGCCGCCCCGCCTCCAGCCAGACTTGCGCGGTGACGGTGCGCGTCTCGTGCAGGCCGTGGTTGGCGATCACTTCCTGGTTATTGATCCACAACCAGGCGCCGTCGTCGCTGGTAACTGAGAAGGTATATTCGCCGGCCAGCGGCACGACAAAATCACGAGTTTGCTCAACAACAAAAGCATCATTCAGGCCCAGCGGCCCGTCCCCCCCCCAGTTGACAAGGGTACCGTCCCAGGCAAAACTCCCGACGTATTCGCCGCGTGGCACCGAGAGCGAATTGCGCGTGCGCGCCAGCAGATTATCCGGCACGCTGCCCAGCCGGTACACGTGGGCCAGCGGGCGCAGCCATTCATCGTAGATGGCCGGCAGTGGTGAACTGCGCTCGGACTCGACGGCAATGTTCGTCAGGGCGGCACCCTGAAGCTGGTAGCGCACGTATTCTTGAATGATGCCGGTCTGCAACTGGATCTGGCCCGGTTCGCGGAAGCGCACATAGCCGACGATGTCGCGAACTTCGCCGGGTGCCAGTTCACCGTTCAGCCCCCAGCGCCAGGGATAGCCGCCGTGGTCATCGTCGCAGGCCACCTGGCGATTGGTCGGGCCGAGCATCACCCGGAAACGCCCGGTTTCTTTGGCGAAGGCCGGGTAATGCTGGCCGGCAGAGCCAGGGAAACATTCGCCCTCGTCATAGGCATAGCCGTTCTGCGGATCGAAGCTGCCATCGGGCAAAGTACCGGCCCGCGGATCCTGGTCGTAGATGGTTGTGTCGCCGCCGTTGCGCACCGTAAACGTTACCTTGAGCACTTCGCCAACACTGACCCGGTCGCGATCAAACTGCACACCCAGCAGATCCAGCACGGCGCTCTCGCTGTCGGGCACCCATTTGACGGTATCGAAAAAGAGCACGCGCTGCTCACTGAAGGGCTCACCGGTCAGGTCGCTCAGTATGACCTGGGCCGGTACACCGGCTTCAAAACGATAGCTGCCCAGGTCGACCCAGCTATCGGCGGTATTGTGGTCGACGGTACGGCTGAACTCGCCGTCGGCCGTGACGAGGCGGTAGGTCGCCTGGCGCGAGGCATAGGGCGGCGATCCCAGGCCGCAGCCCTGCGGGATATGGGCATAAACCCGGTAGCGCCCGCTGGTGGGAATGCCGGCTCGCCAGATCGCCTGATTGCGCGACTCAGCGGAGTTGGCCGTCGCATAGCTGAAGAAAGTATGTCCACCATAGCCGCAGGCCGCTGAATACCAGTTGGCCTCGCTGCGCTCGACGCCGGCCTCAAGCTCGTCAAGCACCAGGTCGCCGTTGTCGGGGCGCAGCGGCGAGCCGCCGCCCTGGCCGGCAATGTGGTTGAGCACCCGGTTGCGGATCTGCGGCAGCAGCGCATGCAGCCGCTCACCGGGGCAGGTCGTGCCGATGCGCGTATCGCGATGGCCGCTGATATTCTCGACAATGCCGCCGGCCGCCGGGCACGTCGCAGCGCGGTCGCAGCCATAGTAATAGGAGCGCCCCAGCGGATCGATGTCTTTCTGGGCGGCTTTCCAGGCCAGCAACTCGACCAGGCCGGCCTGCGCCGGCGGCGTCGGCTCGACATGGCTGAAGGTACCGATCATGGCCACACCCATCGAACCGTAGTTGGCCGAGTCGTGGAAGCCGACCACATCATCGCCGCCGGCGCGGCCTTCGTAGATGACGCCGTTGGGATCGACCAGGTAGTTGTAGCCGATGTCGCCCCAACCGCGCGTGTAGGTATGGAAGGACCAGATCGCCCGCACCCGCGCCGACCAGTCGCTTTCGCTACGGCCCAGGGTATTCGGATCGGCAGTATGATGAACTACCATATGATTGACCGGGTAATACACCGGGCGCACCCGGCTATGCTGGCCGTCGGGGCTACCCCAGGCACTCCGGCTCACGACCGGCGGCTTGCCGGCGGCAGCGATGCCGGCGCGGGCCGGTGCAGCGGCCGGCGGCGCAAAACCGGCATGTACGGTATTCACTTCAATGAGTTGCACAAAGGGCAGGATTCCGTCAGGGGTAGGCCGCATAAACGCACGCACCTGCCAGAAGCGGGCCTGTTCACCGGCATAGATGCTCTGGCTCCAGAACACCGTATCGCCGTCTTCCGGTATCCAGAGATCGACATCTTCGATCACCGCCCCCCAGTCCGTCCAGTCCTGGCCGTTATCGCTAACGCGCACTTCGAGATGCAGCGTATCGCTCAACGGCACAACGGCTTCCCAGCGCAGCAGCAGGTGGCTGAAAGGCGCGACGGCTTCGGTAACCGGCGAAAGATACCGTTCGCCGGCATCGTTGCGCAGCACCTCGCCGGACGCCTGATCCGGTCGAAGCACCGTTTGCTGCGGACGCCCGGTATTCGCCTCAGGCGTCGCCGCCGTATCGTAACTACTCGTAGCCAGCAGCAGTGTCAGGCAGGCCAGAAAGACCGGCGGCAACCAGCGGCGCAAGGCATGCATCAGCATAGCCATTCCCCCAATCGTACTAAACGCAGACGGATCTTGTCTTATCCCTGCTCATAGTAACGATCTGGAATCGTATTGTCCGCAGCGGGGGATGAATGCAGGATGACAGGAAGAGTACAGCCGGATTACGGCAATTCGCGCAGATCGAAAACGGGGCCGACGCGGCAGCGCGAGCGCAGGCCGGCACGAGTTTGCACGAGGCAGGCCCGGCAGGTGGCGCTTACACAAGGGATAGGGCCGGCGAGGACGACCTCAGCGAAGCCGGCGGGCCAGCGCAGGCGATGCCGGCGGATGACGGCACTGATGGCCGGCAATTCGGCGATGGGGGCAGCGACCGCGATGTGATCGGCCCAGCCGATCAACTGGGGGCTGAGGAGATCAACAAGGCTGTCGGCAGCAGCGGTGGCGGCCTGGTAACCGGCATCGGCGGGAAGCAGATAGGGCGGCGGCAACGAATCGTTGTCGACGGCCACCGCAAGCAACTCAACTGCGGCTTTGCGCTCAAGCGCCCGCCGAGCCAGAAACAGCAGGGCGAATAAGCCGGGGCCGGTACCAAGCAGCAGCAGATTAGCGCCGGCCGACGGTTCGACGAAGGGCGTACCAACCGGCCCGAAAGCACGCAACTCGTCGCCGACGCGGCGTTCCGCCAGCCAGTGCAAGTCCACTTCGGCTGTGGGCAACAGGAGCGAAAGGCTGTGTGCCGCCGGATCCGCCCCGGCGACAAACAGTGCCCGGTTGAGCAAGGGATCGTGGAATCCGGCAGAGGTAGCAGGCAGCAACAAGAACTGGCCGGGGCGGGCGCCGCCGGCCAGTTCAGGAGCCGAGAGTTGAAGCTGGATCAGATTGCCGAACCGGCGCTGTTCAACGACCGTCGGAGCGCTAACATGCGCCATGGCTTACTCACCGCGTAGCGTATAAAGCACGAGGGGATAGGAACCGGTGCGATCGTGCAATACAATGTCGACATCATCGGTGCGTACTGCCCCCCGGCTCAAAGGATCGTAATTGCGGGCATCGGCCCGATCAAGATAGTAATAATAGATCGTGCCGTTCAAGCGAAAGCCGCGCAGATTGCTCTCGCGCACCCCTTCCTGATCGCCAATCACAATGATCGGATCGTGAACGAAGCCCTGGAGCCGCGCCCGGATCGCATCGTGAACAATCGCCAGGTCACCGCCGGTATGAGCCGTCGTCGGGGTAGAAGCCGGCGAACTATTGTACAGCCAGATGGCGGCCAGTGCCACCAGCAGCGCCTGAAGCGCCAGCAGACTCCAGAATGCCTGAACACCGACCCGCGCCGCCAACTGTCGACCGTGCGCAGAGGGATCGGTTGGAGAAACCGAAGCAGGTGATAGAGTCGTCATACCATGTACTCCAACAATGAAAAACGAACGACAGCACGCATATACTTGCCGGCTGAGTGGAGCTCTCTATTTGCGTTACAGATGAAAACACAGGCGACGGCTCAGGAGCAGGCACGCCGTGATGCCTGGGGGAAAACAGAGTTGAGCCACAGTGCTATTTGCAACCTGTGTATTTTTAGTGTAGCAGATGGGCCGCATTTGTGCTATAGTCCCCTGGTATGATTGATGTACTGGTAACAAAGAACTCATCGCGATGCGACAGATCATCAGGCTCAGTCTCCCGGCATTGATCGGCGTTTTCAGTGCGCTCTTGTTGGGGCGCTTTGTGGCAAAAGCACTGGCGGCCCGGCCCGACAATCCCTGCTTTGTCTGGCTCTATGCCGGCACGGAATGGCTGCGGCTCCCACTGGCCTGGCTCGACGCCGGCCGGCCGCAGTACGGCGCCGTCATCGAGGTGTCGACGCTGCTGATGGCCCTGCTGCTGCCGGTAGCCGGCTTGCTTGCAGCACGATGCTTGCAACATATGCCGCCGCAGGATCGTCCTAATGTCAGTGAAACCAATGCAAAGGGGATCCACCATTGATTGACGTACTGCAACAACTGGGAATCATCGTGCTGCTGGTGATGGCGACCAGTGCCGGCATCGCCTTGCTTGGCCTGTGGATGATTGCACGCAGCATTCGCAATATACAGGTTCCGCGGAACGCCGATTTTTTCACCACGATGCGCTATGTTCCGTTGACGCTGGTCATTTTGCTCGACATGCTGGATCTAGGGCTCGACGTGTTCGCAGCTCCACTGAGCTGGCTGGTGCTCGACCGCATGGGCATGCCCAATCTGCGCGACAAAGCGGCGGTCGAGGCTTTGTTACCCTTTACCGGGCCAATCCCAACCTTTACGATTGCCTGGTTTCTGGCGCGCACGGCCGGCCTGGGCAACGATCCGACAGCCTATGCCGCCGCCCGGCATACTGCAGCGCAGCATCGGCAGCGGCAACTTGGCGAACGCGATCATCGCTACGATTATGATCTGCGCCGGGCGCAGATCATCGACGCCGACATCGACGATTAATATGAACTCTGGAATGAGAAAGGGCGTTTCGTGTATTTTTTGGCGGCGTAGCCGCCAAAAAATACACGAAACGCCCTTTCTCTTGCCCACAATGAGCAGGTGCAGCGCGTATTTATTCGTCGCTGTACAGCGTGGTGCTCAAGTAGCGTTCACCGTTGCTCGGCACGACGAAGACAATGAGCTTGCCGGCATTTTCGGGGCGGCGAGCCAGGTGCAGTGCCGCGATAGCAGCGGCACCGCTGCTGATGCCGACCATCAGGCCTTCTTCACGGGCGAGGCGGCGGGCCATGTCGAAAGAATCCTCATTGCCGACCTTGATGATTTCGTCGATAACCTCGGTGTTGAGGACCTGGGGCACAAAGCCGGCGCCGATGCCCTGGATCTTGTGCGAACCGGGCTGGCCACCCGAGAGCACCGGCGAAGCCTTAGGTTCCACCGCGATAACCTGTAAGCCGGGTTTGCGCGACTTGAGCACCTCGCCGACCCCGGTAATCGTTCCGCCGGTACCGACGCCGGCCACCAGAATATCGATCTGGCCATCGGTATCGCGCCAGAGTTCTTCAGCAGTGGTCTGGCGATGCACTTCAGGGTTGGCCAGATTTTTGAACTGCTGGGGCATAAAACCGTTCGGCAGATCGGCCAGAATGGCTTCGGCGCGGGCAATGGCGCCGGACATGCCCTCGGTGCCGGGCGTCAGCACCAGTTCAGCGCCGAAGCCGCGCAGCAATTTGCGCCGCTCGACGCTCATGGTTTCGGGCATGGTCAGGATCAGGCGGTAGCCTTTGGAAGCCGCCACGAAGGCCAGACCGATCCCGGTGTTGCCGCTGGTCGGCTCGACCAGCACCGTCTCACCGGGTTTGATATGGCCCTCACGTTCGGCGGCTTCGATCATCGCCAGGCCAATGCGATCTTTGACGCTGCTGGCCGGGTTGAAAAACTCGAGCTTGGCAACCACCGTTGCCTGAGTATCATTGAGCCGGTTGAGCCGAACCAGCGGCGTATTGCCAACCAGTTCGGTAATACTGTTGTAGATGCGTGCCATGCACTTCTCCTTCACTTTGATCGACACAACTAACGCGGTCGCAAGGTTGCTCGCGCCGCAACAGGTGTTTCTCGCCTGCGGCAGCAAGGAAGGTACCTTCTTTTTCTTTCGTTTTGGCGGCAAAGCCGCCAAAACGAAAGAAACGTCCATTTCCGCTTTATTGTTTCGGTTCTGGCAGCTTCGCTGCCAAAACCGGAACAACAGCTTTCTGCATTGATCTGCAGCAGCATGGAAGTGACTATCTTTTTCGTTTGCTGTTGCGGGTTCGCCGCAACAGCAAACGAAAGGTTTTCTGCTCAGGTTGCGATTTCATTGTAGGCGTGACGTATAGTAAAGTCAAGTTCTTGACAAAAAAGGACAACTTTTTTTGTCCGGAGGAACCTGCGGTATACTAGGGCAAAATCGATGCGGATTGTCGATCTACAAAGGAACAAGGACTATGTCAGGACAGAGCCCCGCCCGGCGGCTGCGCCGGGAGCATGTTGATTATGCTGCATCATTGACGCGATCCGATGGCAGCTGGATCGAGCAGCCGCCGACGGACGCCGAGCGCGTGCGGGTCGACCAGGCCTACCGGGTGCTGCGCGAACAGCGGCGGATTGCGGTCGAGTTTCACAAAGAGCCGGAGCAAGCCAATCTGTTTAGTCTGGAACTGTTTCGGGCCGAAACCTTTGCGCCGCTGCACTTCGACGACTGGATCATCGAGCAGATGATCGAGGCCTGTGGCGAGCCGCCGGTAGTCGAGGGCGAAGATCAGAGTGAGTTTTCGGAATATTTGCGGCAGGCGGTACTGAGTGTAGCAAACTCCCGGCTGCGGCGGGCACTGGGCGCGCAGTTGCGGCGCTTCCTGCCGCAGTTCGTCGAGGCCGGCAAACTGCGCGAAGCCGTCGCCATCGATTACAATGCCCACTGGACGATCTTCGGCAATATTACAACGCCCTTCCTGGTGCAGATGGCGCTGGCGGGCCTGGCGCGCTACTACGAAGCCGAGGAAGATTAATTTTTTGATACAGTGGGGTTATGGTGATGTCTGGTGGCGTAGCTGCCAGACATCACCATAACCCCACTTTTGCTTTCATTGGCGCAACAGCGGCAGATACAGCGGCGGGTAGACGATCTCGGCGAGATGCAGATCCAGCCAGGCCAGTGGTGGCGCGGGGTTGCCGGCGTCGTCGAGGATCTGCACCTGGATTTGATAATCGCCGGGCAGCACCGCCGATCCCAGCAGGCGCTCCAGCGGAATTTCACGTTCGAGATTGACCTGTTCGGCTTGCCGATCGCCGTCCAGGACGACTTCATCCGGCATGAAGGGCAAGATCAGCACCGATTCAAACAGGCCGACCGGCTCGGGCGCCAGGCGCTGCGCTCGTAGTTGCATGCCCCAGATGCGTTGCTCGGCATGTTCAGTGTCGCGATCGGCAAACCAGTCACGCAGCGCCAGGTCGTGGATGTGCAAGATCGGGCGCAGCGTCACCAGCGGATTGGCTTCCAGGCTCAGGGTTCCGCTCTGCACCACAGTGGGCGGGCTGATGTCGACATCGATGCGGACATCGCGGCTCAGCCGGTGGCCGTGCTCATCGGCGATGGCTATGGTCGCAGTGTAGACATTTTCGACGGCGGGCAGTTGCACTTCGACGGCCTGGAGGCTACCAGCGGCGAAGGGGCCGAGTTGCAGCGGCGTGGGCAGCACCGGCGGAGCGGCGGGCGTGAAGTGCAAGGACAATTCTTCGGTGCGGCTGCATTCGACCCGGTTATCGATCAGCAATGTCGCCACCGGCAGATGGCTGGCGTCAGCTTCGCCACTCGATGCATTATGCAAATTCACTCGCGTTTGCACGGCGCGGTCGAGCAGAATGCTGGTGCCGGCCGGTTCCTGCTGCACCAGTCCACCCGGGCTACGCACCTGAGTTTGTAGCGTGAGCAGGGTGCATACGGTGGCCGCCGTGCGAGCCGCCGCCGGCGGTGTCAGGCCGGCATCGGGACTGAAGGGAAACCATTCGGCCTCGGCAATCGACTGATCGCCCCAGCTCCAGCGAAAGTCGGCGATCTGGCTATTGGCATCGATAAAACTTAGCGGCAGGTAGGATTTTGCGCTGACGCGGGCGCCATCATCGAGCAGGGGTTGGGCCTGAATATCGACGGCGATGCCGGCGGCGGCAAATTGCACATAGCGACTGGTGAGCAGCTTGCCGCCGAAAGCCTCGCTCACAGTGTGCAGCAGGCCGTCGGCGCGCACATTGGCCAGGAACATCGCATCGTTGCCGACCCGAGCCGCATTGATCCAATCGGCGTCGTGGGGCTTGAGCGCGGCATAAAGCTCGGTGCTGCCGCTGTAATCGCTGATCCAGTAGGCCGCAATGTTGCCGGCAGCATCAGAACTCAGCGCGAGGGCACCGTGGCCGACCATATCGATCAGCTGGCGGGTCTGCCAGTTGCCGGCGATCAATTCGGCGAGGAAAATGCCGCCCTCGACTTCGCGCCAGGCCAGCAGCGGATTGCCGTCGGCCTGGACGACAATCGCCGGGCCGGCGGCATTGCGTCCGGCGCGCGGCATCACGGTATGCTCAACAAAACCAGTGCCATCCCAGCGCGCCACGACTATCTGGAGATAATCGCCGATGCCGCTGGCATAGGCCACATAGGCCTGGCCGGCGGAACCGGCAGCAAACGACAGCGCGCCAAAACCAGTTTGCGCGGGATGCACAAACCGGCGCGGCGACCAGGTCAGGCCCTGGTCGGTGCTGGTCGAAAACGAGAAAGGCGCATCAGGCGAACGCCAGAACACAAAAATCGTCTCGTCGAGCACAGCCAGGGTCATTTCAACACGAAACTCGGCGCCGGGCGGCATGACCAGGCGGGTCGGCCCCCAGACTCCATCGGCATAGCGGCGCAGGCTCAGCGTGGCATTTTCCTGATCGATGAAAGCGGCATAAACCGAACCATCGGCGGCGGCAGCCAGGCTGACCGGCGAATAATCGGGTTGGCCACCGGCGGTACCGATGGATGCCGGCAGATCGAAGGGGGCATCGAGCACATTGGCCTGCCAGATGGCTGCGTCGAGGCGCCGATTGGGCGCACCGATGAACACCTGGCTACCGCTGAGCGCAATTGCGGGATTTTTAGTCTCGTTGGCAGCGGGCAGCAAGCGGGTGAACTGGAGGTCGAGCGCCGGCGCGGACTGGCCGTGCGCGATGGACAGCGGCAACTGAGCCAGCAGCAGGGCCAGCAACAAAAGCAAGGGCAAAGGCAAAAGCGGCAGCCGCAACGCAAGCGCCCGACTGCATGACACCGGCACAGGCCTCATCGCAGCACCTCCAGACTACCGAAGCGCACACCGCCGATGGCCAGGCTACCGAAGCCGGCCTGGCCGCCTGGCAGGGTATCATCGCGAGCGCGCAGCACTTCGAAGCCGTCGAAACGCGCCACCAGCAAATCGCCGGAGCTGGCAAAACTGAGAGTATGCCAGCGATACTGGCTGAGGCCGGGTGCAGCGGACTCGGCGAGCAGCGTGACCGTACCAGCCTGCACCAGTTCGAGGCGATGGGCGGGTTCGGCATAGCTATCGGCGAGCACGCGGTAGCGGTAGAAACTATCGGCATCGGCGCACAGCAGCAGATCGGCGACAGCAGCGCGCTCGTTGTAGGCCGTGAGTTGCAGAGTCAGGTCGGCGGGCAGCGGGGTCTGGAGCAAGGCAAAGCTATCGCGGACGGCATAATCGCGGGCGGGGCCGGCACCGGCCTGCTGCAAACTGGCCTGGGTAATCAGCCAGTTGGCCGGCGGCTGATTGAACTGGAGCGCGCGCAACGATTCCGCCGAATCGAAGCGCAGGGCAGCCAGCGGCACCGATGCGAGCACAGCATCGGGCGGCAGCTCGAGCGTCGGCGTGGGCTGCAGATTGGGCGGGCTGAGCAGCGCAGCCGGCGGGCTAGCCTGGCCGGACGGGCCGAAGGCGAGAGCGCCGACAGCGAGCAGCAGCAGAGCCAGGAACCACAGCAAGACAGTTGGGGGACGGGAGCGGGAACATAGAACACCTCCGTGAATGCAAATACGAGTTGCCATAGCTCGCTTGCAGCATAGCGGCAAACGGCGTGTGGGAGGTGTAGGGAGAGGGAGAGGACGGCGTGAGAAGAATTGCCCCGGCGAATGGAGGAGGGTACAATGCAGATAGATATCTACCGAACAGAAAAAGCGGAAGGAAGATCTTGATGGTCGATGAGCAAGCCACGCTAGCGGAGACTCGGCTGCGAGCCGAGCCGATCATTGTGCCACGCCCGGGGCGACCCTGGACGCTGGTCGACCTGGCGGGGCTGGCGGATGATGAGCGCCGGTATGAACTGGTACGGGGAGATTTGCTGATGATGAGCCCGGCCAGCCCCGTACAGGGGCGCTATGCTGAACGACTCTCGCGCGTGCTGGGACAGTACGTTGAGGATCAGGAACTAGGCGAAGTTTATACAGCCGAACCCGGATTTATGCTGCAAGCGGAACCCGACGCGATTGTGCGTGCGCCGGACGTGGCCTATGTTCGCAATGATCGCATTCCGCCGGTGGATCAGCAGGCCGGTTTCTGGCCCATCGCCCCGGATCTGGCAGTTGAGATTATCTCACCCTCAGAAACGGCGACCTCGGTGCAGGCGAAGGTGCAGGATTACCTGGCGGCCGGCACTCGCCTGATCTGGCTGGTGTATCCGGACAGCCGGCTTGCCGTGGAATACCAGTCTGCGGTACAGATCCGCCAGTACGGGCTCGATGAGCAACTGGAAGGTGGAGCGGTGGTGCCCGGGTTTCAATACGGGTTGCGGCGATTGTTTCGGGAGTAGTTCTCTGTGGCCTTGTGATGCCGGCGGGCACAGCCCGCCGGCATCACAAGGCTATGGAAACAGCTTAACGCAGCACCAGCGGCAGATAGACCCGGCCGCCGGGATCGAGGGTCGCCGGCACATCAAAAACCGTTTCGACCTCACGTTGCGGGCACAGCGGCGCACTGCCATGCAGGGTATAAGAAACCGGCGCGCCGCTCTGAACTACAGCCTGCAAACCAGCGCTGTCAGGCAGCAACGCAATGTTGTAGATGCCGGCATGTGCAGTTGCGGGAGTACGCAACTGGGCATGCAGGATACCTTCGGCATTGCTGGTGAGCCGGCCGACCTCCTGCTGATTGACCAGCACTCGATAGACTGTGCCGGGCTGTAGCCCGAAGCCGCGTACAGAGAAGTAACTACCGGGCTGTCCCAGGTCGTAATCGATATATGTTGCCGCCTGACGCATCATCGTGCTGCTCTGCGGCACATAGTCGACCAGGCCCAACTGATTGTCATCGATAGCGTGATAGACATCCGCTTCGATTGACGACTGATCGACGGTGCCCCAATAAGTATTCTCGACGTTGATATCGGCAGTGGTATTCGGATTCTGGTTGAACAGCGCCGCGCCACTCGCAGCCTGATTGCCCTGAATAGTATTGAAGCTCAGCCTGGGCAGGCTCGGCCCGAGGTTGGTATGGGTAGCAAGGAAGACTCCGCCACCCTGCTCAGCGGCACTGTTGTCGGCGATCAGGTTGTAGGTAATGGGATTGCCTTCGGGAATTGGTGGAGCGATATACATGCCGCCGCCGGCATAGGACGCCGTATTGCTGATGATCGTATTGCCGTAGATGAGGGTTTCGAACAGGCTGTCGAGGTATATGCCGCCACCGTTGTCGGCGCTGTTGCCGCTGATCAGGTTGCCGCTGATGGTAACTGTGCCGCCCACATCGCCGAGGCGGTCGATCCTTCCGCGAATATAGAGCCCGCCACCTTCGAGATAACGGTTCGTTTCACGCGCACGCGTGTTCAGCGCCATATTGCCCGTAATCGTATTATTCGTGACCGTCGCCGAACCGACCACAACCATACCCCCATTCGACGCATTGAGATTCCCGAGAACGGCATGATTGCTGACCAGGTTGCCACTGATTATCACCGGGCCATAGGCTTCGATGCCGGCGGCATAATTGACGTCCTGCAAACTCACCTTTCGGTAGTCCCGGCGATAGTTCGTGATTTTTGCATTATCCGGCCCCCTCCCCGTTCGTGACCGTTTGGTTTCGGGTGAGATCATAACAAGACGGTGGCAGATGCAGCAGTTCCAGAATCGTGCGATGCAACGGCGACAGTGTCTCGACCAGACGGGTCTGGATCTGCGTGCCCTGCTGGTGTACCAGCAGGTGCAAAT
>DAOTUJ010000030.1:0-5841 GCA_034437175.1 Chloroflexaceae bacterium | reverse complement strand
GGAGCGGGGAGCACATGACAACGGGCGTGCCCGGCTCCCCCGCTCCTGTCAGGCTGGCGCCGGTGATGACCAACTCAAAGCGTAAGGCTCTCGTCGCGCCAGACTGTACGGGAGAGGGGGTTGGGGGGTGAGGACCGGAGCGCAAAGTCACCCATCTGGCAAAAACGCTATAGTTGAAAGGGCTCCCTGGCTCCCTGGTTCCGTAGTTCTCTGGTTCTCCAACGCTCACCTCACGCCCGCCCCAGAATGCGCAGAGCCAGCGCACGCTCCTCGGCACCGATACCGCCCAGCGCCCAGAGAGCCATCGCGTAGACCGGAACAGCCGCCAGGCCGGCCAGGAGCGGCGCCGGCCAACCCAGGCCCGCTGCCGCCTGCAACACCGCCCACATCGCGCCGCCCATCAGCAGCGCCGCCAGCGCCGGGCGCCAGGAGAGGCCGAACAGCGGCGGATGTAATCCCTCGCGCCGCAGCAAGGGCAAAAACACCAGGTACAGCACTACTTCCGACAGGATCGTGATCACGCTGGCTGCATACAGACCAAAAACAGGAATGAGCCAGAGATTTGCGCTCAAATTGAAGACGGCGCCGATCACAAAAGCCTTCGTGATTGCCCGCTGCTGGTTGATAGCGATCAGCACATATTGCAGCAATCCGTTGGCGAAGGAGAGCGGTAGGAACCAGGCCAGGATCGCCAGCACCCGGGCCGAAATCGGCAAATATTGCTCGGCATTGGCCCGCGTAAAAAAGCGGATCAGATCCGGCGCCAGCACGGTCATAGCCATGGCAATGGGAAAGGCCAGCAACAACAGCACCTGCAACGTCCGGTTTTGCGCCTCGGCCAGGATGCGGCGCTCGCCCTGGGCCCGCCGCGAGAGCAGCGGGAAAACGGCGAAGGTCACGACCGGCGGCAGAATCGCAGCGATGTTCAAGATCAGGTAGGCCGCATTGTACTGCGCCACCAGCAGGTCACCCTCGCCGCCGCCAAAAGCCTTGATCAAGAAGACATCGAAGCGAAAAAAGACCACGCTCAGCAGATTGTTGAGCATCAGCGGTACGGCCTGCGGTACGATCCAACTCACCAGGCTGCCGTCCCAGCTCAAGCCAGGTCGGAAGAACATGCGCAACTGGATCAGCAAATAGATCAGCGCCGTCGTTGTTGAGACGCCCACTGCCGCCCAGGCCAGGCCGATGATGCCGAAGCCCAGCAACAGTACGGCGATACGTGCCACAAAGCTCAGTGCCGCCGTCACCAGTTCAACCAGCGCCGGCACCTCCATACGCTCGGCGGCATTGTAGAGCGCCGTCACCGCACCGGAATAGGCGCTCGGCAGCAGGGTCAGCAGCAGGATCCAGATAGCCTGCCGGCCAACCGGGGTAATTGCCTCACCCCAGCCCAGGTCGGCCAGCAAGCCATAGCTGCCGATCAACAGGGCCGCCGCCGGCACTGCCGCCAGCACAATCAGCAGCAGGCGCAGCGAGAGCATCACACCGAAGAGCCGCCGGGCCGCGCCGGGGTCGCGGGCGACTTCGCGGGTCAGCAGGGTGCCCAGGCCGAATTCGGTGATGGTGCCGAGGTACTGGGCCACCAGCAGTGCGGCCAGGGTGTAAGGGCCGACATCGGCGCCCGGCAGCGTGCTGAGCAGCACAATCGCGAAGACCATGTCCAGCCCGCGCACCACCAGCCGCATCACCAGCGGGACGGCGCTGTTTTTGAAGATCCGCCGGGCAGTGTTCTGCGGGTCGTCGCGATAGTAGCGCCGATAGAGCAGCACCCCGATGGCCGCCAGCAGCAGCACGGCCAGCAGGGCCAGCAGAAAGAGCGTGAGCCGCATGGGCTATTCGCCGGACAGACCGGCTCGATAATCGGCGGCCAGCGCCTCGAAGAGTTCATCGCGCTGCTCGTAGAGCCGCTTGAGCGGGCGCGGCTCGACGCAAGCCAGGGCATACGAGGCCAGGATCGGCAGCGCGATGGTGCTGTCGACATAGCAGACGACCGTATCGGGAAGCTGGTCGGGATCGACTTTGCCCCAGGTCATAGCCTCGGAGGGCGTAGCACCGGAGAGGCCGCCGGTATCCGGACGGGCGTCGGTGAACTGGATAAAGTAGTCGTGGCCCTTCTCGTCCAGCCCGAGGATCTCCTGGATTTGCGGCTCGGTTTGCAAAATGAAATTCTTGGGCGAGCCGCCGCCAATGATTACCACCGCGCTCTTGCCGCCGCGTTTCTTGGCATCATAGACAATCGCCGTCGTCTCGTTGACATCGCGCTCGACGTCGAAGCGGCAGTTCAGCCCTTCCAGCGCCAGCGCCGCCACGTTCATGCCCAGGGTCGAGTCGCCCGGGCTGCTGGTATAGAGCGGCACAGCGCATTCATGGGCTGCAGTGAGGATCGAGACATAGCCGCTGCCCAGCGCTTCTTCGCGGGCGCGGGTGTACTTGCCGAGCTTATAGTGCAGTTCAGCCGTGCCCATTGTGCGCTGGAATTCCTCGGCACGCAGGCACTCGCGCACAAAAGCATCGCTCTCCAGCAGCACATCCTGGTGAAAGAGAATATCGTAGATGCGGATGATATTCTGCTCGCGCAACTCGATATCGTTGCTGAAAGGCGTTGTGCCGAAGAGCTCAAAACCCAGCGAGCGGTGCAGATCGTGGTAGAGATTGGCGCCCGTACTGACCACCCAGTCGATCAGGCCGGCACGGATCAGCGGTACCAGCGCCGCTGTACCCAGGCCGGTCGGCGTGAGCGCCCCACTGAGCGTCACCCCGATGGTCACATCGGGCTGGGCGATTTTGCGGGCGAAGAGCTGGCAGGCCTCGCGCAGGCGGGCCGCATTATAAGCGTACAAAAAATTATCGACCAGCTCACGCACCCCGATATCGCCGCCGATCTGTCGTGGATCGAGTTTGACTCCGTAGCTCATGCAAGCTCCTTGCCTCTAGAAAGTCGCTAATTGCGTGCCGCCCGACAATGCCCGGCGGCACGCAATTAGCGATGTTTATGAACTATTCGCTCCGCCACCTGCCAGCCGCTCTCAATCGCCAGGTGTACCCGGCCCAGGCCAGTGACATAATCGCCGGCGAAGAAGAGTCCGACGCCATTGCGATTGAGTTGATCAAAGTCGGCGCTACCGTCAGGCAATGCGTAGCGCCAGCGCTGCAGATGTACCCAGCCGGGTTCGCCGAGCTCCTGGCCAATCACCTCGCCGATCAGACCGGCGACGGTTTCAGCCGAGGGCGGAAACGGCATACCGACCGCCGAACCGGCCGTGCCCTTCGCCACGTCGTCCCAGTGCGCCACACTGAAATCATGGCTCATCTGGGCCATCATCAGGCCGCTGCCGTCCGGCACCCGGCCGGGCTTATCGTGCTCACAGGCCAGCCAGGCAATCGGATGCCGGCGATCAAGGTTGACCAGCGCGTACCAGGGCACTTGCGGGCGGCGCGGAAAGGCGAAGACGTACGCAATGCAACGCCGATACTGCACCGGCTCAAGCAACGCCAGCACCTCGTCGCGCAGCGCAGCAGCGATGTTGCTACGGCACAGAATGGCCGCAGTTTGCGGGCCGGGCGGCGTGAACAACACAGCATCGGCTTCAGCGAGCAGCGCGTCCGCCGCATCAAACAGCCCGTAACGCGCCGATTTTCCCGGCGCAATCCGGGTCACCTGCTGCCCGAACGCGATGGGCAGACCGGCTGCCATGCTCTTGGCCAGGGCCGTGATCCCGCTGCGCCAGGTCCATTTCTCGTCGGCATTCTGCGCCGGGTCGCCCTCCGCGATCCGGCCGGCCGCATCGAACACCCAGACCGGGCGGCCAATATCGTGCGCCGGGTCGCCCTGTGAACCACGACTGCCTTCGACCAGGGCGCGCAGCGGGCCATCCGGTGCTTTGACATAGTTGGCACCATGGTCGAAAGTAAACCGATCGACCCGCCGGGTAGCGGCGCGCCCGCCGACACCGCGGCTCTTCTCATAAATCGTGCAATTGAAACCGGCTTCCTGCAGGCGCCCGGCAGCGGCCAGACCGGCCACCCCGGCGCCGATGACGGCAATCTGCTTCACGCGTCCAGTCCTTCTGCGAGTAACGCCTGCAACTCGTGCGCATCGTCGGCATCATAGGGGCCGATCACCGCCAGGTGCAAATCGTCGCGGCGCAGCAAGCGGCGAGCCATACGCTGCACATCGTCCAGCGTCACCGCCTCGATTTCGCTAACCACCTGCTCAACAGAGCGAATGCTGCCGTGGCGCATCCAGAGCGAGGCATTGCGCGAGGCCTGCGACCAGCTATCCTCCAGTGAGAGCAGCATACCGCCCTTGACCTGCTCCTGAACCAGGTTGAGCTCGGCGGCCGTGATGCCCTCGGCAGCAATGGATCGCAGAATCTCAAATGTTGCAGCCAGGCAGTCGCACAGCGAAGCGGTTTCGACACTGCCGAAAATCGCCCAGGAACCGGTCGTGGCATATTCGCTATAATACGAACCGACATTGTAGGCCAGACCCTGTTCTTCGCGCAACTCCTGGAAGAGCCGCGACGACATGCCCCCACCGACGATGGTATCGAGCACCTGGAGCGCCCGGCGTTCCGGGTCGTAATAGGAAATACCAGGCAGCGCCAGGCAAAAATTACCCTGTTCGCTCTCGCGGTTGAGCAAACGCAGGTGTGGGCCGGGCTGCGACGTAGTGACCATCGCTCGCCCGGCGGTGCCGGCAGCCGAATGCCCGGCGAAGGCAGTCGTTACTGCATCGATAGCCGCATCGGCACGAATATTGCCGGCCAGCGAAATGACCATGCGATCCAGGCGATAGTAACGCTCCCAAAAATTCAGCAGATCGGCCCGGCGCAGGCCGGCTACCGACTCAACGCTCCCGGCGATGTCACGGCCAAGCGGCTGGCTGCCCCAGAGCGATTCTTGCACCAGTTCGTGAACCCAATCGGCCGGGCTATCTTGCAGGCCGCGGATCTCCTCGATGATCACCCGGCGTTCTTTGGCCAGCTCGCCGGCATCGAAGCGCGGAAAGCGCAGCAGGTTGGCGAGCACTTCGAGCGCCCGGGAGAAATGCACATCGGCGACCTTGCACCAGTAAACGGTATTTTCATAGGAGGTCGAGGCATTCATAATCCCGCCGACACCCTCAACAGCTTCGGAGATCAGGCGCGCACTGGGGAAATCGCGCGTGCCCTTGAAACACATATGCTCGATGGCATGGGCGATCCCGCTGAGTTCAGCCGGCTCATCGCACGCGCCGACACGCACAAAGCAGCCGATGGACACCGAATGGGTGTATGGCAGTTCCTCAACCAGTATCGTCAAACCATCAGGTGTAGTCGTTGCAACAGCCATGGTGTATCTCGCAGAAAGCAGGTCGCGTCGGGCGTACCGGCTTCCATAAAATATACGTATGGCTGTATCTTACCTTACTTTTGCCGCGGGCGGGAGCGTGGTCGCTCAACATGAAACCAGCCAGGACAGGAAGGGCCGAACGGCGCGGTTGGATGGGGTGAAGCGCAAAACCATCACGTGATACGCGATGCGGCACATATTTCGCCAATCGAAACAGGCGGTGCGCCCCTGGGCGGACTCGAACCACCGCTGACAAGGTTTAGGAAACCTTCGCTCTATCCACTGAGCTACAGGGGCAACTATGCGCAGTGTAGCATAGCGCTGCGGCCTCTGCAAGCCAGGCCGGGGTGGCGAACGTACGAACGTACGAACGTACGGGTCCAGGCATGAGTTGTCATGCCGCCGTGGCGACCGGCGGTGATGGAGCCTTCCGCTGGTAGGGACGCTGTGGCGGTGGCCGCAAACGCATTGCTTCATCCCAGCGCTGGCTCTTCAGCCATGCCC
>DAOTUJ010000029.1:0-20530 GCA_034437175.1 Chloroflexaceae bacterium | reverse complement strand
CACCTCGGTGGCCGCCCCGGTAAGCCAGTTCCCGAATGCCGCTCAGTTCGCTACGGATTATGCCGACACCTACAATGAGGACGCTCCGCCCTTCTCGCCGCAATCTTACGACTCGATGGGCATTTGCATTGCCGGTATTTTGAAAGCCGCCGTCGACAACGGCAGCGCGCCGAACCGCGAGCAGGTCGTTGCGGCCATCCGTGAACTGGGTGCCTACGAGGGCATTACCGGAACCTACACCTTCAACGAACAGGGCGACCCGACCGTTGCAACCTACTATGTGCTGCAGGCCAACACCAACAACTGGAACGACAACGCCCTGATCACCCGGCTCGAACTGGCCCCGCCCGAATAGAAAGCGTAATTCGAGCTACGCATATGCCGGTCTGGGCGGCTTCGCCGCCCAGACCGGCATATGCGTAGCTCCACTGTTGCTGAATTACATGACTTGCGCAGCCGGCGTAGTTGCTTACGCCGCACAGGCTTTTTCGCCTGATTTTGCGGCTTCGCCGCCAGAACCAATGCAAGAAAAAGCTCTTCCACACTGCCGCAGGCGGAAAAGCCCCGGATGCGGCCGGCATCCAACGCCGGATGCGTAAGTTGTGTACGCGAAGTGCAACGATGCACAACGACGTTCTAGTCTAGCCTATGAGGTACTATGGCTGCTGATGCGAATGCGCGCCCTGCGATAGCAGTTGAGCGCCGCCCCATCGAAACGTTCTTTGGCCCGGTTTTTGGCCCGATTGTCCAGGTGTTGCTTTATATCGTCGGGAGTGCGGTGTTTCTCGGCCTGTTTGTGATCCTGGTAGCCCTGGCGATGCGCGGCTCCCGCCCCGAGTTGCTTGGCCAGACCATCAACCTGCTGCCTCAGGTGATCATCGACGGGATCGTGCGCGGCTTTCTGTTTGCGACGATTGCGCTGGGGTACACCATGGTCTACGGTGTGCTGGAGTTCATCAATTTCGCCCATGGCGAGATTTTTATGGTCGGCGCTTTCACGGGAGCAGCGTTTGGTCTGGTGCTGGCGGCAACCGGCACCCTGGAATTCTTCGCGCCGCGTCCGGAATGGGGCGCGGTCTTCGGTTTCTTCCCACCACTGGCGTATATCGTCACCAATATTCCGCCGTTCACTTTTACGTTTATTGCCCTGGTGCTCGGTATGACCATCAGTGGCCTGCTGGCAATGGGCACCGAGCGAGTTGCCTACCGCCCGCTGCGCAATGCGCCGCGCCTGGTCGCGCTGATCTCGGCAATCGGCATGTCGCTCTTCCTGCAAGATGCCGTGCGCATGATTGCTACCAGTACGCCGTTCCTCAGTTTCAATACCCGCTTTGTCACGCCCGACCGGGTCGAACCCTTTCGCATCGAACTGCCTTTCCTGGTCGTCAATGAACGCATAGTCGCCTTTGTCATCACCAATCGTGCGTTGACATTCATTATTGTGGCGCTGCTGATCTTGATGCTGCTGAACTACCTGGTCAATGTTACCCGGCTGGGCCGCGCTATTCGCGCCGTCGCCCAGGATCGCGCCACCGCCAGCCTCATGGGCATCAACGTCAATCAGATTATTGCGATCACCTTCCTGATCGGCGGTGCCCTCGGTGGTGCAGCCGGCGTATTGCTCGGCGCCAGCATCGGAACCGTCAATCCCTATATGGGTTTCTTGCCCGGCCTCAAGGCCTTTACGGCGGCAGTGCTTGGCGGTATCGGCAATATTACCGGTGCCATGGTCGGTGGCATTGTGCTCGGCTTTCTCGAGGCATTTGTGGCATCGTACCTGACGATTTTTACCGGTGGCGTGCTTTCGGGCGCCAGTTATGCCGATATTGCAGCTTTCAGTATTCTCATTTTCATTCTGATTTTCCGCCCGACCGGCTTGCTCGGCGAATCGACAACCCAGAAGGTGTAGCCCATGCGCGATAACGTTTTGCTGAAACATACCCTCTTCGGCGACGGGCCGGTCACCTATGTGCTGCTGAGCGCCTATGCCATCGCCGTCTCGGGCGCCATGTTGCTCAACCCACGCACCAGCCTGATAACCGATACGCTCTTTGCGCTCTTTTTGCTGTTGATGCTGATCCTCTACCAGTCACGGGTGTCGATCTGGTACAAAGTGATTGTGGCAGCCCTGGCGCTCGGTGTGGTCTTGCCCTATTTCGGCACTATGAACCAGTTCTACATTGATGTGGCTACCCAGGCCGGGATTTTTGTCGCCCTGGCGCTCGGGCTCAATGTCGTGGTGGGTCTCGCCGGCCTGCTTGACCTGGGCTATGTGGCATTCTTCGCCGTTGGCGCCTATCTCTGGGGTATTGTGAGTACGCCGCAGATCACGCAGATCAATCCGGCCTGGTCGCCGGTACCGCCCGACTGGTTCTTTATCTTCTTGTTTATTGGCCTGATCGTCGGTGCCATCACCGGGATCCTGCTCGGCCTGCCGGTGCTGCGTCTGCGCGGCGATTACCTGGCGATTGTCACGCTCGGCTTCGGCGAAGTGATCCGGGTGCTGGCCATCAATCTCGATACGCCCATCAATATTACCAACGGCGCGCAGGGCATCGGCGAAATCGCCCGCCCGACCCTGCCCTTCGTCGAGACCTTCCGGGCTATGGGCGTTAATCTGAGCGACTCGCAGTTTTACCTGCTCTATTTTTATGGCCTGGTTCTGGTGATTGTGCTGCTGACCATTCTCGTCGTCAGTCGGCTCAACAACTCGCGCATCGGGCGGGCCTGGACGGCCGTCCGCGAGGATGAAACCGCCGCCATCGCCATGGGCATTCCGCTTGTCCGCACGAAACTGCTCGCCTTCGCGGTCGGCGCTTCCTTTGCCGGCACGATGGGAGTGGTTTTCGCAGCCAAGCAATTGTTCATCAACCCACCAACCTTCGATCTGATCCGCTCGATTATCATTCTCTCGATGGTGATCCTCGGCGGCATGGGCAGCATTCCCGGCGCCATCCTCGGCGCGATCATTGTCACCCTGCTGGATCTGATGATCCTGCGCCGCATCGCCGAGGTGCTGCGCGAATTGCAGCAGGGCGGTGTGCCGATTCCGACGGCACTCGACCCGACTCAGTACCAGCGCATGCTCTTCGGTATGCTGCTTATTCTGATGATGATCTTCCGGCCTGAAGGACTCTTGCCCGAAGACCGCCGCCGGGCCGAACTGCACCGCGATGAGCCGGTACCGCCGCCGGGCACCTCCAACCCCCCACCAGCGACCGATCCCGGCCAGGCAGGAGATGCCTCATGACACTGCTCGAAGCCCGCGATGTGCGCAAAGTATTCGGTGGCCTTACTGCCGTCAATGATGTGACGCTGATGATCGAGCGCGGCAGTATCTCCAGTGTCATCGGGCCCAACGGCGCCGGCAAAACGACGTTCTTCAATGTGCTTACCGGCATCTACAAGCCCGACGGCGGCAGCATTACGTTCGACGGCAAGAGCATTGCCGGCCGGCGCCCCGACCGGGTGACGGCAACCGGTATTGCTCGTACCTTCCAGAATATCCGGCTGTTCGAGACGATGACGGTATTGGAAAACGTTCTGGTGGGTATGCACACCCAGCTCAAGGCCGGCCTGCTGCCGATCATCCTGAAATCCGGCGGAGTGCGCCGCGAAGAACGCGAGGCCGTCGCAAAGGCTCGCGAATTTCTGCGCTTCGTCAATCTCGACGACAAACGCGATGTGATTGCGCGCAACCTGGCCTATGGCGATCAGCGCCGGCTCGAAATCGCCCGGGCGCTGGCCGTCAACCCCAAAATGATCTTGCTCGATGAACCGACCGCCGGCATGAACCCGCAGGAAACCGGTGCAGCTACCAATCTGATCCGCCGCCTGCGAGACGACCTCGCCATTACGGTGGTGCTGATCGAGCATGATATGCGCGTGGTGATGTCGATTTCGGAGCGCATCACTGTGCTCGACTACGGTACCAAAATCGCCGAGGGCTCGCCCGCCGAGATCCGTGCCAATCCGCGCGTCATCGAAGCCTACCTCGGCAAAGGTGCCGCCGAGCATAGCGCGGAACCTGCGACTGACGACCAACCGGCAGTCACCGAAAATGAGTCTTCGGCTTCGGCGCAATAGCAAGAAAACGCAAGCGCTTATTTCGTTCGTTCTGGCGGCTTCGCCGCCAGAACGAACGAAAAAGAGAGCCATTTCCACGCTGCCGCAGGCGCATGCCCTGGCGGCACTAGGAAGCAACGCCGACTGCGTAAGTCAAAAAAGACAAACCTATGGCACTACTTGAACTGAAAAACGTCCATACCTATTACGGCAATATTCACGCCCTCAAAGGCCTGTCGCTGACGGTCGACGAGGGCGAGATCGTCACGCTGATCGGCTCGAATGGTGCCGGCAAGAGCACGACCCTGCGCACGATTTCGGGTTTGCTCAGCCCGCGCCAGGGCGAAGTGCTGCTCAGAGGCAAGCGCATCGAGCGCATGCCCGCCCACGAGATCGTCAAACTGGGGGTTTCGCAGTCACCGGAAGGGCGCCGGATTTTCCCGCGGCTCTCGGTGCTCGAGAATCTCGAACTGGGCGCCTATCTCAAAAATGTCAGGAGCCGGGAATTCCAGGACGACTTGCAACGAGTTTTCGAGCTCTTTCCGCGCCTGCGTGAGCGCATCTCGCAGAAGGGCGGCACGCTCTCCGGCGGCGAACAGCAGATGCTCGCCATTGGTCGCGCCCTGATGAGCCGCCCGCGCGTATTGCTGCTCGACGAACCGAGCATGGGCCTGGCACCGGTTCTGGTTGAGCAAATCTTCGATATTATTCGTGAGATCAACGCGCAGGGCATAACGGTTTTGCTGGTCGAGCAGAATGCGCTGATGGCGCTAGGTATCGCCAGCCGCGGTTACGTGCTGCAGTCCGGCGAAATTGTGCTCGCCGACGCGGCCCAGTCCCTTGCCGACAACCCGACCGTGCAGAAGGCGTATCTGGGATTGGAGTAGTGGCGCAGCAGTGCGGCGGGCTTTCTGCCGCCAGGCGGCAGAAAGCCCGCCGCACTGCTGCGCCACTACTCATCCACCTCGCGCGGCACCCGCGCCAGGATTGATGTCAGTACCTCGTAGTTGATCGTGCCCAGCCAGTCGGCAACTTCGTCGGCGCTGATTTCGGCACCTTGCTGCGGCCCGATCAGAACTACCGGATCCCCCCGTTTTACCCCTGGAATGTCGGTCACATCGAGCATCGCATAGTCCATACAGATCCGCCCGATCAGCGGGGCACGCCGCCCGCGCAGCAACATGGCCCGCCATGCCGGTGCGCGCCGCAGGCCGTCGGCGTAGCCTGCCGGTACGGTCGCTACCAGGGTCGGACGCTCGGTCACGAAGCGCCCGCCGTAGGAAATCGCTGTGCCGGCAGGATGCTCGCGCACCTGGGCAACTTCGGAATGGAACGAGAGTGCCGGCACAAATCCGCCCGGCAGTGCCGTTTCCGCAGCCGGCGCCAGGCCGTAGCAGCCGATACCCGGGCGCACCATATCGAAGCGCGCCGCCGGAAACCGCAGCAGCGCCGCAGTGTTGGCAGCATGCACGAGGGGCGGACGTAGCCCGCTGGCCGTCAGTTCGGTCAATAATTGCTGGAACCGGCTTAGCTGGCGGCGGGCAAATGCTTCATCGGCGCTGTCGGCCGTGGCAAAATGCGTGTAGAGACCGACAACATCCAGGTCGGGCCAGCGCCGCAGTTCGGCTAGAAAACCAGTCGCCGCCTGCGGATCGAGCCCCAACCGGCCCATGCCGGTATCGATTTTGACATGCACAACCGCACGCCGCTGCAAGTCGCGGGCAGCAGTGGCAAAGGCGTGCGCCGTATCATGATCGAACAACGTACAGGCGACGTCAAGGGCAATCGCCTGGCGCGCCTGCCAGGGCGGCGTATACCCCAGTACCAGGATCGGCGCAACAATATCGGCCTTGCGTAACCGGCGCGCCTCACCCAGCGTTGCAACCGCCAGTGCTGTCGCGCCGCCGCGCAAGGCCGCACGCGCCGTACGCACCGCCCCGTGACCGTAGGCATCGGCTTTCAGTACCGCCATCAGCGGCACACCCGCCAGATCGATCAGCCGACGTACATTGTGCGCAATCGCATCCAGGTCGATCCGCAACCAGGTCGGGCGCTCGGGCGCGGCAATTCGCACCGAACGCCAGGCCGGCTCTTGCCGAATAACTGCACCGGTGTCCCGCAGTTCCACCGCCACCAGTTCCGCCACCACCCGCTCCAGGCGCGCCGCCGCCGCCCCACTGACGAGTAGCAAATCGCCGGTTCCCAGATCCGCCGGCAAGGCCGCCAGAGCGCCGGCCGCCGTATCGGCCGGCTGAACAAGCGCTGCGTTAGCGATTTTCATGGCCTGGAGCAAAGTTGCCGGTTGCCGGCCTTTCACAATAACCAGATCGGCAACCTGTGCTGCCAGCCGGCCCAGTTCTTGCCATGTCGTATCGGGCACATGGGTTGTTTCAGACGGGCCGAGCAAGACGATTTTGCGCCGGGCCGGCAGTTGCGCCAGCGAACGCAAGGCCGCCTGCATTGCCAGCGGCGTTGCCCCGGCACTGTCGTCGATGATCGTCGCGCCGCCGGCCGGTACCCCTCCGGGCAGTGGCCGCAAACGACCGGCCGGCAATTCGACTGCGGCCAGGGCCGCCGCTGCCGCATCGAAATCCATGCCACAGACCAGTGCCGTCGCCACGGCAGCCAGCGCAATCGGCAGCGCCGGTTCGCCCACCAGAGGCACTTGCGCCTCACGCTTCCGGCCCCGCCAGGCCAGCCGCAGGCGGGTTCCAGCCAGCGTCGTTTCAAGAATCTCGCCTTGCAGATCACAGTCGGACGTGCTGCCAAACAGCAGGCTTCCGACCGCATCCGGTACGTGCAATTCACGCAACAGCGGATCATCGCCATTCAGCACAGCCATGCCACCGGCAGGCAAAGCCATCGGCAGCGACGAAAGATCGGCGGCGATGGCCGCAGGCGAGCCGAAGGCGGCCGGATGACTGTCGGCGATATTGGTCATAACGACGATTTGCGGAGGAAACCAGCTTGCCAGTTCGGCGATGCCGCCATGTCGGTCGCCGGCAAATTCGAGGACGGCAAAGCGGTGTTCGGGGGTCAGGCGAGCCAGTGCAATCGGCACACCGAGCAGTGAATTGAAACTTCGCCGGCTGCGAAAGGTTGGGGCCATCGTTTTCAGTAGCGTAGCGATAGCATTGCGAGTACTGGTTTTACCCAGGCTTCCGGCAACGGCGATGGTGCGCGGTGACAGCCGGGCCAGCCGGCGACTGGCCCAGTGCCGCAGTAGAACCGGCGGATCGTCGGCCACAATGCAGGTGGCCGGTGCTGCAACCGGCACTGGCCGTGCGCAAAGAATACCCCTCGCGCCGGCCTTCAACGCATCGGCAATATAATCATGCCCATCGGCACGATCCGAGCGTAGCGCGACGAACAGCTCACCGGCCTGCACCAGCCGCGAGTCATAGGCAATATCCGTAAAATCACGCTGGTGCGCCGGCCCGTGCAGCCGTCCACCGGCTGCCAATAAGTCGTCAAGCGAAATCATAATATCTGGTGCGAGGTGAGTGATGAGAATGGAAAACCCATCACCCATCACCCATCACCCATCACCTGAACCCTACATGCTGGTCATCCATGGCAAAATCCACCTCCCGCAGTGCCGCCAGGCCCTGCTCGATAACCAGGCGCACCTGCTGCATTTCGGCGCGTTCGCCCAGAGCTACCGCCCGGTCGAAGCTGCCGACCAGGCTATCGAACGGCTCAATCGTCGCCAGGTAGGAATCGTGGATGGATTGAAAGCCGGGTGGCGGCACGATGCCCCGCGCCTCGTCGATCAGGCCGCGCAACATACCGAGCTGGCTATGCACTTCAGCGGCCCAGGCCGGGTTGGCAGGCTCAGGTGCGGCCGCCAGGTGTTGCAGCCGGCTGACGGTTTCGCTGGTTCGTCGGCTATGATCGATCATCTGGCTAATATAGCGGCTTTCCGGCGCAAATGGTAGCGCGCAGCTCGACAAAAGAAAAATCAAGATCAGGAGTGCAATACTCAATGTTGCTCCCGGCACCGCGACATATGCTGCTTTCATAATTTTGCCCCCATTTACCGCGATTTCGCATAACATCGCGGCGATTACTCCGCTTCCACCTGCTTCCTTCATCCAAACGAAGTCGGCACTCGTCATTCGGAGCAATCGAACTGAGGAACGACTGACAGCAAGCTTGCACGTGACTTACGGCAAGGGTTCACCGGTCAGCACGGCGGAAGCCCAACCTGACGATCCGGCTGTAACACGTTGCGGATCGCAATCCGGGCCGGTGGCGGTTACACGAATGCGATACCAGGTGGTTTCCGCGAGTTGCCGGCGTTCGAGAAAGGCCAGCTGGTCGCCGGCACAGAGCTGCCCAATAATCGTTTCGGGCGCGATCAGCGGTTCGTTGCGCAGATTGCCGGAAGCGATGGCCGTACCGATACCAATTTCAGCCTCAGCGGTTGGTGCCGGGCTGGTCGCCGCCGCTGCACCGGCCGTTGCCGTTTCGTCGCCGGCGGTCTGTTCTTCGGCGGCCCGCGCTGTCTGCGCGGCAAGTATCTCGGCATTCTGAGTAGAAATCTGGACAGCACGGGCCGTGGCTTCAGCCTGTTGCTGCTCGATGCCATACTGAAACAAAGTTGTGCCGCCGAAACTCAGCGCCCCCACGATGACGAGAAACAGCAGCACATTCCCCAGCGCCTTCAGCGGCCCGCCGCGCCGGCGAGCCCGCCGGCCAAAGTACCGTTCCCAGTCCCGGGGCTCGATCCTGGCAGACATAGCATTTCTCCTGCCCTTACGATTATAGGGCGTAAAACCCAGGAGCTTTAGCCCTTGGATAGAAGCCCCTTTCTTGCTTTAGCCGCTTAGCTGTTGTACACCTGTTCTTCGTCCGGTATCCTTACATCTATGAAGAGGATTGGGAGTTGTCACAGATCATAGTGGAGAACAATCTGGCGCTCACCGGTTGGTTGAAACCCGAACCAGCAATACAGGCGTTGAGCCTGAACGTTGTACGCCTGGGTATTGAGCGTGATCGCGGTAGCACTCTGGTCGATTGCATAGCCAACCAGTTCGGCCATCAGCCGCACACCAACGCCGTGGCCCCGCAGACCCGGTGTCACCGCGATCCGCACCAGGTGTACCAGCCGGCCCCCAAAATGTGCAGTAGCATAGGCATACCCAACCACAGTATGATACATTTCGGCCAGCACAAAAAAATGCCCTTGATTGATTGCCGGCCCCAGGATGGACTCATCTTTCGTCCACTGGGCCTCGAAACATGAACGATCAAGGTGCAGGACGAGCGGCAGATCAGCGCCGGTTGCCGGGCGAATGGTCACCGACTGATTGCCGACTGCCGGACAATCCAGCTTGCGTTTCTCATAGACAACCACTTCCGTACTGCGCTGATAGCCCCGCCGCAGCAACAGCGGATTAAGCCAGGGTTCGGCACTATCATCGCCGGCATAATAGATTCGGCACAAATCGCTCGCTTGCATCGTTTGATGCAGGTAGCCTAGCAGCATATCAACAGTCGGCTCATAATTGATGCCGTCGGTCAGGGCCAGGCCACGCAGCCAGGCACTCCGGTCGAGTTCACGGCTCAGCACCACCACCGCCCCGATCTCGTTGTCGGCCTCCAGCACCACCGCCCGGCCGTCACGCAACAGGCCCGGCAAATCGGCGGCATTCATGGCATAAAAACGCCGCACGCCGTCACGCAGCAGGCGTGCGACGCGCTCAAGATCGCTGTCTGCGGCCAGTCTGGGGCGGGCCTGGGTAACATCAAAGCTACGCCGAAAAAGTCGCATAAAGCTCAGGCAGCTGGCGCTGGTTGATCAGGATGCGAATCCATGTTGGGTATTGTACACGAGAATTGCCGCGTTCTCCAATGGGGATCACAGACCCTGGCATTCCTGCTCGATTGCCCGTGCCAGTTCCGCCGGCGCCGCCAGCATTGCCTCGTGCCCGCAATCGAGGCCGATGACGCTGGTGTCGAGCGGCAGATTGGCCAGCGCCCGTTGCTGTACCGCCGGGCTGACGGCGCGATCCCGGCGGGTGGCAATATACGTGACCGGGCAGGGCCACCGGAAGCCGTTCCATGACACGCGGGTCAATGACGGGCCGGCAGGCGTCGGGCGCACTCGCGCGATCAACCATCGGCAGGTGCCGGCATCAAGGTCGTGACAGAGCCAGTTGCGCAGGATGCCGTGGGCCGGCAGAGTTCCGCCCGCCGGCCGCCCGCCGAGTGGCCCGACACTGAACGGCAGCTTCAGCGGCACAAACAGATCGACACCGCAACGCCCCTCGGCCGGAGCCAGCCCGGCCACATACACGGCCCGACGCACCCGGCCGGCCAGTCGCGCCGCCGCTGCCGGCAACACGATCCCACCCATCGAATGCGCCACCAGCACCAGGTCGCCGCTCCGCTCCTTACCCGCCGCCACTACTGCGTCCACCCAATCGGCCAGGGTAATGCCGGCCAGACTATGCGGGCTATGCGTTGCGATGCCCGGCAAATCAACGGCATAGCTCGCCGCACCAAGCAGAGGCTGGAGCCGTTCCCAGATCCAGGCACCGTGCCAGGAGCCGTGGATCAGAATATACGTGACTTCAGTTTGCCGTGATATAGACATTTTATCCAAAGATTTACCTTATAACATAGCGAAAACAAACAAAAAATAGGTAATCGGGCCACCGAAAATAGGGGATCCCATTACAGCAGCCGGCGGTATTTTCGCGTATCCTACGTACGTAAGCAAATGTATGGTTTTCCGGGCCATCCCAGGAGGTCACTATGAGTTCGCCCGATCTTGATTATATGATGCGTTCACTACAGTACGATGATTATCGCCAGACCGCCGAGCTCGACCGGCAGGCCAGCCATTGCTCTGCTGACACAGAGAAACCGGCAGCACAGCGCCACAACCCCTTCGAGGCTCTGTTGCGACGCCTGACCGGCCAGCGGCGGCATTCCCCCGGTGCGCGCAGCCACTGACGCGCACCTTTCCCCAACTGTCCCTGACACGACTGCCGCAGTCGGCCTTGATGCTGGCCGCATCAAGGCCGACTGCGGCAGCCCCAGGAAATGACGATCTTTTTCGTTCGTTGTGGCGGCTTCGTCGCCACAACGAACGAAATGAGCGATCCCTTCCGCGCCTGAAGAGCAAGCATCTGTGCAGATGCCTCCCGACACGGTTCTTCCGTTCCTGGTTTCTCTAGTTCGTCCGCTAGTTGCTGCGGCGCTGCTGCCAGATCAGGTAAATCCCCAACCCGATCAGGGCCAGCGGCCAGATGTAATTGGCGACGCTGAATGTCAGACCCAGGATGTTGCGCCCAAAATCGCCGGCCAGTAATGCACTGCCGATCAGCGCCATAATGCCCGCCGGAATCAGCGCCCAGTTGTGCCGCTCGCGAGTGAATAGCCGGCTTAATAGCGTGATGCTCAGCCAGCCCAGCGCAAAGCAGAGCAAAAAGAGGCCGCCCTCACTGTCTTCCGGTAGAACCATCAACTCGCTCACCGTCGAACCAAGAGCAATGCCACCCAGGATTCCGCCGGGAATGAACCAGCCGGCCCGCCGCGAAATCAGCCCGGCGGCGATAAAGACTGCCGACAGGATCGGCAATACCAGCAAGCCAATATCGACCAGTTGTGCCAGAAACAACAGCACACCCAGGCCAATCAGCACAACCCCACCGACCAGGGCATCACGCGGGTTTTGTTCATCTTGCCGTACATCTTCTTCGTGATTCATCGTCTGCATATCATCATTCATCATGGTGTTCTCCTGTTGCATCAGTGTTTGCCTGATTCCAGGATACTCCGCAGCGTCGGCCGGTAACAGTGCCAAAAGATAGAAGGCCGGTCATACCTGGAGCCAACCGGCCTTCTATCTTCCGCACTACCGCAGGCTGTACCGGCAAAGCGGAAAAGCATTGCGCTGGTTCTGGCCGCATGCGGCCAGAACCAGCGCAATAAAACGGCTTCTTCCACGCTGCCGCAGCCTGCCCGAAGCACAGTCGAATCGGGCGAAAAGACTCTGGCACAACCGGCATCTCACCACCGCCTGCGCAAGTCAGAGCAGGTGTAGCGATTGGGCTTTCAGCACGGCCTGGATGCGGTCACGCACATCCAGTTTGGCCAGCAAACTGGAGACATGATTTTTCACCGTGCCCTCAGTGATCACCAGGCGGGCAGCAATTTCACGGTTCGAGAGGCCTTCGGCAAGCGCATGCAACACTTCCAATTCGCGGTCGCTCAGTGGTTCTGCCAGCAGCGGCGGCGTCACCGGCGGCGCCCCTGCGCTGGCCAGTCGTGAAAACTCGGCCACGACTTTGCGCGCAATACTTGGCTGGATCAGGGCTTCACCCGCCGCGACGGTGCGCACCGCCGCTGCTATATCGTCGCTATTCACATCTTTGAGCATGTAACCGCGTGCACCGGCTTTGAGCCCCTCGAAGACATACTCGTCATCGTCAAAAGTCGTGAGGATGATCACACCAATTTCCGGAAATCGCTCGTGCAGCAGCCGGGTCGTCGCGACACCATCCAGTTTCGGCATCCGAATATCCATGAGCACAACATCAGGGCGGCAGCGTGCAACAACTTCCAGCGATTCCTGGCCATCAGCGGCCACCCCAACAATCTCCAGGTCGGGTTCCATATCAAGCAAAGTTTGAATGCCCTGGCGCACCAGATTCTGATCGTCGACCAGCACGACTCGTATCATTCGGCGTTCTCCTCCGCACGGGCAGACGGATTGGCAGCAGCCAATTCCGCAGGTTGCTTCAGCGGCACTTCGATTTCAATGCGGTAGCCGCTTTCGGTACGCGAGCCGGCATTGAAGCTACCGCCAAGTTGTTCAGCCCGTTCGCGCAGGCCAGCCAGCCCGAAACCACTGCTCGCCGCTGCCTGCCTGGATGCACCGATGCCGTCATCTTCCACACAGAGCCGTACAAAACCGGCACCAAAGCGGATTCGCACCAGCACATTCGTCGCTGCGGCATATTTACGAGCATTCGTCAGGCCTTCCTGCGCCGTTCGATACAACGTATTGGCAATCGCCGGCGGCAAAAACATCTCGTCGCCCAGCAATTCCAGGCGAGCTTCCGGCGGCGTCGAGCGATTGAATTCGCGCACCAGGTCGTGTACCACCTGGCTGATCTGCCGATCATCGAAGGTCGTATCGCGCATCGAGGCCACACTGCGCCGCACCTCGTCGAGCGCGGCACGGGCCTGTTCCCGGCAGACCTCAATGGTTTCGCCGGCCCGCACCGGATCACGTTCCAGCAAACGGGCGGCAGCCTGCAACTGAATATTCAGCGCAGTCAGGTGATGGCCCAGACCGTCATGGATGTCGCGAGCCAGGCGCAGGCGTTCAGCGACGACAGCCAGGCTTTTCTCACGTTCGCGCGCAGCCCGGAGAGCAGCATTGGCCGCTTTCAGTTGCGCTGCCAGCGCCTCGGCACGTGCCGTCTGCCGGCCATAGCGCACCAGCATCAGTGAGACGGTGATCGTGAATATCAGACCCAGGCCGACACTGGGAACATTGAGCAGCACCTGGCCAACATCGCGAACCCACAGCCACAGTATGCCGAACCAGCCGAGCGTAATAACCGCGGTATAGCTCGCGGCAATCAGCAGGCGCATCATCACAAAAGACTCGGAGGCCAGCATAAACAACAGAAAGGGCAAAAATGAGAAGCCGGCTCCGAAACCGACATAGTTGACCAGCCAGAACAGGCCGCCGTTGATAGCCAGGTGCAAATAGACTGCAGATTGCACGCCAAAATATGCTTCCAGATCGACCATCAGCATATGCAAGGCGAACATTGCCGCCAGCCCGATCAGGCCGGTGTAGAACTGCCAATCCGGCAGATCGCGTTGATTGATCGCAAAGGAAATCAGGGCCGTCAGCAGGATAGCATATGCTGCCAGCAGGAGCGTATCTTCGCCCCGCGGCAACAGGCGCAAGCGCAGCCAGCCGAAGATGCCTGTAGCCGATTGCACTGATTGTGGCTCTGATTGCACTCGGCCGGCTCCGGTTTCCTTGCCTTCGCTGCTCATGGCGCCATTATAGTATTTTTTTGGCTTTTTGAGTCAGCAGAGCGGCGGAAAAGTTGGGCAATTTGCCGACTTCCCCGCCGCTCCGCCAGGCGACGCCCGCCAGGTAGCGGCTGCACCACGCGCTTTTTCGCCTCCGACAGGATAGTTTCCAGGATTTAGTCAGCCGCCGCAGCCGCCGCAATTGCCGGCACATCCAGAACTTCGCGCAGGAAATGACCAGTGTGCGATGTCTCGCTGACGGCGACCTGTTCGGGCGTGCCGGCGGCGACCAGCCGACCGCCGCCGGCACCGCCCTCCGGCCCCATGTCGATGATCCAGTCGGCCGTTTTGATCACATCCAGGTTGTGCTCGATCACGATCACCGTATTGCCGGCATCAACCAGGCGATGCAGCACATCCAGCAAGTGTTGCACATCGGCAAAATGCAGGCCGGTGGTCGGCTCATCGAGAATATAGATCGTACGCCCGGTAGAAACCCGTGCCAGTTCCTTCGCCAGCTTTACCCGCTGCGCTTCGCCGCCGCTCAAGGTCGTCGCCGGTTGCCCCAGCTTGATATAATCCAGCCCGACGTCGTGCAAGGTTTGCAGAATGCGCCGCACCTTCGGCACACTCTCGAAAAACTCCAGCGCCGTCTGCACATCCATATCGAGCACATCGGCAATCGTTTTGCCTTTATACTTGACCTGCAAGGTCTCGCGGTTGTAGCGTTTGCCGCGACACTGCTCGCAGCGCACCCAGACATCGGCCAGGAACTGCATATCGATGCAGATTTCGCCATTGCCCTCGCAAGCCTCACAGCGCCCGCCCTTCAAATTAAAAGAAAAACGCCCGGCCTTATAGCCGCGTAGTTTGGCTTCCGGCGTCTGAGCGAACAACTCGCGCAACTGGTCGAACAGCTTGACGTACGTCGCCGGATTCGATCGCGGCGTTCGCCCGATAGGCTGCTGGTCAATATCGATCACTTTATCGAGATACTCGAGACCAAGAATTGCATCGTGGGGGCCGGGCCGCAACTGGCTCTTGTGCAAGCGCGCCGCCAGCGCCGGGTACAGCGTCTCGCTGATCAGCGAAGATTTGCCGCTGCCGCTGACCCCGGTAACCGCGACAAAGCAGCCGAGCGGGAAGCGCACATCGACATCGCACAGATTGTTGAGGCCGGCGCCGCGAATTTCGAGCCAGGCCGGCTGTTGCAGGTCGAGCCGTTCCGGTTCAGCCTGCTCATTCTTGCGGTTCTTCTTCGATTTTTTCGTCGGCAGGCGCTCGATCTTCGGTGTCTGCACATCGGCAATGCGCAAGGGGCCGCGCCGGCGGTTGGGAACAGCGATTTCCATGCGCCCCGCCAGGTAAGCCCCGGTCAGCGAGGCCGGATTATGCGCGATCTGCTCCGGGCTGCCGCAGGCCACAATTTCGCCGCCCTTGACCCCGGCACCCGGCCCGAAATCGACAATCCAGTCGGCCGCCTGCATCGTCTCCAGATCGTGCTCCACCACCACCAGCGTATTGCCGAGGTCGCGCAAACGCAGCAGCGAATCGAGCAACTTGCGATTATCGCGCTGGTGCAACCCGATGCTGGGCTCATCAAGAATATACATCACACCGACCAGGCCGCTGCCGATCTGCGAAGCCAGCCGGATGCGCTGAGCCTCGCCGCCGCTGAGCGTCGGCGCCGGGCGTTCCAGCGTCAGATAGTGCAAGCCGACGTTGTGCAGAAAGCCCAGCCGTTCATGAATTTCTTTCAAGATCTCGCCGGCAATCTCGCGCTGGGTCGGCGTCAGCAGATCGGACACCTCAGACTGATCGGCAAACTGAGCACTCTCGGCCGTCAGGTCGCGCACCCAGCGATGCGCCTCATCGATGTTCATACGCCCGACTTCACGGATGCTCCGGCCGGCCACCGTGACGGCCAGGCTCTCGGGTTTGAGCCGGGCACCGCCGCATTCGGGGCAGGGCTGTTCGCTCATAAAGCGCGTATAGAAATCGCGGGTATAATCGCTGCCGGTTTGCAGGTAGCGCCGGCGGATCTCGCTGGCCAGGCCCTCCCAGGGCCGGAAAAACTCGCCACGCCCGCCGCTGTTGCTCTCCCAGACAAAGCGCAACTTCTCCTTGCCGCTACCATGAATGATCGCGTGGCGCTGGGCATCGCTCAACTGCTCCCATGGTGTATCCAGGTCGAAACCGTAGTGCGTGCCGATGGCGAGCAACGCCTGGTACATCCAGGAATCCTGCTTCTTGCGCAACTCGCCCCAGTAGGGCACCGCACCTTCGTGCAAGGTCAGGCCCGGATTAGGCACCAGCAAGACCGGATCGATTTCGAGGCGCGTACCAAGGCCGGTACAGGCCGGGCAGGCGCCCTGCGGCGAATTGAAAGAAAACATCTGCGGCGAAAGCTCGGGAAAGGAAATCCCGCAGTGGGTGCAGGTATTGCTCTCGCTCATCAGCCATTCTTCAGCTTGCTGTTCACCGGAAGCAAGCACACTGATCACAATCTGGCCCTCACCGGCGCGCAGAGCTGTTTCAATGCTATCGGTCAGGCGAGTAATGAAATCCTGGTTGAGCGGTTCTTCGCGCGGCATCGCCAACCGGTCGACCACGACTTCAATCGTATGTTTGACTTTTTTATTGAGCTTGATCTCATCACTTAAATCGTGGATCTCGCCATCGACGCGCACTCGCACGAAACCCTCGGCGCGGGCCTCAGCAAACACCTCGCGATACTCGCCTTTGCGCTGCAAGACCAGTGGTGCCAGCACCATAAAGCGCGTACCGGGCGGCAGTGCCAGCACCCGGTCGACCATTTGCTGGGCCGACTGAGCGCCGACTTCGCGGCCGCACTGGTGGCAATGGGCCGTGCCGACACGGGCAAACAGCAGGCGCAGGTAATCATAAATCTCCGTGACGGTGCCGACGGTGGAGCGCGGATTTTTGCTGGCGCTCTTCTGTTCAATCGCAATCGCCGGCGAGAGCCCTTCGATCAGATCGACCCGCGGTTTTTCCATCTGCCCAAGAAACTGGCGGGCATAGGCCGAGAGGCTTTCAACATAGCGCCGCTGGCCCTCGGCATAGAGCGTATCGAAGGCCAGCGAACTCTTGCCCGAGCCGGAAACCCCGGTCAGTACAACCAGTTTGTCGCGAGGCAATTCGACATCGACCCCCTTGAGATTATGTTCACGGGCACCTTTGATGGTGATCCGATCCTTCATCCTGCTCCCCTCCGCGTAGGCAACCCGGCACAGACAGCGCCGCACACCACAAAGACGCCGGGTCGAACCAGCATTCATACCAGGCAGCGTGCTAAAACAGATATTCGCTCTTTGTATGATACCTGAAGCTTCAGAGGAAAGCAAGGCGCCTCAGCACACCCAGAGGAACTCACCTACCGTTGCTGCCTTTCGGCCCTGGCGGGGTTCAGCAAGTATCTGCCGTACTGAGGCACCACTGCTTATTATAGCAAACTCGAACAGGAAAGCAAACCCAATTTAGTCGCGCAGACTCTCGAGTGCCAGTGCCAGGCCGCCCACCGCCACACTATCGAAACCGAGTTGCGATTGGCGAATATTGATGGGGCGAGCAAATTTCGGTGCGATATAGTTGTTGATCAGGCCACCAATGCGCTCGACAAAACGATCACCGCCGATCCGGACTACAACCCCACCCAGCACCAGCATTTCCGGATCGAGCAAGGTAATAATCGCGGAAAGACGCATCGCAACAATCTCGACCGCCTCATCAATCACCTGGCGCGCGGCCGGCTGATCGCCGAACATGTCTTCCAGATTCTCGGTGTGCAGCCCCAGTTCATCGGCGCGCTGGAGCAAACCCCGGATCGACACCAGATCTTCGAGGGTAGCGGTATCAGGCGCACGTCCGCCGCCGCGAACGACAGCATGACCGATTTCACCGGCCGTCGCAGTTGCACCATGATAGAGCCGGCCGTCGAGCACCAGACCACAGCCCACCCCGCTGCTAATATGCATATAGCAGAGATTGTCGCAAGCTTTGCCGACCCCAAAAGTCGCTTCGGCCAATGCCATCAGATTGGCATCATTGTCGATCATCACAGTGCAATCGAAGGCCTGCTCAAACTGCTCGCGGAGCGGGAAATTCTCCCAGCCGCTATAGCGCGGCGACAGCCGCACAACGCCCTGCCGTGTATCGACCGGCCCGCCGAAGCCCACCCCGATCCGCACCAGGTGATCGCTGCGCACACCATGATCGGCCAGCAAACGGCGGGCCATCGTGATGGCCTGTTCCACCAGCAGCGGTGCCGCTGAGGGCGCGATATCCTCGTATACCGAAAAATATTCCTGGCTATGGAGGTCGATCAGTGCCGCTCGCAACCCATAGCTGCCCAGATCCAGTCCCAACACATATCCCTGGCTTCCAAGCAATCCCCAGCTATTGTGCGCCAGTTGCTCCTGTATCGTTGCGGGGAGTTCAGGCATCGCAGCACCTCCTTGAGCATTTGCGACTTGCGGCAAAATCAGAAAACAGGACAGGTATCCGGCTCTACACGAGTTACGCGGTCGTATCGCGGGATGCCCTTTTCAGTCGTCTTCGACTGACGATACCAGGGCAGACAACGACCGGTTCAGATCAGGATCCGGCCGGGCGGCAGTTGATATGTATTTCGTTCAGCCAGGCAGCTTTGCCGCACAAACGAAAGCAAAAGAAGGTGCCTGCCTTCAACGCCGGATGCGTACATCGTATAGTTTAGCGGTATCTTGCAATTATAGCACAGGTTCTTCCGGATCGAATTCAGCGATCTCCGCGTCGTCATCGGCAGAGTTCTGCGGTGAAGCCGGCCGGGGCCAGGCCACAATCAGCCCGCCGGCCGTACAGAGCGCACCACCGGCCAGCAGCAACCCGGCAAAGAGCCGGCTCGGCGGCGGAACTTCGGCGGCGGCTGTCGGCGCCATCGGCGCGCTGAGCAGCGGCGGTGTTGCCACGACATCGCTGGTAGCCGTGGCATAACGGTATGCCGCCATCCCGCTCCGTTCGCTGGCACTATCCTGCCCGATCACCAGCGGCAGCCATTGCTCCGGCGACAGCATAATCGGCGGCACCGATTGTGGTGCTGCGGCAGTTGCGTCGGCTGCAACGATCGCTGCCGGCAGCGGCACCGTCGTAAAACCGGGCGCCGGCACCGCCGTGGATGAATCGACCGCTGCTGTACCGCCGCTGCCGGCGACTGGTGCCGAATCGAGTGGTGGCTCCAATGCTGCTGCCGCCTCAATCAGTGGGTTCGCTTGCCCCGGTGATGCCGCCGGCTCACTGCTCCAGGCACCGCTGCCATAATCCCGGCTGATGCTCTGATCGGCAGCCGCAGCCGCGTACTGAAACCGGTCGACTACCCGGCCATCGGGTGCCAGCAATCGGACGGTGTCGCCACCATTGTTCAAGATGGCGCGACTCAGCTCAACCAGCAGCAACCCCCGCGCCTCAATCACCTGCCCATCGCCAAGCCGATGGCCGGAACCATCGTTTTCATCGTCGATCTGCCAGCCCGCCAGGTCAACCGACTGGTCGCCGGGATTGTACAACTCGACCCATTCGTGCGAGTAAATATCTTTCGGCGCAGCTACAAATTCGCTGAGTATAATCGGCGGCCAATCGCCAGCCGGTACCGGCGGCATTGTTGCACCAGGCGACACCTCGCTGCCGGCAGCAGGATCGGTGCTCCGCGAAGACTCCACCGCTGCCGGTGCTTTCGTCGGCGATGGCGTCTTCGTCGGCACTGGCGTCTTCGTTGGGCGGAGGGTCTTCGTCGGCACTGGCGTCTTCGTTGGGCGGAGGGTCTTCGTTGGCGATGGCGTCTTCGTTGGGGCTGGGGTTTTCGTCGGCGATGGCGTCTTCGTCGGCACTGGCGTCTTCGTCGCAGTTGCAGTAGACGTCGCGGTGGGAATGATTCGGCGATTGGCCTCGCCGGGCGTCGTTTCATAATCGCTGTGGCAAAACCCGTCTTCGCCCCGCGAGCAAGCCTGATCGCCGGACAATGCAGGATAGCTCAGGCTATCAACAACTATGGCGTCGGCGGCCAGCAGTTCCAGGGTCGCACCACTGTTCGGTAAAAATCCACTATCGAAGGTGAGCACCAGATAGGCGCCGGCCTCGATGATCTGTGCTGCGAGCTCGCGTTGCTGCACAGTGCCATTGGTGCTGGTGCGCCGCAACGACCAGCCGCTGGTATCAAGCGCCTGCGGCCCAAAATTGTACAGCTCTACCCACTCCGACGCGCCGCCGGACGGGCCGGGCAGAATTTCACTCATCTGCAGGCTGGTCACCGGCGGATTCGGCGGTACGTCCGTCGCTGGTGGTACGTCCGTCGCCGGTGGTACGTCCGTCGCCGGTGGTACGTCCGTCGCCGGTGGTACGTCCGTCGCCGGTGGTACGTCCGTCGCCGGTGGTACGTCCGTCGCCGGTGGTACGTCCGTCG
>DAOTUJ010000028.1:0-25321 GCA_034437175.1 Chloroflexaceae bacterium | reverse complement strand
GCAACTCCTGTCCTGGTGCGACGGGTGTGACGAAACGTTCTGCAACAAGACTCCGGCGGGGACCGCTTCCGGGAAGCTTATCGCGCTGCTGCGACGGAAGGCTGCCATGCAGCACCCGCATCGGCAGCCCGCTGCTCGTCAGAAGAAGCTTCCCGGAAGCGGGATCTGGCGCACGGGCAGAATTTTTCGTCACACCCTGGTGCGACCCGCCAATTGCATTGCACGCAATGCGGATGTATAATCGCACAAACTGCTGTTTTTACCGCAGTTCAACCTGCAAGCCAAAGATGCGCACGCTTATGCTTTCACTGAGCAATCTCCGCCGGAAAATTATTGTCTCTGTGCTGATCGGCCTGGCTGTGCTGCTCATCCTGAGTTTGCTGAGTGACATCAGTGCCGTCGGTTCGAGTTTCAGCACGTTTGCCTGGCAGGCCATCCCGCTGATCCTGCTCTTCACACTGCTCAATTACGTGCTGCGCTGGCTGAAATGGGATTATTATCTGCGCCGGTTGCAACTCGGGCAGGGCATAAGCTATGGCGATAGCGGCCTGATTTTCATTGCCGGCATGGTCATGGCAGTCACTCCCGGCAAAATCGGCGAAGTCCTCAAATCCTATCTGCTGAAACGAGTCAATGGCACGGCAATGACCATTTCGGCGCCGGTTGTCTTCGCCGAGCGGCTTACCGACGGCATCGCGATGCTTTTGCTTATGGGCCTGGGCCTCACCCTCTACCCGCCCGCCCGCCCGATTTTCTTGCTGCTGCTGCTGCTGACGCTGCTGAGCATCGTGCTCTTGCAGGATCGCCGGCTCTGCCATCGCCTGATCGATTTCATCGGCACTCTGCCCTTCGGCCGGCGCCTCGCCCCGCGCCTGCAAACCCTTTATGCCAGTACCGTCAATTTGCTCGACTGGCGCATTCTGCTGGTGTCAACGCTGATCAGTGTTGTCTCCTGGGGCTTTGAGTGCCTGGCTTTCTATTTTGTGCTTACCGGCCTGGGGGTGCCGCCTTCCGCGCTGCTCTTGCTCCAGGCAACGTTTATTTTTGCCGCCAGTACCCTGTTCGGCCTGGTTTCCTTTCTACCCGGCGGTCTCGGAGTTTCGGAAGTAACCAGCACCGGTATGCTGGTGGCAATGGTCGGTATCTCGGCTGCCAGTGCAACCGCAGCCACGATCATCATTCGCTTTTGCACGCTCTGGTTCGGCGTTTTGCTCGGGATTATCGCGCTGGCCTGGTTTGGCCGGCGCTATAGCGGTGAGCGCCCGGATCTGCCGGCTACCGAGGCGCTGCCGCTCCACGATGCGTAGCAGCGGTTCTGGCAACGCGGATCTGCCGGCTCGTTACACAGGAGGAGTCATGGCTTCAATCTTCACACGGATCGTAAATGGCGAGATCCCGGCCCACCGGGTGTACGAAGATGATCAGACTCTGGCGTTTCTCGATATCAATCCGGCCAGCCATGGGCATACCCTGGTTATTCCCAAACAGGAATTTGCCGATCTGTTGACGACGCCGCCGGAATTGCTGGCTGCGGTTGCCCTCACCAGTCAGAAAGTCGCCCGAGCCATTATGGCCGCCCTGCAACCCGACGGCATCAATATCGTGCAAAATAATGGCGCTGCCGCCGGCCAGGTCGTGTTTCACTATCATATGCATGTGATCCCGCGCTGGCAAGGCGACCGCGTGCTGCCCGCATGGCAACCCGGCGCTGCCGATGCCGATAGCCTGGCCGAAATCGCTCGCCGGATCAATGCGCAATTCAGTACAGGTGCCGCATGAATACTCCGCATCCGCAACCTTCATCCCAACAGTCGGAAGCTCCAACCGAGCGGTTGGCATCTCCAACATCCAGTCGGCGGATGTCACACAAGCGTTCAAAACAGCCGGGCTCGCCGCATTCGCCTGGCCGCAATACGCTGCCCTGGCCGATGCGGGTCATCAGCATCCTGACGATGGGAGCTGTCTTGCTGCTGCTGCTGCTGCTCCTCGGCACCGGTTTGCTGCCGCAGATGAACGACACCACTGATGCGACCCTGTTCGGCGGCACTGCCGCCACCAATCCCTCCCCGGCCCGTTCGGTCGACGAACTCTCGCAGATCGTCCAGGCAGCGAATGTAGCGCCCCCCGGTACGCTGCCGGGTGCGGCCTACCAGGTCGGCCCGCGCTTCGCCGAATATTATCGCACGAATGGCGGAACGCGTTCCTTCGGCCTGCCCCTGGGCGAACCGCTGGTCGTCAATGGCCGCGAGATCCAATGGTTTGAGCGCGCTCGCCTCGAACACTGGCCCGAACACGCCGGCACTGCGTATGAAATCCAACCCGGTTTGCTGGGCCGCGAATACACTTCCGAGCGCAGCTTTCCGCGCCAGGAATTTTTTGCCGGCCGGCCCACTCAGGTGTATTTTGCCGAAACCGGCCAGGCCGTCGGCGGGGCGTTTCTGAGCTACTGGCAGGCCAACGGCGGCCTCGCCCGCTTCGGCCTGCCGATCAGCCCCGAGTTCGATGAAGCTTTTCCCGACGGTTCAGCCTATCGGGTACAATATTTTCAGCGCGCCCGCCTCGAATATCATCCCGAATATGCCGGAACGCCCGATGAAGTGATGGTCGGGTTGCTCGGCACAGCCCTGGTGCAGCATGACGCCCGCCCGCAAACCGTGCCGCCGGCGCCAACCGCCGAGCCATTACCATAGAGCGGAAAACCAACAGTGAGGAGTGGTGTGAGCTTGTGCCGGCAATCCGGAACCATAACTTTTTCTGTGTCCCGGCACCCTGCTTCTAACGTGCTTCAGTGCTCTGGTTCCCTGGTGCTTCAGTGCTCTGGTTCCCTGGTGCTTCAGGACTCTGTTGGTTAAAGGATTTCTTAACCGCTGCGACCAGGGAGCGCGGGCGGCTCGCCCGCATGCGGGCGAGCCGCCCGCGCTTCCATCGGCAGGAAATCGCTGGATCCTGGTACAAAAGCCTGCCGATGTCAGGGTCGCAGTAGTTAAAATCAGGTTTAACCAACAGGATCCTTCAGTTCTCTGGTTCTTACGCCAAGGGCAATGGACGAAATCGCAATTTATCTCGATACTGCGCAACAGTACGGCTACCAACAGCAACCGGCACGTCGGGCGCTGGATCAGGTGGTAGCCTGGCTGCACGAGCGCCACCCGCTGCGCCGCCAAAGTTCCGCGCATCTGGCTTTCTATATCTTCCGCAGCGGCTCGCACCCCACCGAGCATGCCGCAGCGGCTGTAGCGCCGGCCCGCCCGCGGATCTTGCTGGCTTTCACCAGCGCCGATGCAGCCCTCGGCTTTGCGCAACATGCCAGCGTTGCTGCCTCGCCCCGCCTGTTGCGCTTGAGTTTGCCGCGCTTGCTGGCCGCACTCATCCAACGACCGGCAATCACGGCCCTGATTTTTGTTGATGATCTCGATGAACGGCAAACCACCACGGGTTTGCCCGATGGTTTTCGCCTCGACCGCGGAGCCTTATTGGCATTATTAAAGTGAGGGCACTGGCATGGGCAGTCGTTTCGATGAGTTACGGATCTTTTCCGGCAATGGCAATCCAGCACTGGCGACGGCAATCAGCGAACGGCTGGGCGTTCCGCTCAGCGATGCAAATGTGACCAAGTTCAGCAATGAGAATCTCTTCGTTCGCCTGAATGAGAGTGTGCGCGAAAAAGATGTCTTTGTCATTCAGTCGCTGTCGACCGGCCTGAGCGACCGGATTATGGAAATGCTGATCTTGCTGGATGCTATCAAACGCGCTTCGGCCGGTCGAATCACTGCCGTCATTCCCTACTATGCCTATGGGCGCACCGATAAACGCGATCAGCCGCGCGTGCCGATTACGGCGCGCCTGCTCGCCGACATGATCCAGGTTGCCGGTGCCCAACAAGTGCTGACGCTGGATATGCACGCCGGCCAGATCCAGGGCTTCTTCAATATTCCGGTCGATGAGATCAGCGCCCATCATCTGCTGGTGCGCTATTTTCTCGACAAACAGTGGGACGATCTGACGATCGTTTCGCCCGATCTGGGCTTTGCCAAGCGTGCCCGCAACTTTGCCGAACACCTGGGCGTTCCGCTCGCCATCGCCGAAAAACGTCGTACGCAGCATCTCAATGCCGGCGATGGGCGACTCTCCTCAACCGAAGTCCTCAACCTGATCGGCGAAGTTGCCGGACGCCGTTGCCTGATTGTCGATGACGAAATCGCTACCGGCGGCTCCATCCTCGAAGTCGTTGATTTGCTGCAAGCCCGCGGCGCCCGCGAAATCTATGCCTGCTGTGTCCACGCCGTTTTCGCCGGCGAAGCGGCCCAACGCTTGCGCAACAGCGCCATCTGCGAACTGGTGACCACCGATACGCTGCCTATCCCACCCGAAAAACGCTGGCCCCGTCTGACGATCTTAAGCGTCAGCACGCTGATCGCAGAGGTCATTCAACGCATCCATAGCGGGGTTTCAGTCGATCTGATGTTCCAGGATTTGCACCACCCGGCACTGGGCTGAGGCTACGACCCTGTTCGCACGATGGCTTCAAATCACTGCACGGCTTATCGGCGGTCTGTTACTACTGGTGGCAGCACTGGAACTCTTGAAAACCGGCGCTGCCACCTATGGTACGGTCCTGCTTGATGGCTTGCGTGTGCATAACCCGGTTGATGCGCTCGGTTTTGGCTGGTTGTTGGCGTATGTCTTCCTCAGTGGCTCACCCGTGGCTGTAGTTGCATTGTCGTTTTTTGCTGCTGGAACCATTAATGAGCTGCAAACCTTCATGATGATTACCGGTTCGCGCCTCGGCGCGGCCCTGGTCATTTTACTGATCAGCATCGTTTACTATCTGCGAGGCCATCGTCGTGATGATAGTTTGAGTGTGGGTGTTCTGACCGTTTTGCTCACGGCCGCTATCTATCTTCCGGCTGCTCTGATCGGCTACTGGTTTCTGGCACGCGGCTACCTGGCAAACCTGCCGGTACCGGAAACCCGGTTGCCCGCCGTGATCGATACGCTGTTTGCGCCAGTTACTACTTTTGCCGGCCGCTACTTGCCGGGTTGGGGCATTATGCTTTGTGGTGCCCTCATCCTTATTGTTGCCCTGAATACCTTTGAACAAGCAATGCCGCAGTATAGCGATCAGCATGTTGAGCGGTGGATCAGCCGGCGCTACACCTATATGCCCTTGCTGATGTTTTTGATTGGTGCTCTGATCACCGCGCTGACGTTCTCGGTATCGGTGTCGATTGCGATCCTCGTACCGCTGACGATTCGCGGCGGGTTGCGCCGTGAAGCACTTGTTCCCTATATTATGGGGGCAAATATTACTACCTTCGTTGACACCCTGTTTGCCGCCCTGATCGTTGGCGGCACAGCCGCTTTCAACATTGTGCTCGTCGAAATGCTGAGTGTCGCGTTTCTGTCGTTCCTGGTTCTGCTCCTGCTGTACCAGCAATTCCTGATCGGTATCCTGTGGTGCCAGAAACGGATCACAGCCAGTAATCGCTCCTTGCTGCTGTTTCTGCTGGTGCTGCTCATATTGCCGCTCGTTATCCTGATGATAGCCTGAGCCAGGCGATCTACGTCGTATCTTGGCTCAGTATAATAGAAGCGAGACTACCATCAGCCGCCTCTGCTGCATGGTTGTATCGAAGGCGATACACCGCTTCCGGAAGCAATAATACCCATCGCCATTCTTCAACATCTGTTTTAATGTCAGGAAAGTGGGTTAATGATGGAACAGGATGAGCAGCATAAACGCCTGACAATGACTGTGCTCATGACGCCCGACACGGCCAATTTTGCCGGCAATGTCCACGGTGGGCATATCCTGAAGATGCTTGATCAGGTAGCCTATGCCTGCGCCTCACGTTATTCCGGGCGCTACGTCGTCACGGTGTCGGTCGACCAGGTGATGTTCCGTGAACGCATTCATGTCGGCGAACTGGTGAATTTTCAGGCATCGATCAATCATACCGGTACATCTTCGATGGAAGTCGGCATTCGCGTGACTTCCGAAGACATTCGTACCCGTGAAGAACGTCACGTGCTGACGTCCTATTTCACCATGGTTGCCGTCAACGATGAGGGGCTCCCGATCAAGGTGCCGCGCCTGCGCATCGATGATGCCGCCGATCAGCGGCGCTGGGCCGCCGCCCGCCTGCGCCGCGATCTGCGCAAAGAAATCGAGCAGCGCAGCCTGGAAATCCGCCTGCACCCGGAAGATATGGACGAAACCCACGTCGAAACCGAACGCAACGGCAATAATTAGCTCGCCGACTACTCGAAAAATGCTGCGGCATGGTCATCCCGCGCATCGTGCAACATCCGTACGGTACGCGGGAGCAGTGCCGGCAAGTGATTCGCTGCAAAAAAATCAATCGTCACGTTTTCATGACCGCCGGGTTTCAGCCGGCCTTCAACGATGCGGGCGCCAAAAAAGACGCTGACGATCTGCGCCTGGTCGCCGTTCGGGTATGTCCATTCGAAATCCGGCCCGCTATACACGCCAATCAGGCGCTCGGCTTCCACCAGCAAACCGGTTTCCTGCAACACTTCGCGCACCAGGCCCTGCGCCGGCGTCTCGCCGAGTTCCATCGTTCCCCCCGGTACATCCCACAACATCACATCCGCTCGCCGGCATAGCATGATCCGGCCCTGTTCATCGCAGATGTACCCGCCAATGCGGAGTTGCAACAGGCGCTGATGACCAACGTATGAGCGCAGCCACCGATTATATTTGATCGTCATCTGCCAGACTCCTTCTATAGGCTAGCCGGAAGCCGATAAATTCATTGCGCAGTGCCGGCGCCAGCCGAAACCGGCAAGCACAACGAGCGAAGCCCTGTGGATTGGCGTAACAGCCGCCCCGCAGAATGCGCCGCCCATTGCTGGAAACATCCTCACGTCCATCTGCGGCCCGGTATGGGTATGGCCGATCCAGCGAACTGGTCCACTCCCAGCTGTTGCCCGCCATATCCAGTATTCCGTAGGGGCTGGCGCCGGCTGGAAAAGCGCCCACCGCCGTGGTGCCGCCATAGCCGCTTTCGCGAGTATTTGCGTATTCTACAACAAACTCGTTGCCCCAGGGGAATAAGCGCCCATCATTGCCCCGTGCCGCCTGTTCCCACTCGGCTTCCGTCGGCAAACAGAAATACCCGCCCGCCCGCTCTGGCGCAACCGCGCTACGCAGCTGCACGGCACCCGGCTCACGGCTGTTCAGCCAGGCACAGAAGTTGCGGGCATCTTCCCAACTCACATCGACCACTGGATGCGCCAGCCGACCAGCCGGCGGCACCGAGCCGCGCCATTGCAAGGGCGCCGCCACTCCACTAGCCGCTACGTAGCACGCATACAGCGCATTGGTCACCGGAGTACGGGCAATCGCCACTCCGGCCGCCTGCACCTCGTGCGCCGGGCTTTCCTCGCGGTAACTCTCGCGCGTGCCACCGTAGCGCCGGGCCAGTTCGCTCAGTTGCTGCTCGGCGCTCCCCATCACAAAAGGCTGCGCCGGAATGTCCACAAAGGCCGGGAGTTGCGCCTCAATCATACCGGTTCCTTTCCTGCAACAATAATAGACGCCCGAGTTGATTGCCGACGGCAATCAACCCGGACGCATACAAGCCTGACATGGACTTCATCACATGTCGTAAATACGATTCAGGCGGTCGAGTTCGCGATCATAGATCGTATCAACAAAATAGTCGACCTCCCGCATATACTGAAGGGCTTCGAAACCTTTGACCAGGAAGCGATGCAAATCTTCAAAACCGGCCAGGCGTGCTACCAGGCCCGAACCTTTGAGCGTAACGCCCAGTATCGAAAATCGGGTCAATTCATGGACATCAGTGGTGGAGCGGACAATCAGGTCGAGCTGGCGCAACCGGTCATCATAGTTGTCAGCGTAGCGATAGGCATGCTCGTAAGTCGGTTCATCAAATGCGAGCGGTGCATCAATTGCCAGCAAACAATTGACCATCTTGTTATCCAGTTGATTGGTCAACTCGATCAATTCAAGCACTTGCTGCACGTGCTGCAACTTGACACCCGGTACAATATGCAGAAATTGATGCAGGCGCCGGGCACCGCTATCGCGTTTGCTGAAATCACGCGGGCCATACATTTCATCGAAGAAAAATTCGGCGGCATGATGGTACTGCGGATCAGCTACCAGATCGGCAAAATCACGACGCAGACGTCGCGACTGAAATATCTGGAGCGCGATCCGATACTTCTGTAAAGTCGACATAGCTCCTGATTGTTTGACTTACGCAGTCGGCGCTGGATACTGGCCGGATCACAACTGATGTGCCTCTTCAGGGCAAAACGCCGGCACTGGCTCGCAAGCGTTCAAGCTCTACCTGTGCGCGTTCACCCCAGTTCCCGCCCGGATCATTTTGCACCACTGCCCAGTATGACGCAAGCGCTGCATCAATCCGGCCGAGGCTCTCTTCAGTCAGACCCTGATAGTAGCGAGCCTCCGGGTAATTGCCCTGTTGCAAAGCGACCGCCCGCTGCAAAGCCGTCAGCGCCTGCTCGTTGCGTTCTTGCGCCAGGTATGCGCGGCCAAGCCAGTACTGCGCTTCCGGAAAATTCGGCTGCAACTCGACAGCTCGTTCGAGATCGCCCATCGCCTGCTCATGAGCATCGCGCTGCATAAAAATCAGGCCACGCCGGAAGAAGATCTGGGCAATCTCGTTATCGGCACCGATAGCCGCATCATACGCTGCCAGCGCTGCGTCCGTGTCACCGCGCTCCTGGAGGCGTTCGCCCTGAAACAGCAGCGCCTCAGCATAATCCGGCCGGATGTCCAGGGCGCGCTTGACCCGCTCCAGCGCCGCCTCCGGCAATCCCTGGGCGTAAAATGTCTGGGCCAGGCCGAAGTGTGCAGCGGCAAAATCCGGATCCAGTGCGAGCGCACGGCTATAGGCCGCAACCGCACTCGGGTAATTGCCGAGCCGCAGCCGGGCCTCGCCAACCCAGAAATGCGCCAGCGGATTGAAAACCCCACTCGGATACGATGCCGCCTGCTCGAATTCAGCCAGCGCCATCGTCCAGTTGCCGGCATCAACGGCGAGCATACCCAGGCCCAGGCGGGCCTCCGTTTGCACCGGATCGACACTCAGCGCCTGGTTGTACAGCGCCCGGGCCTGATCCGGGTCGCCGTTGCGGCGGGCAATATCGCCCTGCAAAGCAATCGCTGAGGCCCGCAAAATACGCGGTTCTTCGCCCGGCATCGTGTTGCCGAGCGTAACCACTTGCTGCGCAGCTAAAGCCGCGCCCGCCGGATTATTCTGGGCGAAGCGGGCATGGGCCACCCGTTGCAAAGCTTTGATATGCGCCGGATCACGCTCCAGCGCCTGCTGGTACGCCGCCGCCGCCGCCGGATCGCCATTGGCCGCCAGCGCATCACCAACGGCGATCAGTTCGTCGACGCCGAGCGTGCTGTTATCGGCCAGCCGGCGGTACTGCTCATTGGCTGCCGCTGTCCGGCCCTGTTGTCGCAAGACATCGGCATATGCCAGGCGCAGGCGATCATTCTCGGGGGCATTCCGGAGCGCATACGACAACTGCGCGGCGGCCTCGTCATACCTGCCGGCGGCGGCCAGGCTTGTCCCAAACTCAAAGCCGGCCTCAACCGAAGCCGGATCTCGTTCCAGCGCGTGTTCAAAAGCTGCGAAGGCCGGCTCGGGCCGGTCGGTCGCTCGATAGATGCGTGCCAGTTCGAGATAGGCCAGCGCCGAGCCCTGTTCAGCCAGCGGCAGGAGCAACGCTTCAGCTTCGGCACTGCCGCCACCGGCGTGCAAGGCCCGCGCCAGGTCTATCGTATTTACCGGGTTGGGCAACAATTCGGCCAATCGCCGGCGGCTAGCGATGACGGTGGGCCAATCGTTCTGTTGCTCGGCAATTTCTGCCAGCATAAAATAGGCCGGATAATAAGTCGCATTGCGCGCAATCGCCTGCTCCAGAAACCCTCGCGCCAGGGCCGGATCATTGTTGCGCCGGGCCAGGTCAGCCTTGCCGAAGAAGCTATCGGGCCGGTTGGGTGCCAGCGCAATGATCGCATCATACTGTGCATTGGCATCAGCCAGCAAATTCTGCAAGCGCATTGTGCGGCCCAGCGCAATCATTGCCGGCGCATAGCTCGGTGCTTCCTGCAACACTTCATCGCGCAACAAACGTACGGCTTCGTCCATCGGCGTACCGTTGCCGAACAGGGCGCCCAGGATGCCTTCAAGCACACCCGGCGGCTGGTTCAACGACGGGCGCGCCTGTTCGATCAACGCCAGCGCGAAGCTATAGCGGTGGCGATTGTGCATCTCGCGGGCCATCTGCACCTGACGCACGGCAATCGGCTCGGATTCGGGCACGACGGATCCGCGAGCATTGGCAAACTGTAGCCAATCGTTGATCAGGGCGCTACTGATATTGCCGGCATCGCGCAACGTATCACGGGCGGCATCGAGATCCGCCACCGGCTGTGGCGGCGCCACTTCGAGTTCCCAATGCAGCGGGCCGCGCGCAGCGAACTGCCGCGCCATCAGCAGCAGACCGCGCTGTTCAGTCAGGCCGGCCAGCAAGCGCCGGCGCAGCAACTCGCGATATTCAGCCGGAACACCGGCAAGATCGAGCGGCCAGCGCGCCTCCGCTGCAGCGAGACTATCGCTGGCGGCATCCAGGTAGCCCAGGTCGCGATAAACATCCGTAATCGTCAACAAAATCGCCGCATTCGGCGGCAAAAGATTGCGTGCCTGCTCAAATTCCACCGCCGCCGCCGCCAGCCGGCCCTCGCGCAACTCGGCCAGTCCCAGGTTGTAGCGCAACGCCCCGAGATCACGTCCGTCGAGCAAGCCAATCGCGGCATTGAGCGAATCGCGATAGGCCGGATTCCCGGCATCGAGCTGGATGGCGGCCAGATTACTGGTTAGCGCGGCCTGCTCATCAACCGGCCGGGCCAGCGCCTGGCCATATTCAGCCTGAGCTGCATCGAACATGCCGCGCGCCCAGAACACATTGCCGCGCAGCGCCCGCGGCAGTGCCGCATTCAGCGGATAATCGGCCAGCAAATTGCCCAGTTGATCCGCTGCCAGGTCGGGATTGCCCAGATGGTATTCAGCCAGCGCCGCCAGCAGGCGCGGCAGCACCGCCTGCCCATTGATGGGCTGATCGCTGAGCGCAAAGCTGCGCGGCATCGCAAACCGCCCCTGGTAATTGAACCAGAGATTGGGCATGTGCCATCCCGCAGGCGTATAGATCAGCTGCGGCTGCATCGTCGGGCTGTTGAGCATCGCTCCGGGCGAAACCTGGCCCCAGATCAGCAAATCCGCTTCCCGACGACGTGCCTCTTGCAGGGCCGCCTGCGCATCGGCCGGCTGCACATTCACCCGCTCGACCTGGATCCTGGAATCGCCGGCTTGCTGCAAAACCGCAGCCAGTTCGTCGGCTACCTGCGCCCCGGTACGCCCGTCGGCATCATTGAAACTGGCGATCACGACGTGCAGCACACCTTCTGGTGGGCGCCGGAGCATCTGAGGCAGCAACCAGAGCAAGGCAATCAGCCCCATGCCGAGAAGCGTGAGGCCAATGATGGAACCCATACTCAAGCCACCGGCGCGCCGGCTGCGGGAGGAAGCAACGCTGCGCCGATCCTGCCGAAATGTTGCATAGGCGCCACGGCGCGCTTTGCGCCTGGCAAATGTCTCGGCTGGCGGCTCGGCAGCAGCACCTGGCTGGATTCTTGTCTCGAAGTCAGTATCCACAACAGCCTCTTGGGAGTCAGACAACTTGCACCGGGCTACTGAATGTCCTGCGGCTTGTCGGCGCGCCCCGCTATCTCCGCCAGGCGCCGTTCACGGACTTCTTCCATCGCCAGACGAACGATATCGCGAAGTTGTTCCGGGGACAGATGCCGGCCCGAATCAGAGTTGTGCAAAGCATTAACCATCGCCGTAATCTCTGCGGCCTGAGCCTCGGCCCGCGCCATGCCAATGGCCTTGACTCGTTCAGCTTCAATTTCACGCTCACGTCTGGCTTTGCCCCGTTCCATCGCGTCAACATCTTTCAGATGATCCGGATTGATCTCATAATCAATCAAGGACAGGTGCTCGACAATTTTCAAGCCGAGTACCGTTGCCGCAGACCGCACTTTCTGGAGCATTCTATCTTCGATTTCCCGATGCAACTTCTCACCCTTGAGTTGCACTGCTGCGCCATTCTCATTGGCCGGCGGCGGCGCCTGCCCTGGTCGCGGTGTCGACATGTCTTTTGGTTCATAGACTACCTGCCGCACGACTTCGCGGCAAAGATCATCGATGTATTTACTGAGATCGGCGTGAACCATGCGTTGCCAGTACGCTGGATTCCTGGAAAGCGGCCACTGGCTTTTGTGGCGTTCACGAAATTCATCGCGCAACACCGAATCCTGTCTCACATTCTTATAAAGCTCAAAAGCCCGACTTTCACCCTCTTCGGTTTCGTCGTCGACATCAATTTTGTATATGAGGCGAAACTTGATAAAAACCAGTTTCTTCTCCGAGGGCGTCGAAATATTTTCGACGAGAAAGCGACTATCGAGTACCTCGGTCGATAAGACCGCAGCAATTTCTTCACCCGGCCACTGTGGTGGAAACAGCAATTGCTTCGGCCCATAGATCTTCGAACCCGAATAGCGATTGATCAACAAAATCTCTTTTGCACGAAGCCAGGGGCTCCGCCCGAGGAGTTGCAGATACAACCAGATGCTGAACCCCAACCAGAACAAGCCGACGATCCATAGGCCGACATTGCCCAGGCCGCCGGCCGCCATAAACACAGCGACTGCCGCCATCACATACGCCGCGACGCCCAGCGTGAGCGCCATCCATTCGTTTTCGGAAGCGGCCAGAAACAGTCCGCCAATCAAGATCGCACTGGCGGCAATTTGAACCAAAACCTGATCGGTAGTCCAGAATACATAACTCACAGCCACGAGTAGCACCAGAAATAATGTCACACGAAAGATAACACGCAGCATAATTCCTCCGGATTCCTCGCGGGCGAGTTCAATACAGCCGCATCGTCAGGCCGGCATCGTCAACAAAACTTTCAGCCTGCCGCCAGCAGCATGAAAGGCATTCAGACCGTTGCGCAAATCGTAGTGGGCACTGATCAGGGGTTCCGTCTCGATCAACCGGCGCTCCAGCAAGCGCAGCGCCGGCGCAAACGGCCCACAGCGCGAACCAATCATGGTAATCTCATCAACGACGATCATACTCAGGTTCAGGCCGGCCTCGGCGTGGAAAGTACTTTTGAGGATCAGCCGGCCCCGCGGCCGAATCAGCCGGCGGGCCGCCGCCAGGCCACCCGGTTGCCCACTGCAATCAACGACCACATCGAAGCGAGCATCAAGCGGCTCATCGCTTCCAATGCAGCGAATGCCCTGGCGGCGAAACAGCTCCCAGCGTTCGGGATGCCGGCCAATCAGCGTCAAATCAGCGCCGTGCAACCGCAGAACCTGCACAATCATGGCGCCGAGTTTGCCATCACCGACAACCGCCAGCGACTCGGTCGGGCGCAGGTGCAGTTGCTCAACAATTTCGAGGGCCGCCGCCAGTGGCTCAACGAAGACGGCTGCGTCATCGGGGACAGCCGGCGGCACCGGGTGCAGGCAGGTGATCGGCAGCAAAAAGGCCTCGGCCATCGCCCCATCGCGCCGGTCGATGCCCAGCGTCGTCCGGTTCGGGCAATGGGTCGGATCGCCGCGCCGGCAGGTCGGGCAAGCCAGACAGGCGGCATTGATCTCACCAACCACCCGCCGGCCGATCCATTGCGAGTCGGCACATGCTTCGACAACCCCGACAAACTCGTGGCCGAGCACCCCCTGAAAACCCATATACCCACGCGTTATTTCGATGTCGGTGTTGCAAATGCCTACCAGTTGGGGGCGGATGAGCGCCTCGCCGGGGCGCAGTTGCGGGCGGGGGTAATCATCGCGGAGGCGCAGTTGTCCGTCGAAGTACAGGGCATACATCAGGCGTTCTCGCTTACATTTGATAGCGCATACAGCGCATTAGTATGCGATTGCATTATACTATAGTGTACAAGGATCTTGCAACAGTTCGAGCGGAAGGTAGGTTTGTATGCGCATGTTGTTCCTCGGCAGCCCTTCATTTGCGGTGACGCCGCTGGAGGCACTGGCCGGCGCAGGCTACGAAATCGTCGCGGTAATCACTCAGCCCGACCGGCCGGCCGGTCGCCGGCGCCAGCTCAGCCCACCGCCGGTCAAACTGGCCGCCGAGCGCCTGGGCCTGCCGGTACTCCAACCGGAAACGCTGCGCGATCCGGCCAGCGTTGCGGCACTGGCGGCACTCCAGCCCGACATCGCGGTTGTGGCGGCCTATGGCGAAATCCTGCGCCGGCGCATCCTCGAAATTCCACCCCTTGGTTATGTGAATATTCACCCCTCGCTGCTGCCGCGGCATCGCGGGCCGACACCGGTGGCCGGCGCCATCCTGGCCGGCGACAGCGAAACCGGTGTCAGCATTATGCGCCTGGATCGCGGCATGGACTCGGGGCCGCTGCTGGCACAGGTAACGGTGCCGCTCACTACGGCCGCCCGCACCGGCTCGCTCACCGCAGAACTCTTTCACCTCGGCAGCGACTTGCTGCTCGAAGTGCTGCCGCCCTACATTGCCGGCCAGTTGCAACCCCAGGAACAGAACCATAGCCAGGCCACCGTTACGCGCCTGCTAAACCGCGCAGACAGCCACATCGACTGGAACCTGCCGGCAATCGTGATCGAGCGACGCATCCGGGCCTTCGATCCCTGGCCGGGCACCACCGGCACCTGGCGCAGTCAGCCGCTGAAAATCCTGGCCGCTCGCGTGCAAAACGACTGGCCGGGCGCTGAACCGCCCGGCAGCCTGCTGATCGCCGATGGGCATCCGCTGGTGCGCACCGGTAGCGGCGTCCTCGAATTGCTGACGGTGCAGCCGGCCGGCAAACGGCCTATGAGCGCCGTCGACTGGCTCCAGGGCCAGCGCGCCGCCACCGGCGAGCAGTTCGGCACATGAGAGATACTCTATGCCTGGTGATTGTCACGGCCGATTTGATACCCTGCCTTGACTGCCGGCCGTTGGCTCGCAGTCAGGCAGCCTGTGCCGCAATACGTCAGGAATGCTTGACGTAAATTTAGGAGTCGCCGTATAATCGGGCTATCGCAATTGGGTGTTCAGGAGGAGCGCAGATGACAGTTTTCAAAGACTCCGAGGAGCTGCGGCTCTATTTCGGAGAACTCTACGACCAATCAAAGTGTGATGCGCGAATTGCACCGAAGATTCGCGATTCGCGGCTCGTAATCCAGTTCCGGTACGAAGATCCATCTGGTATCGCCACGATTAACGCTGCCGCCCCTCCCAAACAGGAAGGCGCCTATTTTGATGTCGTCTGGGGCGATGATACCGGCCTGAAACCAGATGTCGAAATGAGCATGAAAGCCGATATTGCCCATCAGTTCTGGCATGGCAAAATTAACCTGATGGCCGCCCTGACCCGGCGCCAGATCATTGCCAAAGGGCCTATCCCGAAGATCTTGAAATTGCTTCCCGCCGTAGCGCCAATGTACGAAATGTATCCGCGTATTCTGCACGAAATGAACCGTGACGATCTGGTTCTCAAATAGGTATCAGGATCAAAACAATAATTTCTCACATTTCGGCAAGCTTGCCGGGACGTGAGAAATTATTGTTTGCGCTCCAGGTGACACCGGCAAAACTTATGGGCAGCAGCGATGATATGTACCAGCGTGGCGTCTATGACGCCGAAAACGATGAACTCAACCCTTTTTATTATCAGCACTATTATCATTACCGCCGGGGTTACGACAAAGCTCGCCGGCAGGTTCGCCAAACCGACATCCGCTCGAACTGGATCCGCACCACACTGGCGCTGACGGCGCTCTTGCTGATCAGTGCTGCCGGCTATGCCTTCGCCAGCGGTTTACTGACTTCCCAGGCACAACAGCCGCGTAACACGCCTGCGGCCCTCGCGCCAACCGCTGTGTCACCCTCGCCACGCCCCAGCCCCCGGCCGACGGCCATTGCGACCATCGCGCCGGCGGACGAACCGGCAGGCCTGCGACCGGGCAGCCAGGCCCGTATCAGCAATCTTAACGGTGCCACCCTCCGTGCCCGCCAGTCTCCGACGATCAATGCGCCCATCCAGGATCGCATTGCCGAAGGCAGCCTGGTGGCCATCGTTGATGGCCCGGTCGAGGCCGATGGCTATACCTGGTGGCTGATCGACGTCGACGGTGCCGGCGGCTGGAGTGCCGAACGCAGCCAGGATGGAGTGGTCTGGCTAGTGCCTGAATAAGCCAATCAGTCCGCTAGCGCCGGTTGTTCAGGCCTATGCACCGCATCGCCGTACGCCCCGCGCTGTTCTTCCGGCAACATAGCCGCAATTCGCCGCATCATGTCGGTCGTGAGTTCCTGCATCACACCATCCGGCAGGTGGCCTGATTCAGCGCCGTTTAACCGATACGGCTCGCCAATTCGCACCACCACCGGTTTGCCCCGGATCGTGCCTTTCAAGCCATGTTCCGTTCCGGTCAGGGCAATCGGCACAATCGGCACACCGGCCTCGATGGCCATACGAATCGCTCCGCCGCGCCCCCGCCGCAAAATGCCGCCGCGGCTGCGCGTACCCTCCGGAAACATAAGCAGCGCCGCACCCTTATTCAGCGCCTCCACCACATTCGCCATCGCTGCGACATCACGGCGGCCCCGCTTGATGGGAATGACGTTCATCACCCGAAGCCACCAGCCGGCAATCGGATTCTTGAACAATTCCTGCTTGCCCAGCCAGGAAAGCCGATAGGCAAAGGGCAACAGCGCACCGATAATCGGAATATCAAGCCAGTGTATGTGGTTCATCACCACGACCATACCGCCCTGGCCCCGCGGCGGCAGATGTTCCACACCTTCAACCCGCCATTTGAACCAGCCAATGGCCCGGCAGGTGTGCAGAAACACGTACAGACAGCCGTAAAAGAACGTTCCCAGCATATGCTTTCCTCATCCACCGGAAGCTGAAAGATAGCCGCCCAGCCAGCCGCCAACCAGGATCAACCCGGCGCCGCAGGCGCTCAATACCAGGTAGGCGCGCCGCGCTTGCTCGTCGCGCAAAATACCCGGGTTCCGCCGCCGCTGCAGCAGTACCTGCCCATAAACGACCAGCGCCACCATGCCCATCAGCGCATGAATATTTACCAGCTGGATCTGACCACTTCCGAGATACGACAGCGCCGTCGGCACACCACTGCCCAGCGCGATCAAGCCGGTGAACCATCCCGCGATCAGGCAATGATATGCGCTACTGTCCAGTGCCGAAGAACGGTAACGCAAGGCCAGCACCGTAAAGACGCTGTGCATCAGCAGCAGCGCAATCGGAAAATGCACGGCAAATGCGTGAATGTTTGCTGTCACTCGGTACCCGTAGAGTTATACAACTGTCGCATTCGGCGTGGTTGCTCAAGCCGCAAAAAGAACCTTGCTTTTTCATTTGTTCTGGCGGCTTCGGCGCCAGAACAAATGAAATAAACAGTTTCTCCGCCCTGCCGCAGGCGAAACACGGCGCTCGCGATCGCCACCGCGTAAGTCGGGTTAAATCAGAAATGATCGTATTGAGTTTCGCTGTCACACTCCGGCAAAACTCAATCCTAATCATAAAGAGTTCCTATGCTGCTATGCTGCCGCCGGTGGCGGTTCTATGGTATCATGCATAGCAATGTACCATGATTTTCTTCTGTTTGCTGGAGATGCATGCGCCTGACTCTGCTTGGCACCGGGACTTCGATGGGGATACCCGTTATCGGATGTACCTGTGCGGTCTGTACTTCTTCCGATCCACGCAACCGGCGGATGCGCACATCCGCCCTGCTAACAACAGCCGGCCGGACACTGTTGTTCGATGCCGGCCCGGATTTTCGCACCCAGGCGTTGCGTGCCGGCATCGATAGCATCGATGCCGTGCTGTTGACCCATTCGCACTTCGATCATATCGGCGGCCTCGATGACCTGCGCCCCCTGACGATGAAACGCCCCGATACCCCCATGCCTATTTACGGCAGCCCGGCAACCCTGGCCGATATTCGCGCACGCTTTGCCTATGCCTTCGATGATCACGCCTCGGCCGGCTCGACCCGTCCGGCCATGCAACTCTGCCCGATTGATACTACATTTTATGTCGGTGACCTGGCGATTCATTCCTTCAATGTGATGCATGGAAGCTGGACGATTACCGGCTACCGCATCGGGCGGCTCGGCTACGTCACTGATGCCAACCATATCCCCGATGCGTCCTGGCCACTGCTTGCCGATCTGGATGTGCTCGTCCTCAATGCGCTGCGCCACGAACCGCACCCGACCCATTTTACCATTGAACAGGCGCTCGCAGTCGTCGAGCGGCTGCGGCCGCGTCGTACGTTGCTGGTGCATATGACCCACTCGCTCGATCATGCGACCGTCAATGCCGGTCTGCCCGCCGGCATCGAACTGGCCTACGACGGCCAGGTGATTGAGGTCGCTGAATGCGCATCGCAATAGATGCCCGCCTCAATGCCTATCGCATCGGTGGCATCTCGGCATATACGCGCCAGATCGCCACGGCTATGGCCGCACAGACCAGCGACGATCTGTTGTTCCTGCAACATCGCAGCCAGCAGCGCCCGCTGGTTGTCGCCCCACATACCCGCCGGGTAACGCTGTACACGCCGCCGCATCATCGCTTTGAGAACTGGACGTTGCCGCTCGAGATCAGCCGTTTGCGCCTCGATGTGCTGCATTGCCCCGATTTCATCGCACCTCGCCACCGCCCCTGCCCGGCCGTCGTGACCATCCACGACCTGGCTTTCCTACGTTTCCCGGCCATCCTCGATGCCGACGCCCGGCGGTATTACGCGCAGGTGCGCACCACCGTGCGGCACGCCGACGCAATCATTGCCGTGTCCCGCACGACCCGCGACGACATCTGCGCATTGCTGGACGTGCCGCCCGAACGCGTCGATGTGGTTTACGAAGCGGCCGATCCGATGTTTGCTCCGCAGCCGGTGCCTGCCGGTACGGTGCGCCTGATCAATCGGCAACGCCTGGCCGCCGATCAATTTATGCTCTTCGTCAGTACACTGGAACCCCGCAAGAATATCCCGACTCTGCTGCGTGGCTTGCAAATCTGCCGGGATCGCATGCCGGCGACACCCTATCATCTGGTGCTGGCCGGCGCACGCGGCTGGCTCGACCAACCCGTGTTCGACGCCATTCGCGAACTGCAGCTCACTGATCAAGTCACCGTCCTGGGATCGGTGAGCCGGCATGATTTGCGCTGGTTATACAATGCCTGCCGCTTCTATGTGAACCCCTCGCTGTACGAAGGCTTCGGCCTGCCGCTGCTGGAAGCACTGGTCTGCGGCGCACCGGCGCTAGCCTCAGATATCGGCAGTCTGCGCGAAGTTGGGGGCGAAGCCGCCTGCTTCGTGCCCACCGGAGACGAGGCAGCCTGGGCCGATGCTATAGACCGGCTCTGGCACGATGCCGACGAGCGTAACCGGCGTTCCGCAAGCGGAACAGTGCAGGCCGGGCGTTTCGCCTGGCAACACGCCGCTCAGGCAACCCTGGCAATCTACCGGCGCGTGGCCCGCCGATAATAGCAGTTACCCGGTCATCGTAGCACCCTGGTACGCAAACCATGCTATCCTCTGGGCAATAACTGCGGTCAACGCATCAGTAACAGCCATGCAACAGCGGCTTCAAGTCCGAAAATCGGAACAACTATGCAGAAATCACCAAAAACATCGCTTGACCCGACTACACATCAGGCTTCGATGACATCGCCAGCGATGTTCCGGCAGCAGGTGAATCGCTTGCTCCTGAACCCCCTGATACTTATCCTGACCTTCACCCTGGCCGGGCTAGGCTTACGCCTGTACCGTCTCGATTACCGATCCTATTGGGATGATGAAGTCATTTCCGCAGTCGCTGCCCAGGCGCCCCTGAACCGGATCTACAGCAGCATTTCCGACTACAGCATTCACCCACCGATGTACTACATGCTGCTCAGCCTCTGGAATACGCTGGGTGATGACCTGGTCGTACTGCGTTTGCTGTCGGTGCTCATCAGCACCGCCTGTATTCCTCTCGTTTACGTACTCGGGCGCACACTGCAAATCCCTGCTACTGCGAGCACTATCGCAGCCGGCCTGTTTGCCGTCGCGCCTTTTCACATCTTCCACGGCCAGCAAGCCCGCATGTACCCCCTGTTGACCTTGCTGATTATAGCAACCGCGATCTTCTTCTACCATACCTGGCGCCACCGACGCTGGTGGGCCTGGGCCGGTTTGCTGATCTGCATCGGGTTGGGCTTGCATACCCATGTCTATTTTCCGCTGTCCGTTGCCGGGCTCAATGCCTGGTTGCTCTGGGACGCCTATCAGTATCGCCGCCTGGAGTGGCGCCGCTGGGCGCAATTACTCAGTGCTCAGGCTCTCGGCACCGCGCTTTTCCTGCCCTTTTTACCCCAACTGCTGGCTACAAGCAGTAGCGTCGTAACTTCCTTCTGGACAAAATCAATCTCGCCCTTCTACGGGTTGATCGCGCTGGTTGGATTAAGCAATTTATCAAACGATCCCTTTGTGGGGATACCAGCCTGGCTCAATATTTTCGGCGCAGTAGCCGCATCCACATTACTGGTACCGGTATTTCTGATCACCGGCAACGCCATCCGGCACAACCACAATGAACGCAGTCAGTGGCTATTGCTCCACAGCATGATCTGGATTCCGATCCTGCTGGCAACTCTGATATCGTTAACCTTGAAACCTATTCTGGTTACTCGTTACCTGACTGGCACGACCCCGTTTCTTTTCTTATTGATCGGTTGGGCATTCATCCAGCACCGGCAACATCGTTTGTTGCAGGTAGCCAGTATCGTATTTCTGACCAGTTCAATCGCGGTACTGATGTTTGTCTATCCAACCCGACCCACCCAATCGCCATTGATCAACATGGCGGATTATCTTCACCAGCAACAGCAAGCCGGTGACGCGATTGCCTATACCGATTGGCAATCCTTCGATGCAACCGCACTGCGCTACCCTGATCAGCGCAATATTTTTCTTCTCCCCGGCACAAATGTCTGGACATCAACCGACGATTGGCAACGCCGCATGCGCTATGTAAACTGGCACGAACCGGATAATGTATTGCCCGTTGCTGAATTCGCCCCGAACTACCAGCGCGTCTGGCTGGTAATGACCAGTTACAGCTACGATCTGCTGTATTATCAACAGCACAGCCAGGGCTGGTTGGAAGCACACGGCGAACTACTCGAAACGATCGAGTACCCACGCGGTACCGTTTTCCTCTATCAAATCGCGCAACCCTGATCAGGTAATGGCTATCAACGCTCGGTGTACCTGAATTGCAGCGATCCAGGCTTCAATGCCGGCAGTTGGATGGATGCCCTGTTCCGACACCATGCCGGTTACCAGATGTAGTGGCGTATGGTCGAAATACCAGTTTTCGATCTGCACCGCGGGCGGCGCCTCATCCCAGACTTCGGTTGCCGGATGTTGCGCCTGGTGCGGCGGGTCATAACCGTGAGGCAAAAATTTCTCACTTGAACAGAGCGCATACAGCGGCACACCCTCAGCCTGTGCCGTCAACGCGATCCCGCGGGTACCAACTTTATTCACCAGCCATTCGCTCGTCACATAATCGGCACCGACCAGAATCAACTGCGCTTCGGACACCTTGGCCAGTGCCAGCGCATCAGTCACCAGCGTCACGGCAATACCGGCCTCGGCCAGTTCGCGGGCCATCACCCGGCCCTCGCAGCCGGGCCGGCCCTCGGCACAGAACACCCGAAAGCTCCGCCCGGCCCGATGGCTCATCAGCAATGCCGCCCGTACAGTGGAACTGCGCCCGTTGGTGAGCACCTGTGCCCGCTCGGGAAGCAGCGCCAGCGCCGACTCGGCAATTGCCGCCTCATGAACGCGCAGGCGCCGCTTGAAATCGCTGATCAGATCGACCATCATTCGGCCGGCAGCTTCCCGCGTTTCCGCCTGGTCGGTTCGCCAGAGCAGCACATTCACCAGGTTAACCAGCGGTGCCATGGTAGGATGGGCACGAATAATCGTTCGACCGGTCGCCAGCAATTCCTGGCGCAAGCCGGTACTACTCAGTGTCGTACTGCTATTCGCCTGGTGCAGCAATATGTCGGCAGCGCGTTCGGCAATTTCGGCCGCCCCCGACATATTATCGGCCGTCAAATCGGCAATCGCCCGAATAATCGAACTATTCACTCGATCCTCACAGGTACAACAGATGCTGAGGCGGGTTTACTTCTCCAGCGAAACAGAGCGGCGACGCATCAATCCACGCAGTGTCTGTTCGAGTTGAGGAATGGCAAATGGCTTGCCAATAAACGGGTTATTATGCTCAGCAATACGCTCAAGCGTCGATGGGCTCAGGGTGTCCCCGGTAATAAAGACAATCCGGCTGGCCAGATCCGGGTAGCGCTCGCTGACCGCCGCATAAAAATCAAAGCCATCCATTTCGGGCATTTTCACATCGGCAAGAATAGTATCGAATTGCTGTTGCCGTTGCGCGAGCTTTTCCAGCGCCTGGCGAGCACTTTCGACCACTACCGGGCGATGGCCCATTTCCACCAGCAAGCGAGCCAGAAACTGACCCACCGGAGCCTCATCATCCACCACTAACACCTGTAGCGGCACATAGTCTTCCGTGGTCGCGGCCGGTGGCAATTTCGGATTGAGCTTGATTTCAGTCTCGCTCCGCAGGGGAAGTTCAACATAAATGGTCGTCCCGACACCGGGCGCGCTTTCCGCCCAGATCACACCACCGTGTTCTTGAATAATGCCAAAGCAAATCGAAAGGCCCAGGCCGGTACCCTGGCCGACCGGTTTCGTCGTAAAAAACGGGTCGAAAATCCGGCTAATATCGCGATCCGAGATCCCAATACCGGTATCCCCAACCGCTACTTCAATAATGTCGCTCATATGCACCGTTTCGCTCGCATTGCGGCGGCTGCGCCCGGATCGTGTGCGCAGTGTCAAGGTGCCGCCACCGCCGCGTTGCTGCATTGCCTGGTGGGCATTATTGATCAGATTGAGAAACACCTGCTGCAACTGATGCGGATCGGCGATCGTACTGGGCAAAGTATCTTCAAACTCCGTTACCACGTTAATATTGTCGACCCGCAATTGATACGATTGCAACATCAAGGTGCTGCGCACAACTTCATTCAGATCGGCGATCGTGCGCTCGGGTTTATGTTCGCGAGCAAAAATCAGCAGATTGCGCACAATCCGGGCTGCACGTTCGGCCTGGGTATGAATTTGCAACACATCCTGCACAGTCACATCATTCAGCGATTTGTCGCGCTGCAACAACTGGGCATAGCCACTGATGCTGGTTAAAGGGTTGTTTAATTCGTGAGCCACACCGGCTACAAGCTGGCCAATCGCCGACAATTTTTCAGACTGAATCAGTTGCTGCTCGAGTTTGCGACGCTCGGTCAGATTACGGGCAATGCAGTGGATGCCGCGTGAGCCATGCCCGTTCTGCATCAGGCGCGCACTGATCTCAAGATACACCGGTTCACCATCATTGCGTACCAGTTCCAACTCGAAGGGCGACACATCGGTGCCGGCCTGCACATCGGCAATCAGGGGCCGGGCCTGTTCCCAGGACAGCGACTGACTGAAACGTTCGAGGGGATAACCGACCAGCTTATCCAGATCATACCCCATAACTTGCGGCCCAACTCGATTGATGCTGGTAATGCGCAATTCCTGGTCGAGCATAAAGATCAAATCGTAGGCATTGGCAAACAGATCTTTATATCGCTCTTCGCTGGCCTTTACCTGCTGGTACAGTCGGGTATTCTCAATGGCAATCGCCGCATAATCGGCCAGCGTGGAAAGCATGTACTGGTCGTTCTCGGTGAAGATGCGATGGGACTGCTGGTTGTCTACCGTCAGCACACCGATGACCTGTTTCCCCACAATCAGGGGCACTTGCAGCAAGGACTGCACCAGAAAACCGGTTTTGACTTTCAATTCGGTGCCGCTGCGGCCCTTATCAAGGCGGATCGGTTTGCCGCTGCGAATGACCTGGCCGGCCAGGGTATCGTCGATTGGCATACGCAGATGCTGGGCCCGGTGTGCTCCCAGGTTTTTCGCCGCCCGCAGGTACAACTCTTCGCTCTCGCTGTCGCGCAGCAACAAGAAGCCTTCTTCCGCTCGCGTGATGTACACACCGGCCTCGACAATGCGTTCGAGCAACTCCTCCAGATTCATCAGCGTCGACACCGATTTGCCGATTCGGTACAGAATCGTTAATTCCTGGACGCGCTGTTGCAAGGTACCGGTCAGGCGTTCTTTTTCGCGGCGCAGACGTTGTTCGCGCAGCGCCTGGTCAATAGCCGTCCGCGCCTCGGCATCGCTGAAGGGCTTGATCAGGTAATTACGCGCACCAATACGAAATGCCTCGACCGCAATATTTTCCGAACCATGGGCCGTCATCAAGATGACTGGAATATCGTAGCCCTCCTGCGAGATCAAGCGCAGCAGGTCGAGACCACTGATGTCCGGCAGTTGCAGATCAAGGAGAACCAGGTCGGGCAGTTTCTGGCGCAAACGATTCAAGCCCTGCCGGCCGGTATATGCGACAATGGGTCGATACCCCAATTCCGGCAACACATAATCCGCCAGCAAATTGCAGATTTGTTCGCTGTCGTCAATTATCAGGATTTCTTCCATAGACTGACGCCGTATGTGATCTCGGGGGACAACCTGTGTGTACTATCAAGCGGGCAACCACTCCACATTTTAGCCCTGAATTAGCATTGTACACTGAACAAAACGTGACGACAAGAGTCCTGGGCAATTCGCCCTATTATAATGCTACCGCAAGCCAAAAACCAATCTAGTACTCAAGGACGGCATGCAGCTAGTACCAGCGGCGTGTTGGAACCATACTGTTGCCTTATTGAGCTTTTGTAACCCGCTGTGCTATCCTATAGATGCAGCGGAAAACTACTCCTCACTCCACTCCAAACCGCTGTTGACTACCAATCTGAACGGCCTGTCCTATTCTTTCAGTCTCGTTCCAGCACAACATCGTCGCCCAACCCAACATCGCACACTCGTCGCAGTTACGCTTTCGCTCGACATCCTGGCTACATCGCAGTCACATTTTCGCTCGACATCCTGGCTACATCGCAGTCACATTTTCGCTCGACATCCTGGCTACATCGCAGTCACATTTTCGCTCGACATCCTGGC
>DAOTUJ010000027.1:0-16970 GCA_034437175.1 Chloroflexaceae bacterium | reverse complement strand
GGTCGGTGATCTGGTCAAGTTGCAGGTCATCGAGCATCGGGTGGCCTCAGTCGCTCAAACGGAAGTACCTGGGAGTATAGCCGATGTTGGCGCTCCACGCCAGCTGCCCCCGATTATTGCGAGGATACTAGAAACTTTTCTTTGGCCGGTCTGAGCGAGCAACCTGGAATTGAGCAGATGTGGTGGTTGTGCGGCGCCGTTCCGGGCGAAAAAAGCGGGTTCTGCTTGCGCATATCGCATTGCCGTATGCGCAAGCAGAACCCGCTTTTTCACTCGCCCCGTATCAGGCATACCAAACGTGTAGAGTGCGCCGGTTGGCTTCGACATCGCTACGACTACCCATGCAGCGCACGCAAATCAGATGCACGGGCAAGCCCTGCTAATAAATGAACTCGTCGAGATGGTACAGGCTGACTTTCGGCCCCTGGCTGCCAGATGAGCGTAGCGCGCTTTTCAGCGCGTCGAGCTGGGCACTGGTTTCCGCTGCCGACAGGTGGCGCCCGCCGCCGGCCTGTAAACAGCGGCTGTATTCGTCGGCCTCGGCGACCAGCAGCGGCGAGATGTAGACGATATCGTCGGCGCCAAGCTGCATTGCCTGCACTTCCGCGATGGAATGGGCCAGGTGCTGTGCGGCAAAGCGATCTCCACCGGCGCCGGCCAGCAAAATAATGCCGACTGACAACCCGGCGGTTTTGATGTCCGCCACGGCCTGCCGGCAGGCCGCGGGTGAGCCGGGCTTGTTCAGCAGGGCAAAAACCTCGCGATCGCCGCTTTCCAGGCCGATGTAAATCCGGCGTAACCCGTTTCGTTGCAGTTCCCGATATTCGGCGACCGTCTTGCGTCCGGCGCCGAAAATATCCAGGAAGGAATAGATGCCCTTGAGGGAATAGCCCTCCGCGCTGTTCGCCGTCCCAATGGGAAATTCGCTGTTAGCGACATCGAGCAATTCGAGCAAGCGGCGCTGCGGGATCACCAGTGCATTGGCATCGCCCAGAAAGATCGATTTGCGCAGCCCGATGGCTTCGCCAAGCAGCTCTTTTACCGCCCGAGCGTGCCGGCGAAACTGCTCGACGCTCTTGATGCGGAAGCGCCGGTCGCGGTAGAGCGTGCAGAAGGTGCATTTGTTCCAGGAGCAGCCCTCGGCGGCCTGCAAGACGATCGACAGGTACTGGTCGGGCGGCAAAATGCTAACTGGTTTATACACCTGCTGGAAGGCAGTCTGTTCTTCGCGCAGTCGGGCATAATCCCAACTCAGGATGGTCTGTAGCCAGGGCCAGAGATCGGCCTGCTCACTGACTTTGACATGCTCGGCAATCCGGGCTACCCGCCCCCGCACATCATCAATCAGTGCCGCGCCCTCGACCGGCGAGAGGCGGCGCCGGCTTTTGCCGGCCGGCGTGTTGACCTGCTTGCGCAAAATCGTACTGTCCAGGCCGCGCCGGTAATTCGCCCCATCGAGGAAGCACGTCAGGAAACGACCGGCCGGGTCAAAGGAATAATGCTGTTGCAGGTTCTCAGAAATCGTCAGGTAGCAGGGATGCGGATTGAAATAAATCGCCCCGACCTCGGGAACCGATACATGGCGAAGGGCAGGCATGGCAACCTCCTCGGCGAACTGCCTGGCGCGATGGCTTATGCTTCGCGAACAGGAAGGTCTGCGGCAATGCATACGAATTGCTTATACAGATAAGTAATCGCCGCGCACAGATGGAATAAGCATATACTTAGCTGCGAGTATAGCAGAGATGAACTGCTTGTCAATAATGTTTCATGTATGAACTACGTTCTTGCCGGCACGCTGGTAGTGGTCTGACCAGATTATTGTGACCGCTGGCACCGACCGACCTGACCGGTGGGCGCCGGGAAGTTCGCGCATGCTCCCGTGATCGCTCGTGCGCCCACCGGTCAGGTCAGATCGCGCGCAACCCTTCGTTTGCGCCTGGTCAGACCAGTAGTTTGCTCACTACAGGCGGGAGCGGCGGTGAGCATGATGCTAGCGGGCGCATTGCAAGCCTGTTCCGCTCAGCCGGCAGCGCAAGCAGCGTGCTGCGCGGATGCTTGCCGGCAATTTCGAGAGCAAAAAACTATCAATGAGAGAACAGACCGCTATCATTCTGCAGTTTTTTCATGCTTGACTTTTTTATTTGTCATGACTATAGTTGCGAATAAGTATTTGCTAACTAATTTTGTTTTACTAATGACCAGGATGTATATATGCCTTTGAAAGCCCGTCCCTTCGCATGGTCTCAACTGCAGATTACGGTGGTACTGCGTCCGGCGACCCGGCGAGGGCGCCTGCCCTGGGCCGGCCTGCTGGGACTGGCCTTGCTCCTGGCCGGCTGGCAGTTGCTGGCGGCCCGGCTAAATCCGCTGGTCTTGCCATCGCCGCTGGAGACGCTGGCGGCCTTGCGACGGCTATTCGCCGAAGGACTGGCCCTGCCGGCGCTATTGATCACCACCCGGCACGCCCTGATCGGCTTTGCGATTGCATTGCTGCTGGGCGGTATGGCCGGCACCCTGGCGGGCCAGCAGCGCCACCTGCGCCAGCTGATCTGGCCGCTGGCCAGTATAGTGCAGAGCGTGCCACCGATTGCCTGGATCGTACTGGCGCTGATCTGGTTCGGCAGCGGCTGGCTCACGGTCACACTGACGGTTGCCGCTGCGCTGTTGCCGCTGGTCTTCGTCAGTGCGCTTGAGGGAGCACGGACGGTTGATCCGGGGCTGCGCGAAATGGCGCGGGCGTTTCAGGCGCCGGCCCGACTGTTGCTCGCCGATGTGCTGCTGCCGCATCTGCTCAGTTATCTCTTCCCAGCGGTCATCGTCGGATTGGGCACGGCCTGGAAAATCGCGCTAATGGCCGAGTTGCTGTCTGGTTCTGCCGGTATCGGCGAAGGCCTGGCGGTGGCGCGGGTCGCACTCGATACGCCGGCGGCCTTTGCCTGGATTGCGCTGGCGATCAGTATTGCGCTCAGCGTGGAATACCTGCTGTTGCATCCACTCAAACGCCGGCTTGAACCCTGGCGCCATGCTCCCGCAACCGGAACCACAAACATACCTAGCTAGAACAGGTTTGTCGTGCTGACTCTCGCGAATATCTCGCATCGCTACACCGCAACGCCGGTGCTGCAGCAGGTGAGCCTGCACCTGGCGCCGGGGCGGGTGCTGAGCCTGGCCGGGCCGTCCGGTTGCGGCAAAACCACCCTGCTGCACATTGCCGCTGGATTGTTGCAGCCCGAGTCCGGGCTGGTGCAGAATCATTTTCGGCGCAGCGCGCTGGTCTTTCAGGAGCCGCGCCTGCTGCCCTGGCGCAACAGCTATCACAATCTGGCCTTCGGTCTGCGGGCGCAGGGTATGCCGCGCGATGCCCGGCATGTGCGGGTGCTAACGCTGGCGGCTCGGTTGGGCCTGGAGCAGGCTCTTGATCAGTACCCGTACCAACTCAGCGGCGGCTTGCGGCAGCGGGTAGCGCTGGGGCGAGCGATGGCAGTGCAACCCGACCTGCTGCTGCTCGATGAGCCCTTCAGTGCGTTAGATGTCGGCTTGCGCCGTGATCTGCACGAACTGCTGCTGGATCTGATTGCCGAAGCCAACCTGTCAGCACTCTGCATCACCCACGACCTGGCGGAAGCGGTGCGCCTTGGCGACGAGTTACTGGTAATGGCCGCACAGCCGGGGCGGGTGGTTTATCACTGGGAGCAACAGCGCCATCCCTGCCAGCGCGACGCTGCCTATATTCACGAAACGGTGGCCGCACTGCTGCGTGATCAGGCAGTGATCAGTGCCTTTGGGTTGGCAAAGTAGGTCAGGGGCCAGGGGTCAGTCTATCACGATGAAGGAGCTTGCATGATGAATTGGTATCAACGCCGGGATATGTTACGGCTCGCCGCTGGTGGCGGCTTTGGCCTGATGTTCGCGCTGAGCGGTTGTAGTCAGGCCGGTCGGCCTGTTGTAGCGGATGCCGACGCGCCGCTGCCGGCAGAACTGCGCCTGGCCGGGCCGCCGGGTATCGCCTCGTTGCCGCTGTTGCGACTGATTGAGCAGAATAATCTGCATACGCAGGCGCCGGATACGACGTTGACTTTCAATCCCTGGCGCTCGCCGGATCAACTGCGCGCCGATACGGTCTCCGATAATTTGCACCTGGCCGCCACACCGACCAACGTCGCTGCCAATCTCTATCGGCGCGGCATTCCATTGCAGTTACTCAACGTGCATATCTGGGGCATTCTCTACCTGCTGACGACCGATCCGACGCTTGGCAGGTGGGACGCGCTGCCTGGTGCCGGTATCGCCATCCCGCTCAAGGGCGATATGCCCGACCTGGTCTTTTCCTGGGTGGCACGCAGCAGGGGGCTTGACCCACAGCAGGATCTTGCCTTGCAATATACGGCGAGTGCCAACGAAGCGTTGCAGCTTCTGCTGTCTGGTCGAGTGCAGGCCGCTGTATTGACTGAGCCCGCGGCCAGTGCGGCACAGCTACAGGGCACGCAGCGCGGGGTAGAAGTGTTGCGCACACTCAATTTGCAAGAAGAGTGGGGTGCCATCCGCGGTGGGATGCCACGCATCCCACAGGCCGGTACTTTCGTGATGCCCTCTCTCAGCCGGGAGCATCCGGCGCTGGTAACGGAACTGATGGCTGAGCTACGCGACGCAGTAACCTGGGTGCGCGAACATCCGGTGGAAGCCGCCCAACTGGCTGAGCAGCGTTACGGTGCGCCCCCGGCGGCAGTATTTGAACAGGCGCTGCCGCGTGTCGGTCTGGAGTACGTTCCGGCGACGGAAGCCCGCCCCGAACTCGAGGCCTTTTTCAGCGCACTGAAGGAAATGGCGCCCGAGGCCATCGGTGGGGATTTGCCCGACGATGCATTTTATGGAATCTAACTCGAAAGGAACACGAGACGATGCATGCACTGATCACCCGTATTCGGCTGCAGGATGGACAGCAGGAGGCCTTCCTGGCTGCCTGGCGCGAGACGGCCGCACCGTGCCTGCGCGAACAGAGCGGCTGCCGAAGTATGTACGTCCTCGCCGGCAACCAGCCCGACGAAGTCGTCGCCGTCAGTCTTTGGGATTCGGCTGAGGCCTTCGAAGCCTGGCATAGCAGCGCTGCCCATCGCGAGGCGCACCAGGTGCTGTCACCCTTCTGGAACGGGGCGCCTGAACGCAGCGCCTACGACGTTCGCGAGCAGATCTAAATTGTTTCCAGCGGTGTGGCAGCGTCGCTGCCACACCGCTGGAAACAGCGTATCGCATTGCCGCTGCTGCAGGCATATACGCCGAAAGAAGACCTATGAAAAGACAGCCAGGCATCATGGAAACGCCACCCACCTGGGGGTCTTCTGGCTTTCAACGATAGCGTTTTTGTCAGATGGGTGATTTCCCGATCCGGCCGGGCGAAAAACGCTATCGTTGAAAGCCAGGGGGCGGGGGGCGTTACGAGATTGTATCCTGGAGCAGCCCTGGCCGTTTATGCAGTGCCATCGTATTGAGACGTAGTGGAGATCATGGAAGAATGGAAATATATGAGTGTAAACCATTGTCCGACGGAACCCTACCGTATTCTGGCCCGCGCGGAGCGTGGCTGGCATATTTTGCATCTGGATGATGACCGGGTGCAGTTCGACTTCGGCCCGTTTGCGATGGCCGTGAGCCGGACGGAGTTTCAACTCTTGCACGGTCTGGCCGAAGCTGCCGCGACTGCGGCAACGCGGAGCGGTTGCCTGGCGCAGGCCGGCCCGGTGGCGAGCGCCTGGCGCGACCCGCAGAGCAACACGGTGATGCTGGTCTACGGCGGCAGCACCATCTTGCGCTTTCAGCCGCCGGAACTTGAGGCACTGGTACGGTTGTACCGGGTTGCCGGCACCATTCTGGGCGAACAACCCTGCCGGCTGCCCTCGTCCGAGTCGGCGAACTAATGCCTGTTTGCACCGAAAGGAAACTGCGAATGATTACGACTGCCAACCGGATCTTTGTCCATTGGGAGTATGCAACCCGGTTCGAGGATCGCTTTCGCAACCGGGCCTGGCTGGTCGACGGCATGCCCGGCTTTATCAGCAACCAGTTGCTGCGCCTGGCTGATCTGCTGACGGCCGTGATTGGCCGCAATGGGGAAGTTGGAATTAGCCGGGCTGCCCGAACCAGTCCGGCGCGCGATGCGAGGTGTGATGGTGGAAGTGGAAATGGCTGATACGCTACCGGACGCATACGCCCCGGCAGCGCTATGCTCCCAGGGCAATCGAGAAAGGAGATCCGATATGTGTCAACAGTTCGTCGTGATGGCTCACGATGCAGAGGGCCATGTGATTGGGCAGTGCGAACACGGCACCATTCACTTGATCTGGACGCGGGCGAGCCTGTATTTGCACCCGGCGGAGTTGATCGTCTTGCTGGATCTGCTGTACAGCTTCCAGCCCCGGCAAGTGAAGGCCGAACGCGGCAGCTTTTCGCTTATTCGCCTGCGCGAGGGTTGGGTGCAGCTCTCCTGCGATTGCGCCGGCTTGCTCCTTCACGAAATCGAGCTGTACAGTCTGATCCGCCTGCTGAGCAAGGCCAGTGAGCAACTTAATCTGAAAGCGCTGCCAATGCCGAACCGCGCAAGGCGGCTGCGCGATGAGTATCGGATTGTTACTGCGGTGCCGCAGGCAGGGCCGAATTAGATCAGAGCTCAGGGATTATTGTTCGATCTGGAACATTGATGAGAAAGGATGAGGTATGTACACCCCTTTTCGAGGGCGCCTGTTCGCGGTCTTGAGCCTTGCATTGCTGCTGGTCGTCGCGGCTTGTGCCGCCCCGCCGGTAACGGAACCCACGACAGACGCGCCTGAACCGACGACCGCTTCGACCGCAGCGCCGGCCGAGCCAACCGCAGCGCCGGCCGAGCCAACCGCAGCGCCGGCCCCTTCGGCTGAAGCCGATCTGGATGCCATCAAAGCCTATACGATCGAGAACGCTGAACAAATGCGTCTCGGCACGACGGCCTTATTGGGAACCAGCCAGGAATACTACGACATTATTGCGGCAAGCGAATTCGATTATGAAGCCGCCCGGGCTGATAATGAGGCCGCTCTGATCCGACTGATTAATCAGGCCCGTGAAGACTGGCTTAGAGCCAGTACCTTCTATGAACTCGATGAAGGCATTATCGCCGGTGTGCCCTCGCTGGCCTACTATGACACCTGGATCGACGCCGGTCCGCCGGCCTCGGTTGATCCGTCCGAGGCACTGGAGTGGGAGCTGGAACTCCCCGACGGCAGGGTGCTGGAAAGCCCGGGCAACTTCTTCCACAACCTGACCGAGCCGGCACTCTGGGGCACCAATCCCGACTTCGTGGGGCTAGAGGTAGACCTCAATGGCGACGGCGAAATCGAGTTGGGCGAGGTACTGCCCGATGCCAATGTGCTGCTGGGCGCCGCGCAGGGGCTGGATGCGGCAACCGAAGAAATGCAGGCGGCTGTGGATGCCTGGGAACCGACCTTGAGCGATGCTTTCACTGCTATGGTCGTGATGGTTCCTACTATGAATGAGTACTTTGAACAGTGGAAACTCTCGACCTTTGTGAGCGGCAATGACGCGGAGGAAGAAGGGTTCACTGCGGTTAGCCGGCTTTTCGACATCAATGGCATTCTGAATGGTCTGGATGTCACCTACGAAAATGTTGGCGTCCTGGTCGAAGAGTCAAATTCTGCACTCCACGACCAGATTGCACAGGGCTTCTCCGATCTGATCGATTACGTCGACGACCTGTATCAGCAGGAGCGCGGCGGGCGCACCTTCACCGCCGAAGAAGCCGACCTGTTCGGTACCGAAGCTCAGGATCGGGCGACCAATCTGGCCGCGCTGGTGGCTCAGGCGGCCGGCGAACTCGAGATCGCCATCGACGGCGCAGCGCCGGCTGATGCACCGGGTGCCGCAATTCCGGGTGGCGGCGGCGATCTGAGTGGCGAAATCGTGCTCTACACCACCCGCGGTGAAGCCTTGATCAATGGTGTGCTGGAAGCGTTCAGGGAAGAGTATCCCAGTATCGAGGTCACGGTGGTGCGCGGCAGCAACAGTGAACTCGGCGCGCGCATTCTCGAAGAACAGGCTAACCCCCAGGCCAATGTCTTTATCAACAGCGACACACTGACGATGGAAGACCTCTTCAGGCAGGGCGTGTTCCTGCCCAATGATTCAGCAGTGGTGATGGCCCTGCCCGAGCAGTATCGTGCCGATGATGGGAGCTGGGCCGCACTGACCCTGCGCGGGCGGGTTCTGATGTACAACACCGATCTGCTCGAGGAGTCGGAAGTTCCGACCGCACTGACCGCACTGGCCGATCCGGAATGGGCCGGGCGTATCGGCTCGGCGGACAGCACCAACGGCGCAATGATGGGCACGATTGTCGCACTCAACCGGCTGCTGGGCGAAGATGCAACCACCGAGTGGGTCGAAGGCCTGGTCGCCAACAACACCCTGTTCTCAGGCAGCCATACCGATATCCGGCAGGCCGTCGGCGCCGGCGAAATCGAGCTGGGGCTGGTCAACCACTACTACTACTTCCTCTCGCTGGCCGAAGGCGCGCCGGTGGGCATCGTCTGGCCCGACCAGGGCGCGGACGCGCCGGGATTGATCGTCAACTCGACCAATATCGGCATTCTGCAGGGTACCGAAGGCGAAACGCTGGAGCTGGCGCAGGCCTTTGTCGACTTTATGCTCGCTGAGACCGGCCAGCGGATCTATGCGCAAGGCAACTTCGAGTGGCCCATCGTCGAGGGTATTCCGCTGGCTGAGGGTGTGCCCGATCCGGCGACATTCAAGATTGCCGATATCGATCTCAAGTCACTGGTCGACGGCATTCCTACGGCTCGCGAGCAGGTGCAGCTTACTGGGATGCCCTGAGGATCCGGCGATTTCACCTGGTTCGGCGTATGCATTTGCCAGGCCCGCCAGGACTCCTTGCGGTTCTGCTGGTGGTGGCGAAGCCACCACCAGCAGAACCGCAAGCAGGATATGCCCGGCCCTGAGCGCTTTCCCGACCACGTAACAAGATCTGGAGTTTCATGAGCATACCTATGCTACAGCGCATCCGATACCCTGTCATCCTGCTGGCAATGCTGTTGTGCCTGACAGAGTTTGTCGGTTATGCACAGGAGCGGCCACCCTGGAATACGGCTGATATGATCCGCGATCGCATGTTCCAGGCGCAGGCCAATACCCTGGCTGCCGGCTGGAACCATGCCGATGTAATTGCGGCAAGCATATCCTTGATCGATGAGGCGCAGGCGCAGTATCGCGCAGAGTTCCAGCCTGAGTATGGTGCGTTCGCCCCCGCCGCCGATCAAGCGATCCAGGATGCTTTCGCGGTAGCCCGCAGCGCCGCGTTGGCCGGTGATGCGCCAACGCTGGCTGCTGCTGCGGGCAGGTTGCAGACCGCCATTCTGTGGGGAAGCAAAGAAGTCGCGCTGGATGCGGTCGCAAGGGGCGAGATGGCACGGTCGGCCGAGTGGCTCCGTCTGCGTGAATTCCGCGAGTCCACCAAAGTCAGCACGGTCGATAATCCTTCGGCGCAGGCGATCAACGATGTGCAGACCGGCGCAATCACGAATGATGAGGCAGCCGCAATCATCCGCGATGACCTGCGCGATACCTATTTCTTCCGGCTGCGGACGGCGTTGGCCGAACTCGCCGCCGCAACCGATAAGGGCTTTGCGACGCGCGCCGCAGACTGGGCCGGGCGGGCTGAAGGCTATTTTGCGCTGCTGCGCGAGGATTTTGTGCTCAAGCAGGGCCGCGATGTCGCTGCGGATGTGGCGGCCAACCTGGCAATCCTGACTGAACAGGCGATTGCGTCAGATTGGGACGGTATCGCCGCCATGCTGCCGACAATCCGCGATCGGCTGGGCAACTATCAACCGATTGCGCTGGACGAAACCACCATTGCCGACCGCGGCACGCTACTCTATACCTTTACCGATCTCATTTACATCGAATACAAGGACGGTGTGCGCAATGGCGAAATCACCATCCCGATCGAATACTACGAGGCCCAGACCTTCCACGAACAGGCGGTGGCAATTTTCCAGGAGCTGCGGGCCACGCTGGCTGCTCGTGATCCGGCAGCCAGCGAGCGATTGACCGTCATTTTCGCCGAAATCGACCGCATTATGGACGACCTGGGTGAGAGCACGCAGGTCGAGGCGCTGGTCGCTGAAGCACTCGACCTGATTGAGACTACGCTAGCGATCGAGCCGACGGCCGGTGATGACGCTTCATTCACGGTCATAACAACCCTCCTGGACAGTGTTGTTGCCGCTGCCGGCGAAGGCCGGTATGCCGATGCCGAACGTACACGCCTCGAAGCATACGCTGTCTTTGAGGGTGGGCCGGAACAACGGCTTGCCAATCGGCGACCGCTACTTTCGCGCGAACTGGAGGGGCTCTTCTGGGAAGGCATTCAGAGCGAACCGGGCCTGGCGGTGCTTATCCGGCAAGAAGCCTCGCCTGACGCAATTGCCGCCGTCGTTGATGCCATCAAACCGCGCCTGGCTGAAGCCGACACTCTGCTGGCCGGCGGGGTGTCGGGATTGATTGCCGCGCTGAATAGCCTGGCCATCATCGTGCGCGAAGGACTGGAAGCAGTGCTGATTATCGGTGCGATTGTCGGTTATCTGCGTACCACCGGCGAACCGAAGAAGTATGCCGTCCGCGTGTATATCGGTGTTGCTGCTGCCATCGGGCTGAGCCTGGCAACCTGGTGGGCCGCGAATACCGTTATCACGATCACGGTCGCCAACCGCGAGTTGATCGAAGGGGTGACCAGCCTGATCGCGGTTGCCGTGCTGTTCTATGTCACGAACTGGCTGTTTCACAAAGTCTATGTGCTCGACTGGCTCTCGTTTGTCAGGCAAAATGTGGGCCGGGCCATCAGCAGCGGCTCGGCGTTTGGACTGGCGGCACTTGGCTTCACGGTCGTTTACCGCGAAGGCTTCGAGACGGTGCTATTCTACCAGGCGCTCCTCTTCGACGCTGACCCATTATGGGTGCTGGGAGGCTTTGTGCTGGGCCTGGCGATCATCCTGGTGGTTGCCTATGCCATTTTGCACCTGGGGCAACGCCTGCCATTGAAACCTTTTTTCACCGTTACCGGGCTCCTGCTGCTCGTGCTGGCGTTCAGTTTCACCGGATCCGGTATTCGTGAACTCCAGGAGGCCGGTGTGGTCAGTGTCACGCTGCTCCCGATCGTGCCGGAGAACCTGTTGCTGATGGAAATTCTGGGCATTTACCCAACGGTTGAGACTACCCTGGCCCAGGGATTCTTTCTCGCGGCGCTGGTATTTACCTTTGCTCTGAGTTTCTGGCGCGGTCAGCAGGCGCGCGTGCCGTCCGAAACCGGTTCATCATAACGAGGACACTGCGATGCAACGGTACTTCATATGCGGGGTTCTGGTCTTCGTGTTGATCGGCATCACGCTGCTTCCTCCCGCCTGGCCTGTTCATGGGGCGGACATACCGTACTGGCAGACCGCCGACACCATGCGTGACCAGTTGTTTCAGGCGCAGGCGGATTTGCTTGGCGCTGCTCGTGCCGATGATCCGCAAGCCAGCTATGCTGCGGCGGTCGAACAGGTGTTGCCGGCGATTGATGCCTACACGCAGCAATTGCAGCCGGCTCTGGCTATCTATGCCCCCGAACAGGCTAAACTGCTGGCGACTCGACTGGAAGCCGCACACCAGGCGGCAGCCGTCGGCGATTCCACGCGGTTTGCCGCGCTGCGGGGCGCAATCTGGACCACGCTGTTGCATGGGAGTTTTCTGGCAGCCCAGGCAGCGCTTACGGAAGGAGATACTGCTGCTGCCCTCGACTGGCTGCAACTGCGTGAATATCGCCAGTCGACGAAAGTCAGCACTGTCGACAACCCGGCAGCCGAAGCGGTTATAGCGGTTCAGCAAAATCAGGCGCAGCGCGAAACGGCCCTGGCCACTGTCGGCGACGACTTGCGTGACACCTATTTCTTCCGCCTGCGGGCGGCACTCAACCAGCTCGAAGATGCGATGGCGCGCGGCTATGCCAGCCGAAGCGCTGAATGGGCCGGTCTGGCCGAGGGCTATTTCACGATACTGCAGGCCGATATGGCGGCCAAGCAGAGTCCAATGGCTACCGAATCGCTGGCAGCGCAATTTGCCACCCTGCGCGATGCGACCCTCGACCAGGATTGGGCCGCCATAGCAGCTGCATTGCCGGCGATTCGGGATCGGCTGAGTGAGTATCAGCCAGTGGCGCTCTCACTTGAAGAAGTGACTCGTCGCAGTCAACTCCTGTATCTCTTCATCGACCTGGTATATATCGAGTACAAAGACGGGGTGCGCAACGGCGCAATCACGATCGAGACCGAATACCGCGAGGCGCTGACCTTTCGCGATCAGGCCGAGGCGTTTTTTCAGGAATTGCGCCCGCGCATTGCCGCTGTCGATGCTGAGGCAGCTGAGCAACTGGCACTGCTCTTGAGCGAGATGGAAGATGGTATGCTGCGGCTGGACGACCCACAGATCATTCAAAACCAGGTCGAAACCGCGCTGGGCCTGGTCGAACATACGCTGGGCGAGCAGAACCTGGCCGAAGATGCTGAGGGCTCGTTTATGGTGATCGCAACGCTCCTCGACGAAATGCTGGTCGATGTGCAAAACGGCGAGTATGCGGGTGCCGAAAGCACCCGCATTCAGGCCTATGCCATCTTCGATGCCGGCGCTGAACTGCGGCTACTCGCCGTCGCGCCGTACCTGGTCGAGCGCATCGATGGCCTGTTCTGGCAGGGCCACGATGGGCAGACCGGGTTTGCCCAGGCCATTGCCGCAGGGGCTACTCCCGAGGAGATGAACCAGATCCGCAGCGTGATCGACCGCTCGCTGGCCGAAGCGCAACAGGTGCTGGCCACCGGCGCTGAGCCGCTGGTCGTGATTACCAATGCCGCCATCATTGTGTTTCGCGAGGGCTTTGAGGCGGTCGTCATTCTTTCGATTCTGATGGCCAGCATGACCGGTGCTTATGCCGTGTACCGCCGGCCGATGTTCGGGGGCGTATGGGTTGCTTTTGTTGCTTCCGCCCTCACCTGGTGGATCGCGCACCAGCTGTTGCTCTCCTTCAGCCGCTTTGGCGAGCGGCTGGAAGCGATCGTCTCGATCATTGCGATTATGGTGTTGCTGGTGATTACCAACTGGTTCTTCCACCACGTCTACTGGGACGACTGGATCAGCCGCTTCAATCAGCAGAAGCGCCGCCTGCTGCGGGGCAATGCCGGCCAGATCCTCGGCTTCGCGCTGCTCGGGTTTACCAGCGTGTATCGCGAAGGCTTCGAGACCGTGCTGTTCCTGCAGGCCCTGGTACTCGAAGCGGGGGTGCTTGTGGTGCTCCAGGGCGTGGTGCTGGGCATGCTCGGTGTGCTGATCGCGGGCTTTGCGCTGTTCACACTCCAGAAAAAACTGCCGGTGATGCCGATGCTGGTGCTCACCGGGGTGCTGATTGGCGTTGTGCTGACCAATATGGTCGGCGCGACTATTCACGTGATGCAGATCGTCGGTTGGGTACCGGTCACGCCGATTGTCGGGCTCAATCTCCCCTATTGGATGGGACCCTGGCTCGGCGTCTACCCAACCTGGCAGACCATCGTCGGGCAAGTTCTGGCCGTGACTGTCGTCATTGGCAGCTACTACCTGGCTCGGGCGATGCACCAGCACGATCTGGGTGTCGCTGATTTGCGTCGCCAGCGGCAGCAGCAGGTGGAACCCGCCATCAGGAGCGAGAAAGAAGGAGCCCCATGACGCAGATTCTGCTGTACTACGGTAGCTCGACCGGCAATACAGAAGATGCCGCTGAACGCATTTACCAGGCATTCGAAGGTATGCACCCCGGTATGCTCGAAATGATCAACATTTTAGACGACCCCCATTTACGTGAACTGAACCGCTGTGACCGGCTGATCTTCGGCATTCCAACCTGGTACATTGGCCAGTTGCAGGCCGATTGGGAAGCACTGCTGCGCCGCAAGCGTTTGCAGCAGAAAAACTTGCATGGCAAGCTGGTAGCACTTTTCGGGCCGGGCGACCAGATCGCTTACCCGGATACCTTCCTGGACGCTGTCGGCATTGTCGGCAATATCTGCCGTCAGGGTGGTGCCGGCCTGGTTGGACGCTGGCCGATTGATGGGTATCAGTTTCGTGCATCATTGGCATACGAAAACGGATGCTTCATAGGCCTGGCGCTCGATTACGAGAACCAGCCGGAATTGACCGACACACGCATACGGATCTGGACAAAACAGTTAGGATATGAATTTGGATGGGCAAGCCTCCCGAATCAATAGCCGGCGGTGGAATCAGGCGCCGGCACTGCGCCAGGCCGGGCAGCGCCCGCCCCGGCTGCTGCTCGGCCTGGCTACGCTGATCTGCTTGCTGGCGGCGGTGCCGCTGTTCTACATCAGTTTTCATGCGCTGCGAGCCGACCCGGCGCTCTGGCAGCGGCTCGCGGTGGGCCAGTTGCCGCGCCTGCTGCGCAATACGCTGCTCCTGGTTGTTGCGGTGGTATCGGGTGCCGCACTGGTCGGTACTCTGGCGGCCTGGCTGGTCGAACGCAGCGATCTGCCGGGTCGCCGCACCTGGCGCTGGCTGTTGGCGCTGCCGCTGGCCATTCCCGGCTATGTGGCGGCGGTCTGTGCGATGTTTCTGTTCCGGCGCGGCGGCTTTGTCGACCAGCTGGCCATGCAGTATCTCGGCTTCGCGCACCAGCAGTTCCCGCTGCCACCGCTGTTTTCACTCGGCGGCGTCGCCGTGATCATGGTCCTCTACACCTTCCCCTTCGTATTTCTGGCCGTCTCGGCGGCGCTGCGCTCGCTCGATACGACGCTGGACGAGGCGGCGCGGGTAGCAGGGCGCGGTCCCTGGCGCAGCTACTGGACGCTGACCGTGCCGATGGTGCAGCCGGCGATTGCCGCCGGCGGGCTGCTGGTTGGGCTCTACGTCCTGTCGGATTTTGGCACGGTGGCACTGCTGCGCTACCAGACCTTCACCACCGCCGTGTATCGCCAGTTTGCCGGCACCGTCGGGCGGGAAGCGGCCTCGATTGTCAGCCTGGGATTGATTGGGCTCAGTTTGCTGCTGTTGCTGGGCGAAGCCTGGATCCATCGCCGTGATCGCTGGTATACGCGTGCGGGCACCTGGCAGCCGCAACGTATGCAGCGCCTGGGGCGCTGGCGCTGGCCGGCTTTTGTAGCCGTGTTCGGGTTGGCAAGCCTGTCGCTGTTCTTGCCGCTGCTGGTGCTGGCCGGGCTGGCCATCCAGGGCATCGTGGCGCCTAGCGAAATCGACCGGATCTGGAATGTCGGCGCTACCTCAACCTGGCAATATGGTGCAAATAGTCTGCTGCTGGCGATCCTGGCGGCAACCCTTGCGACAGTGCTGGCAGTCACGCCGGCCTTTCTCGCCGTGCGCTATCGCAGCGTCTATGCGCGCACCCTGCTCAACCTGGGCAAAACTGCGTTTGCGCTGCCCGGACTGTTAATTGGACTGGGCTTTCTCATGTTCTTTCTGCGTACGCCGATCTATGCCACCGTAGCGGCGCTGGTCTGCGGGCTGGCCTTTCGCCTGCTGCCCAAAACCCTTGCCGGCACTGAAGCTACGCTGCGCTTCGTCTCGCCCACGCTGGAGCAAGCTTCCCGGACGCTGGGCACAGGTTGGCGGGCAACCCTCTATCGGGTGACGTTGCCGCTGGCAGCGCCGGGTTTGCTGGCCGGCTGGGCACTGGCCTTCGTCACCGCGATGAAAGAGTTGCCGCTGCTGGTGATCTTGCGGCCGCCCGGCTTCGACACGCTCTCGATCCAGATCTGGGAAGCCGCCAATGACTCGGTCTATACCCAGGCCGCGCCGCCGGCACTGCTCATGGTCGCCCTGACTATGGCGACGCTGGCACTGGTGTATCGCCTGGGACGGCGCGGATTGGATCGGGTAGTGCAGGCGGCGGAACTGTGACACAGACCAGCCGGTTCGGGCCGCGTTCCATGGTACACTATACCAGGAGTGGAGGAACGTTAAGCGATGGACATGAGGCGAAACGCACCGACTACCAGCGTATGGGCGCCCCGAATCGTGTAATGCTTGACCCGACCTGCACCTGTGGAGATGAGGAATGACTGCACAACCATTGCGCTCTCTCACTGAGCAGGAATATATCGATTTCGAGCGTACGAGCCTGATAAAGCATGAGTACTATAATGGGCACGTGTATGCAATGACCGGTGCGTCACGCACCCATAATCTCATTGCCGGCAACACGCTTGCGTCATTACATAGCCAGATTCGACGAACGCCCTGCCAGATTTTTCCAAGTGATATGCGCGTGAAAGTTCAGAAAACCGGCCTGTATACCTATCCGGATCTTGTGCTTATCTGTGGCGAGCCGCAGTTTACTGATGATGCGCTTGATACCTTGCTCAACCCCCTGGTTCTGATCGAAATACTATCTCCATCGACCGAGCGCTATGATCGAGGATTGAAATTTCAACATTATCGTACGATCGAGACATTGCAAGATTATATTCTTATTGCCCAGGACAATTATCGTATCGAACACTATACAAGACATGAACATGGCCAGTGGCTCTTCCAGGAAGCCTCTGGCATTGAAGCGCACATTGCCATGCAGTCGATCGACAGTATCCTCGTATTAGCAGACGTCTATGAAAAAGTACGTATTGCTCCAGAGGATCAACCACTCTCTCGTGATAGTGCCCCTGAGTAGCCTTAGAACACGTTCAACTCCCGGTGCTAAGCGACGCATCTGCGGGTCGTTCTTCATCGGCGAATATGCCTGGTATCTCACCTTTCGGTAGTCCCGGCGATAGTTCGTGATTTTTGCATTATCCGGCCCCCTCCCCGTTCGTGACCGTTTGGCTTCGGGTGAGATCATAACAAGACGGTGGCAGATGCAGCAGTTCCAGAATCGT
>DAOTUJ010000026.1:0-9983 GCA_034437175.1 Chloroflexaceae bacterium | reverse complement strand
GCGGCGTGATTTCGCTGGGCGTTATCTCGCGAATGAAACGCCCGCTGTTGAGCACGATGATTTGCCCGTCGGGCATCAGCAGGTAAATGTTGCCGTCGATGGCCATATCGATAGCGGTACTCAAATCGCGCCCGCTCAGACCGGCCGGATCGAGCCAGGGCAAGGCCGGTTCGCTGTAGCGGCCGCTCGTAAACTTGAGGATCTCCTGCAACTGTACGCCCCAGACGTACAGATTGCCCTCGTAGGTTTCCATATCGATCCGCCCACGTGTTGTCCAGAAGTCGCTGCCGCCGAGCCGGGTATAGTTCCACTGGCCGTTGCTGCGAAAATAGTAGCCATAGCCGCTGGGTGAATCATCGATTGCGACGATATTATCGACGCGCCAGGTTTGGGCGCGCACCGGCCCAACCTGGGTGGTCTGGATCGTCTGGTTCGGGCTGAGGAAGGGCTGAGGCGTTCCGCCGTCGCGGGGAATGCGGTAGAGTCGGGCGATTTCGCGGCTACCATCGAGGGCATACAGATAATCGAGCGCGGCAATCGCATCGGTATCGGTCAGGGTCGTGCTGCCCTGCGGCACCACAATGCTCGCGAAGGTTCCCGTTGTCAGCGGGTGAGTCGCCAGAACCTCAACATTTTCAAAGAACGTCTGGCGCTGGACGGACGAGAGCAGGCGTTCATATTCGCGCTGCATTTCCTGATAGCGCACCCAGAGCCCGGGGTTGGAGTCGGTTATCAGTGCTGAGGCGCGCACTTCTTCCATAGCTTCGCGAGCTACATCGAGCCGATCCAGGGCCAGGGTTTCCGTTTGCGCCTCACGTACCGCCGCGATACGCTGGTCGGCGATGGCAAAGTAATCCAGCGCCCGTTGTTGTGCGCTGCGCTGCGAGAGATTCATCCCATAGATGATCAGCAGGGTCACCAGCAAGCCCAGCAGGCTGAGTTGGAGCCAGGGAAAAGGTGGCTTCTGGCGCCGATACGAGAGCCCCTGGCCGCGCATCCGCGGCATCGTGCGTGGCGGTGTGCTCGGGCGCAGCCGCGAGCGGCGCGCATTGACATAAGCGGCGCGCAAGCGATTGACCGGCCAGAATATGCGTTCCTGCCACGTCAAATCCACCAGGGGCCGTAATTCGTAGACCGGGCGGTAGGGGCGAGCGCGAGCGGCCAGAGCCGGCACATCACTCAAATCGATCTGACTGCTGCGACTGCGGGTGCGTTCCTCGTACAGGTCTTCACCGAGATATGCCGAGGGCGGCATTTCACTCTGTTCGCTCTCGCGCTGGCGTTTCATTTCGCGCTGTTCACGTGCGCGGCGTTCCTGCACCGATTCGCCCAGATCAAGCGGTCGTGGCGATGAAGGCGGATTGGGCGAATGCTGCGGTTGTTCCGGCAGAATTGTGAGCGATGTGTCGGAACTGCTACGGTTATGCGCCTGGTTGCCGGCCTGCCGACGTCCGGGCAAATGTTCAACCAGCGTATCCGAAAGGTCGCTGAGCCAGCCGAGGGTGCCGGCCCAGGTCCGGGTCAGCAGCATGCGGGCATTGCGCCGGCCAGGGGTATCGGCCCGGACAGGGGCGCCGCGACTGGCGGCAATCTCGATCACCAGGCCATGGGCATGGGGCAGGCGCTGCTGCTCGCAGAGAGTCAACAGGCTCTCGACGCTGGCGGACGGATCCTGGAACCGCAGAAAATGTGCCACATCATCATTGTCGGCCAGCAAGCGGTTCATATTACTCGAACAGACCAGCAGTGCGTCACCGGCAAGGATCTGGTTGCGGTAGAGATCCGGTTCGACAAACAGGCTGGCGCCCAGTGCACCCAATTTGGCATAATGCGAACCCGTCGTCTGCGCCGTGTCCTGGAAGGCATGGCTCGGCAGCGTCCGCAACCGGTCGCCGCACCATAGATACGCCTGGGCCGGCGTCACCTGTGCAATATACAGATCAGCGCCGCGAATGACCACGCAGGTTACCCCGACATAGGCCCGCTGCGCCGGATCGGTATCGAAATTGAACTTGTACAGCGCCTGATTAGCCGCACGGATTGCCGCCCGTAGCGCTGCAGTAATGCTGAAGGTGTCGTCGTCATAAAAGACTTTGCGAATCTGGCGGTTGATGAGCTGGCAGGCTTCACGCCCACGGCTTAGTTCGTTATCGGTTTCAGGAACAATATAGAGGCTGCCCTTGCGCGTTTCGGGCATGAAGAGGGATGTCGGTTCAAAAACCGTGATGTAATCACTTTCCGTCTGACGCATACCGCCGCTCAGCCCGAACTGCTTCGTGCGAGTATCGTAACGTCGCATACCTATCTGCCCATCCAGCGATCCCGGCTTTTGCCGAATCGCCGCCATGCTACTGTCAAAAATCGGTTATATGTACCCCGGATTATAACATGCTTTCGCTGCCGGTCATTACTTTTTGGTGACACGATTGATGATGTACGACGGATGTGGTGGCGGCTACACACGTAACCGTTCAGGGGGTACTCTCTCGAGCTTGACAGCACCCCAAGATGTTCGCATACTACCGCTATGAGTGATCAGCCGCCAGTGCCAGAGATTTCTGCCGACGATTGGGCCGCCACCCCGGCATCGGTGCGCGCCGTCGTGCTCGCGTTGCTGCAGCAGGTGCAACCCATGCCACACCTCACCGAGCGGGTCGCCGATCTGGAGGCCCGCCTGAACCAGCACTCCGGCAACTCATCCAAGCCGCCGTCATCCGATCCTCCGAGCGCGCCGCCAAAACCCACACGGACGCCGCGCGGCAACCCGCGGGGTGGCCAACCGGGGCATGCCGGGCAGCATCGTCCGCTGCTCCCGCCCGATCAGGTTGACGAGTTTGTGCTGCATCAGCCGACCGCATGCCCGCGCTGCCAGATCGCCTTGCCGGCGGATCTGCCGCCTGCGATGCCGCCGCAACGCCATCAGGTCACCGAGGTTCCCCCAATCCAGCCACACGTGACGGAGCACCAGTTGGCCGTGGTGTGCTGCCCCCAGTGTCGGCAGCGTGTCCGGGCGGATCTGCCGCGTGATGTGCCCACGGGCGCCTTTGGGGCGCGGTTGACCGCCCTGATCGGCATGCTGCATGGTCGCTATCGCCTCAGTACCCGCGAGGTCGGCGATCTGCTTGCCGATCTGGTTGGGGTGACCATCAGCCTGGGCAGCGTGGTGACGGCATGGCAGCAGGTGAGTGCGGCGCTGGCACCGGTCTATGCTGCCGCCGATGCGGCCCTGCCGCGATCTGGCGCCGTCCGGTGGCCCTGATGGTGCCGACCTATCGCGGTACCGGGCGCAAACCGACCAAACCGAAGCTCAAGACGCCCACGAACCAGCCGTACCGGGTAGATGCGCTGGCGCAACGGCTGCCCAGCCGTGATTGGACGCGCACAACGATGAAGTAGGGCAGCCAAGGACCGCTGGTGTACGATGTGGCGGTGGTGCGCGTGACGGAGGCGCGGGCTGGCCTGCCCGGACCACGGCTGTGGTTGATCATCCAGTGGAACGTGGCCGATCCAACCGACGTGCGCTACTATCTGAGTAACGCGCCTGCCGAGACACCGGCGGCGGATCTGGCACGCATGCTGGGGATGCGCTGGCCCGTCGAGTTGACCTTTGCGCAAGGCAAACAAGCGGTTGGTCTGGACTCCTATGAGGTGCGGAGTTGGCCGGGCTGGCACCACCACATGCTGATGGTGATGCTGGCCCATCATTTCCTGGTCTGGGTACGACGGGCATGGGAGCAGCAGGCGCCAGCCCTGACGCTGAACCAGGTCAGATTGTTGCTGAGCAGCGTGTTGCCCAGGCCGGTCTTTGATGCCGAGCGGTCGCTCGAGCGGGTCGCGTATTATCAGCGGCGCAATCACGCGGCATATGGTTCCCATCGCAAGCGTACCCTCACGAACCTTGCAGCGGTCGCTGAGCAAGAAGCCCAAAAACGGCTGCGGTACCCTGGTCGTCCGCCCAAGCATCAGCCTTCACCGGCCAGGCTCTGACCGACTTCGCGTTGTAATACTATCAAACCGTGCCCCAACCCGGTCAATCCTGGCGGCCCGAGGGCCGGCCTGCGCGGCAGGATCATGCATACATCCGCAATGGCACGGCCAAACTCCTGACGCTGTTTCGCCCGCAGACCGGTCACCTCCGGGTCGAAGGGACGCGGAGTTGCACCAACGCCGTGCTGCATGCCTGGTTGAAGACCGAGGTGGCCGCCATTCTGGAGGCCATGGACCCCGCGCCAGCCGTCCTGGATCCGGCGGCCCAACGGGTATGCTGGCAGCGTTGGCAGACGGCAGTTACCCGGGCCATCCCCTTGCCGGCAGCGCTGCCACCCCTGCGGATGCTGCTCGTGCTGGATAATCTGGCCGGACATACCACGCCGGCGTTTGTCTCCTGGTGTGTCGAAAATGGCATTCTGTTGCTGTACACGCCTTTAGGTGGTTCCTGGTTGAATATGGCCGAATCGATCCAGCGGATTGTGCGTCGGCGGGCGCTCGATGGAACCCACCCGCAGAGTCCGGACGCGAGTATTGCCTGGTTGAAGGCCGTGGCGCAGGCCTGGAACCGTGACCCAACACCGTTTGTGTGGGGCGGCAAGCGCGCGGCTTGGCGAGCGCGCCAGCGCGCTCGGCATGCCCAGGGTGGCTCGGGCGCCTACACCCGCCGGGCCGTGGCACGGCCCCGCCGTACCAAACTCGACGAATGGCGTCGAGCACCACAAGTGACCCACTAGCACAGCGCCGACGCGCCCGCATCCGCGCTGCGCCGGGATCCCGCTTCCGGGAAGCTCCATATGCAGCGCGAATTGCCGACAATGCGTACCGTGCGCACCAGCAGCGAGCGGCCCCGTGGGGCAGCTTCCCGGAAGCTGTTCGCGCCGAGGCGATGGAAACTGCCCCGCTGACCAGACATGTATCCCCCACCTGTCCGATGCGGATCCACCGCTCGATACTCTACCTTAATGCCAATACGTGAAACATTTCGCCGGCTGCTCCAGCCGGATGTCTGAAAGGAGGCTTTTTATGCTGCGCCCGAAACGACGGATGCTTCGCATAGCATTAACCTGCCTGCTGGCGTTGTTGCTGACCGCCTGCGTCGGCCCGGAGGCCCCGCTTGCCTCGCCGACGGCGCTGCCGTCGACAGCGGTGCCTACGCTTACTGAGGCCACACCGCTGATCCCGACCAGCTTGCCGGCCAGGTGGCAGCCGGTCAGCTTTGATGACGAGGGCGTGATTGTCAGCTTCGAGGTGCCGGCCGACTGGCAGGCGCTGCCCGGCCGGCGAATGTGGGCGCCCGAACCAGACGCCGGTCGCCTGATTGGTGTCTACTGGAATAGTATTCCGCCCGACGGTAGCATCGAGACCAGCCTGCTGCCGAATCATAGCGAGACCCGGCACATTCAGCCGCTGAACCTGGGTTGGACGACGGCGCAACTCTACCATGTGGTGCGCCATGCGCCGGCTTCCGCCTCGAGCGGGATTACGGCCATCGAACATCACGCCGTGGTCGAGCTTGATCGCGGCGGTATCCGCCAGGCATATGACCTCTATGTCAGCGCGCCCGACGGCCGGACACTCGATGCAACCTATGGCGTGTTCCAGCATATGCTCGACAGCTTCTTCCTCGATACCAGCGCTATCACGCTGCCGCCGACGCCGGCCACCGTGCCGCCTGGCTCGACGCTGCCGCACATGCCGACAGCTACTCCGCTGGCTGAACATAGCCCTGAGCACAGTGTGCAGGCTTTCTATGAATGGTATACCGCGTATGAAATCGACCGGCAGCAAGATGACATGCTGCGGCCCTATCACGAGGGCATCTTCTACGATAGTCCGTACCTGACCGACGAGCTAATCCGGCAAGTCAACAATCGGCGTATGTCGCCGGCGCCCGGCGACTATGATCCGCTGACCTGCGGCACCAGTTATCCGCAGCGGTTTCAGATTGCTGCGGCAAGCATCGAGGGCGATACCGCACAGGTAACCATGCAGATCTGCTGGGATTCGGCGCTGGTTGCGTATGATCAGCAGCAGGTAGACCTCGTGTTGCGCCGGGTCGACGGTCGCTGGCAGATTGCCGAGGTCAGTTGCCGCGACCGGCAGGCGCAGCAGGAAATTGCACTCTACTGGGCGGTCGGCGAGGCCTTGCAGCCGGAGTACCGCACCATTTCCGCCGGCGCCGATGCACCGACGCGGGCACTGGAGTTGTTGCTGCAAGGGCCGGACGATCCGCGTTTTGGGACATCGATACCGACGCCGCAAGAGGTGCAAACGTATTCCGGCCGCCGTCCCGATTGGGGCGACCGGGTGCGCTTGCTGAGCCTGAGCATTGTCGACGGCGTAGCAACTGCCGACTTCTCGCAGGAAATGCAGGCCTATGGCGGCGGTTCGGCGCGGGTCGATATGATCCGCAGGCAAATCACCCATACGCTGCTGCAGTTCCCCGGTGTCGATCATGTGCGCATCGCGGTCGAGGGCAATGTCGAGACTGCGCTGCAGCCCTGAGCACATGGCGGATGCGCATACCGTCGTTGTCGTGGCTGCTTGCTCATGATCGCATGATCACATGATCACTGACGGTTGACATGCGCGGCAGGCTCTGGTATATTCCCAGGATACCAAATTCATACTGCTCGGGGAGCCGGGTGAGCCCGGCTGAGAGGAGTGGCCCGATTGATGCCGCCGACCCGTCGAACCTGACCTGGATTATGCCAGCGTAGGGAAGCGCCAGCGCCGCACCGGCCGTTGACTCGTACCCTCAGGTCAGCGGCTTTTTTGCATGCCGCCGCGACAGATGGTGCTGATTATGGCGTTTCTTCGATGGCAGGACGAAGGAACTGGTGGCGCAGTGGTGGTTGCTCGTGCCAGGTCAGGTTTCCTGGGAAATGCTCGAGGTTTTGCAAGGAGAAACGCCATGAATCATCGTATCGAAGCAGATCTGCGAATTTTGCCACGAACCGGAAGGCAGCAGCCTATCGACTGTCGGCTATCGGCTATCGGCTATGTGCTCGTGCTGCTGGCGCTGCTGGCCGCCTGCGGCCGGCCCGGCGCCGAATTCCCCGACCCGCCGCCGATTGTCACGCCGGCCGCCAATACCGTCGCCACCGATGCACGCCTGGTGGTGATGAGCCACGATAGCTTCAATGTCAGTGCCGAGCTTATTACGGCTTTTGAGCAAGAGCACAACGTTACTATCGAATTCCTGCGCGCCGGCGATACCGGTAGTGCGCTCAATCAGGCTATCCTCAGTCGCGATGCGCCGCTGGCCGATGTGTTCTTCGGCGTCGACAATACGTTTCTTTCGCGGGCGCTCGCAGCCGATATTTTTTCGCCCTACCATTCGCCCATGCTGGCCGAATTGCCGGAGGAACTCCAGCTCGATCCGGAAAACCGGCTGCTGCCGGTTGACTATGGGTATGTTAATATCAACTATGACCGCGCTGCGCTCGAAGCGGAAGGGCTGACGCCGCCACAAGATCTGCGCGAGCTGACGCAGCCGGCGTGGCGCGGCAAACTGGTGGTGCAGAACCCGGCCACGTCGTCGCCGGGGCTGGCCTTCCTGATTGCGACGATCACGCAATTCGGCGAGGAGGGTGACTATACCTGGCAGGATTTCTGGGCCGAGTTGCGTGCGAATGAGGTGCTGGTCAGCGAGGGCTGGGAAGATGCCTATTACACGCATTTCAGTGGTAGCAGCGGCCAGGGGCCGTACCCGCTGGTAGTTTCGTATTCGACCAGCCCGGCTGCCGAGGTCTTCTTTAGCGAGGGGGCACTGGCGGAGCCGCCGACAGCGAACCTGTACCCGGCGGGCGGCGCCTTCCGTCAGGTTGAGTTTGTCGGCATTCTGCGCGGCACCGAGCAGCGTGCGCTGGCCGAGGCTTTCGTCGATTATATGCTGCAGCCGGCCTTCCAGAGCGATATTCCGCTGCAAATGTTTGTGTACCCGGCCAACCCGAATGCCGAGCTGCCCGATGTGTTCCGCGAGTATGCGGAAGTACCCGCCGAAACCGTCTCGGTCGACCCGGCGCGCATCGAGGAAATGCGCGAAACCTGGATCGAAGAATGGACAGGGATTGTGCTGCGGTGATCCGCTGGTTGCTGCTGTTGCCGCTGTTGTTTCTGGCGGCTTTTTTTCTCTACCCACTGGCGGCGGTAACGCGGCGCGGTCTGGCGGGGGGGCTGAGTGGGCCGCTGGCCGTGATCAGTGATGGTTATTACGCCGAGTTGCTCTGGTTCACGACATGGCAGGCGGCGCTCTCGACATTGCTGACGCTGGCACTGGCGCTGCCCGGCGCGTATGTGTTCGCACGCTATGAGTTTCGTGGCAAGGTGTTGCTGCGGGCGCTGGCGACGGTGCCGTTTGTGCTGCCGATTGTGGTGGTGGCGGCGGCCTTTGCGGCGCTGCTCGGCCCGCGGGGTTTGCTGAATACAGTGTTGCAGACTTTGTCCGGCCTGCAACAGCCGCCCATTCAGCTCCAGCAGAGCCTGGCGATTATTCTGATTGCGCATGTCTTTTACAATTATGCTGTGGTGCTGCGGCTGGTTGGCGGATTCTGGGCCAATCTGGATCCGCAGTTGGACCAGGCGGCGGCGGTGCTGGGCGCCGGCAAGTGGCGACGCCTGCTGCGCGTCAGTTTGCCCTTGCTGACGCCGGCGCTGGGGGCGGCAGCGCTGCTGGTGTTTCTGTTTACGTTTACCAGTTTCGGGGTGATTCTGGTGCTGGGTGGGCCGCGCTTCGCTACGATTGAGGTCGAGATCTATCGGCAAACGGCTCAGTTGCTGCGACTGGACATTGCGGCCACGCTGGCGCTGATCCAGCTCGCCTGTACCCTGCTCTGTACGCTCTGCTACAGCCGGCTGGCGGCGCGCATGGCCGTGCCGCTCAATCTGCGTCCGCGCAGTGCCGGGGCGCGCCGACCACAGGGCCGGTGGGCACGCCTCTTGCTGGCTGCCAATATTGTGCTGATTGGGTTGCTCTGTGTGGCGCCCCTCGCCGCGCTGCTGCTGCGCTCGGTAACTTCGCTCGATAACGGCGCACTGACCATGCGCTATTTCCGGGCGCTGAGCGAGAATCCGACCGGCTCGGTGTTCTATGTGCCGCCGCTGGAAGCGATCCGCAACTCACTGCTGTTCGCGCTGCTCAGTACGGCGGCGGCGCTGCTGCTGGGCAGCCTGGCGGCTTATTTGCTGGTGGGAGCAGGGCCGCTGCCGAAAGATAGCCGGCTTAGTCGGCTGCTTGATGCGCTGTTCACTCTGCCGCTGGGCGCCAGTCCGGTGACGCTGGGGCTGGGCCTGCTGATCGGTTTGAGCCTGGCGCCGCTGGCCTGGTTGCGTACCTCGCCGTTGCTGGTGCCGGTCGCGCATACGCTGGTGGCGCTGCCTTTTGTGGTGCGCGCCTTGCTGCCGGTGCTGCGCGGGCTCAATCCGCGCATGCGCGAGGCCGGTGCGACGCTGGGTGCGCGGCCGGGGCGGGTCTGGCGCCGGATCGAGTTGCCGCTGATTTTCCCCGGTTTGCTGAGCGGTGCCATCTTTGCCTTTACGGTGTCGCTGGGCGAATTCGGGGCCACACTGCTGGTGGCACGTCCGGATTATCCGACGGTACCGCTGCTGATTTTTCGGCTGCTGGGCCAACCTGGTGCCCTGAACTACGGCCAGGCTATGGCTCTGAGCAGTATTTTGCTGCTGATTACCGCCACCGGCTTCGTGCTGCTCGAGCGTTTCCGCTATGGTGCGATCGGGGAGTTTTGACCCTGCAACAACACATCGTTCAGCGCATATCGGGGTGAACCCAGACCCTTTCAACGATAGCGTTTTTGTCAGATGGGAGACTCCGCGCTCCGGCCCTCACCCCCACCCCCTCTCCCGTCAGGCGGCGCGAACGGCGTCCTACCGCTCCTTCTGGTCGCTGTCCCGCGCCTTCCTGACAGGCGAGGGGCGCTCACGGCGCTGCCACCCCCAGCGGCGTTGCGCCGGTCCGGGCTCCCCCGCGCCCG
>DAOTUJ010000025.1:0-44252 GCA_034437175.1 Chloroflexaceae bacterium | reverse complement strand
CGAGGATCTGGGCGGCATCGTCACCAGCTTCGGCACCGCTGTCGTCGATACCCTCAAATCCATTCCGCTGATCGTCGGCATCAACCTGTTTGAGGAAGAAGCCGAAGAAGAGCAGACCGGGCTGATGGGGGCAATCCGCAGCAGCTTCGAGGAAAGTAGCGGCGGACACGGCGTGCTGGCGGCGCTGGCCTTCATGGTCTTTGTACTACTCTACACGCCCTGCATGGTCGCGACGGCAGCGGCGCGACAAGAATTCGGCAACAAATGGATGTGGGTCAGCATCATCGGCCAGTTCGTGCTGGCCTGGCTGGTCGCCCTGCTGGTCTTCCAGGTCGGCCTGTTGCTCGGCTTTGGGTAAACATCACGACCTACGGGGGCGCCCCGCGTCCAGGCCTTTTTCGCCTGCGGCAGGGCGGAAGTTGACCGCTTTTTCATTCATGTTTGCGGTATAGCCGCAAACATGAATGAAAAAACAGTTCTTCCTTGCTGCCGCAGGCGAAAAAGGCGGTTGGGGTCGCCACCGCGTCAGGTGTGTCAGTGTGGAGAGATGAATGTTACACCAGGTGTTACGCGAAATTGAACAGGCCCGCGGGCCGCTGAGCCTGAACGAACTGGCGCGCAAGCTCGAAATCGATCGTAGTGTGCTGGACGGCATGTTGAGTTTCTGGGCGCGCAAGGGGCGCATCCTGGTCAGCGATATCGATGGGCAGACCTGTGCAAGCGGCGGGGGTTGCGGCGGCACCTGCGGCGGAGCAGCGGGCTGCCCCTTCGCCGGCACAGCGCCGCGCACCTTTGCGCTGGTGCTGGAAGAACAGCATCCGCGTGCGTCAGATGATGAGCAATAACCCGATCAGTGAGAAGATTTTCCGATTCGCTCCCTTGCTCCCACAAACGGCGCTGAGCGCAGCCGAACCGGGCAAAAAAGCTGCGCACGCAGCCGGTCGGCACAATCGCCGACTGCGTGCGCTCTGCGCCTTACAACACACGCCAGTCGCGCCCATCCTGATTGATCAGCGTGTCGGCCGCTTCCGGCCCCCAGGAGCCATGCCAGTAGGGCGATGGCTTGGGCGCATAACCAGCCTGCCAGCCCTCCATAATTGGCGTGATCAGCGACCACGCCGCTTCGACTTCGTCGCGCCGGATGAACAGCGTGGCATCGCCGATCAATGCGTCAAGCAGCAGCCGCTCGTAGGCTTCCGGTGTGTTCTTGCCGAAACCCGACTCGTACTGGAAGCCGAGATCGACCGGGCGCAACTGGATCTGTGAGCCCGGCGGTTTGAGCCCGATGCGCATGGCAATTCCTTCGTTCGGCTGAATCCGCAAGACCAGCAGGTTCGGCTCCATCTGGTCGAGTGGCCCATAATGACCGTCGTGTTCGGCATGGGCAAACAGCATCAGCGGCGGCTGACGAAAAGAGATCACCACCTCGGTCATCCGCTCGTACAGGAATTTGCCGGTACGCAAATAGAAGGGCACGCCCGCCCAGCGCCAGTTGTCGACATGCAATTTGAGCGCGACAAAGGTTTCGGTGCTCGAATCCGGCGCGACCCCGGCCTCTTTGCGATAATCGGTATACTGGCCCCGCACCGTCGAGCGGGCAACCTGGTCGGGCGTGATCGGCCGGATGGCCTGGAGCACTTTGACCTTCTCGTTGCGTACGGAATCGGCGGTAAAGGCAGCCGGCGGCTCCATCGCCACCAGTGCCAGCAACTGCAACATGTGGTTCTGCACCATGTCGCGGATGGCGCCGGAAGTATCGTAATAACCGCCACGCCCCTCGACGCCGATCGACTCGGCCACCAGGATCTGCATGTGGTCAATGTACCGCCGGTTCCAGAGCGGTTCAAAAATGCTGTTCCCCAACCGAAAGGTCAAAATATTCTGCACGGTTTCTTTGCCCAGGTAATGATCGATCCGATACACCTGGCGCTCATCGAAAACGCTCAACACCTGCCGGTTGAGTTCCTGAGCCGTCGTCAGGTCACGCCCGAAGGGTTTCTCGATGATCACCCGCGTCCAGCCGCTTTCTTGATGGTCGAAGGGCACCCGCCCATTCAGACCGGCTACTCCCAGCTGGCGAACAATCCGCGGGTAGACATCGGGCGGCATGGCCAGGTAGAACAGCCGATTGCCGCGGCCGCGTTCCATGCCCGCCGCCTCGTCCAGATCGGCCAGGCGCTCGCTCAGCGCGTGGTAGCCCTCGGGTTCGTCATAATCGCCGACGTGATAATAGACATTGGCGGCGAAGCTTTCCCACTCAGCAGTATCACCGGGTTTGGCCCGCGAGTGCTGGCAGATCGCATCATACATCTCACTGCGGAATTGCTCATCGCTCTTCGGGCGACGGGCATAACCAACCAGGTTGAAACCGTTCGGCAGCAGGCCGTCGCGATGCAGATTGTAGAGCGCCGGCACCAGTTTGCGCCTGGTCAGGTCGCCCGAAGCGCCGAAAATGACCACGGTGCAGGGCTGCGGCCGTCGTTGATGATTGCCGTTCGCAGGCATCAGTCTTCCTCCTTATTCGGCCTTCTTCACCGCGTGGCCGCCAAAACCCGCTCGCATCGCCGCCAGCACCTTCGCCGCAAACGATTCTTCCTGACGTGAGTGGAATCGTTCAAAGAGCGAATGCGTAATCACCGGCGCCGGCACGTCCAGTTCAATGGCCGCCTCAATGGTCCATCGTCCTTCGCCGCTGTCTTGCACATAGCCGCGTAGTCCGGCCAGGTTCGGATCTTGCGCAAAAGCGTCGGCCGTCAGATCGAGCAGCCAGGAACGCACCACGCTGCCGTAGCGCCAGGCCTCGGCAATTGCGTGCAGATCGAGCTTGAACGCTTCCTTCGCCCGCATAATCTCGAAGCCCTCGGCATAGGCCTGCATCATACCGTACTCGATACCGTTGTGCACCATTTTGACGAAATGGCCGCTGCCGACCGGCCCGCAATGCACATAGCCGCCCTCGTCCGGCGCCAGGCTGCGGAAGGCCGGCAGCAACCGTGCAATCACTTCGTCGTCACCGCCGACCATCAGGCAGAAGCCCTCGCTCAAGCCCCAGATGCCGCCGCTGGTGCCCTGATCAACATAAAAAACGCCTTGTTGCTTGAGTTGCTCGGCCCGCCGCAGATCGTCTTTGTAAAAGCTATTGCCGCTGTCGATAATCGCATCGCCGGGCGCCAGCTTTGCCGCCAGGGTATCGACCATCGACTGGGTAATATCGCCGGACGGCAGCATCACCCAGATGGCGCGCGGCGGCGCCAGTTTTGCGACCAGTTCGTCCAGGCTGTAGGCCGGGTCGGCGCCCTTGCCGGCCAGTTCATCGATGGGGCCTTGACTGCGGTTATGCACAACCACGCGGTGGCCGGCGCGCAGCCAGCGTTCGGCCATGCCCGCGCCCATCCGGCCCAGGCCGGTAATTCCGATTTCCATAAAAATTCTCCTTCCAAGATCGCGGCAGCCATGCTGCCGTCTCAAAAGTCTATGCTTTCTTCGTACGAATGGCCAGCAATGCTGGCCATTCGTACGAAATCAATTATAAGGGCTTACGCGGTGGCAGGACGGAAAAGCGTCTCATTTCGTTTGCTGGCGAAAAAGCCCTTGCGGCTTGAGCAAATACATCGACTGCGTAAATCCAGTCAACACTGTTCCACAGGCATGGCCGGGCACTGTTCACCCGGCTAGGCCTGTGCCGCCAGCAATCGCTCGCGCTTTTCGGCAACGCTGCGCATCAGCGACTCGAAGGAAGCCGCGAACGAAGCGACGCCCTCGTCCTGAAGTTGCTGCGTAATCGCCTCAAGATCGATGCCCAGCCCGGCCAGCGCCGCGATCTGAGCGCGTGCCGTGTCTACGTCTTTGTCGATGGTGAGCGCGACCGTACCGTGATCTTTGAAAGCCTCGATGGTATTCGGCGGCGCCGTGTTCACCGTATGTGGCCCGATCAGCGTGTCGACATAGAGCGTATCGCTATATTGCGGATCTTTGGTACCGGTACTGGCCCAGAGCGGGCGCTGCACGCCGGCGCCCTTTGCCGCCAGTTGCTCCCAGCGCGGGCCGCTGAACAACTCCCGAAAGCGGGCATAGGCTACTTTTGCATTTGCCACCGCAATCATGCCGCGCAACTCGCGGTTGCCCAGCTCGTCGAGCTGTTTGTCAACCGCCGTATCTACCCGGCTGACGAAGAACGATGCCACCGAGGCGACCTGGCTGAGGTCGCCGCCGCGTGCCGCCAGGTCTTCCAGACCGGTCAGGTAAGCCTCAACCACCGCCTCATACTGGCTGAGCGCGAAGATCAGTGTCACATTGATATTGATGCCGGCGCCAATCAATGCCCGAATCGCCGACATGCCCGCCGGTGTCGCCGGGACTTTGATCATTACGTTCGGCTTATTCAGTGCGCTGAAAAGGCGCCGGGCCTCGGCAATCGTCGCCGCCGTGTCGTGGGCCAGCGTCGGGCTAACCTCCAGGCTGACGAAGCCGTCGCCGCCACGGCTCTGATCGTAGAGCGGGCGCAACACATCCGCCGCCGCACTAATATCGGCCATCGCCAGCGTCTCATAGATCACGTCGGCCGACTTGCCGGCAGCGACCAGTTCGTTCAACTCGTCATCGTAATCATCGCTGTGGCCGATAGCTTTCTCAAAAATCGTCGGATTCGAGGTAACGCCACGGATCCCCGTCTCCACAGCCACCTGCAATTCACCACTGGCAATGAACGATCGCCGAATATAATCCAGCCACATCGCCTGGCCCAGTTCCGCCAGTTCGTGCAATTTCGTCATGCAAACACTCCTCGTTATAATCATTAATCATCGTTTCGACCGTCGTAGGCCGCACCCAGCAGGGCTGCCTGCGGATGCATAATCACATGAACCGGCATACTGCCGACAAATTCGCCAAACCGCCCCTTGTTGAGAAAAGCCTGGCGAAAGTGGCTGCCCTGCAAAGCATTGAGCATGCGCGGCGGTATGCCGCCGCCCAGATAGATGCCGCCGGTCGCCATTACTTTCAGGCCCAGGTTGGCCGTTTCGGCGCCCAGGATCGCCACAAACATATCGACCGTAGCGACACAGAGCGGCACCGGCACATTGCGTTGCAATGCTGCATCAACAATCAGCGGCGTCGGATCGCGGGCGGATGCAAGTTGTTCAGCCAGCCAGACCGGTTCCTCGGCATAATCAATCGAGCGCAAAAACCGGTAGATATTCGGCAAACCCATGCCCGAACATACGCGCTCATAGCTGACGTGGCGATATTTCTGTTCGGCCCAGAGGTAACTCAACAGATCCATTTCCAGTTGATTCGTCGGCGCAAAGGTCGAATGGCCACCCTCGGAGGGAAAGGCCCGGTAACGGTTGCCGTCCCAGATCAGAAAGGCCTCGCCGAGCCCGGTGCCGGGTGCAATCACCGCCAGCGCGCCATGCTCAACCGGCGCCCCGACATTGATCGTTTGCCGATCAGTCGCAGTCAGGTGTGGCACTGCGGCGGCCACCGCCTGCAGATCATTCAACAGATGGACACTTGCAAAGCCGAAATCCTGCTGCAACACGGCGGCATCGATCTCCCAGGAAAGGTTCGTGATCATCGCCCGCCCGTCAACTACCGGCCCGGCCACCCCAAAACTGGCGCGTTCGACCGGCTGTCCCGTCTCATCCAGAAATGCGCGTACCATATCGGAAAGGTTGGCAAACTGGCCGCTGCGATAGGTTTGCTGAACGCGGGCTTCACGCATATCAGCCGGATCAAACAGCGCCAGGATCGTTTTGGTGCCGCCTAAATCTCCCGCCAGTAGCATGGGAACTCCTCTACCGTGCGATTTCTTCGTGGCGAACCCCCGCCGGCCCGGCGACGACCAGGTCGGTCATCAGGCACAGAAACAGGCCGTGACCAATGATCCCGGCGCGTGCATCGAGCCAGGACGCCAGTTCAGTCGGGTTGGCAATCGGGCCAAAGCGGCAATCGAAGATCATATTGCCCTGGTCGGTAACGTAGCGTTTACCGTTGGCATCGCGACGGGTAGTAATCTCGGCGCCAAGGGCTGCAAGGAATCGCTGTTGCGAACCCATGCCAAAGGGCAAGACTTCCACCGGCAGCGACCAGCGCATCCCGATCAGCGGCGAGAGCTTGCTGTCATCGACAATAATGATTTCACGGCGGCTGGCCTGGGCTACAATTTTTTCGCGCAGCAATGCCCCGCCGCCGCCCTTGATCAGCGCATTCGAACTGGTAGACACCTCATCGGCACCGTCAATCGTCAGGTCAACCGCCGGTACTTCTTCAAGGGTCGCCAGCGGAATGCCGAGCCGCCGGGCTTCCGTTTCAACCGCCAGCGAACAGGGAACCCCCACCACATTGCGCAATTCGCCACTGTGCAGGAGCATCGCGAGCCGGCGTACCGCGTGAATACTGGTACTCCCGACCCCCAACCCGACCACCATCCCCGAGCGAACAAAATTGACTGCAAATTCTGCCGCCTGCTGCTTGAAGTAGTCCTGATCCGTCTGCATGACCGTCGCCATAGTGTTGTCCCCTGTTTCGGCACTCATTGCCGGCTATTGTGCTCCAACTATGAAACACGTTCTGTACACTGGCTTACATTTCCCTGGGTATTGGGTGAATTGACATGGGGATTGAGTCTGTAGTATACTCGCGGTGCTGGCCTTGTAGCTCAATTGGATAGAGCGTCGGCCTCCGGAGCCGAAGGTTGTGGGTTCGAGCCCCGCCAAGGTCGCCACTTTCCTCGCTTTCAGCCGAAAGCACAATTGTTTTCTCTCAGGTTCGTCTCAATTTCCCGTATTGTACCATAGCCCCGGCTAACGGCAGGGCTGAGCGGCGCAAGCCGGGTTGCCGCGATCCGATTCTCAACCTGACGAAAACCGGATCGCGGCAACCGGGAGCCGACTTACGGCAGAATCACCTCGATGGCGCCGCTGCCCAACACCGCATTCGTACCCGTATCGAGGTTCAGCACCTCGATGCGCACCACGCCGGAGGCATCCTCGATACTGATCTCACCGGCAAACTGACCGGTTAGGCCGGCAGCGCCGACAACCCGCAGCGTGCCGTTACCAATCAGTTCGCCCGCATCATCGTAGAGCCGGTAGGCCAGCGACTCCGACCAGGGCGAGTTGCTAATGCTGCCCGAAACAACAAAAGAGCTCTCAACTTCGGCGCCGTCCAGCGGCTGCGCAATCTCGATGGCTTTGCCCGGAATCGAGGTCGGCACCGAGTTGCCGGCCAGTCCCACATTTACCGCATCACTCGTGATGATCGTACCATCAGCCTGGCTCTGATCCAGGATCTCGATCCGCCCGACGGCACCGCCGCCGCCTGCAAATTCGACCTGCGCGCTAAAGGTGCCCGGCCCACCGAATTCCGGCCCGGTCGGGGTAACCGGTACCGGCCCACTGCCAATCAGGTTGCCCTGGAAATCATAAACCCGGTAGGTCAGATTGTTCTCAAAGGGCGAAACCGCCACCCGGCCACGCACTTCGACCGGGCTGGTGACAACGGCCCCTTGCTCCGGCATTTCGATGGTAATCGTCGGCCGCCGGGCCAGCACCGGATCGAGGGTAGCTGTAGGAATAACAACCGGGGTTGAGGGTTCAGCCGGCAGGCCAAAGCAAGCACTCAACAACAGCACCGCGACCAGTAATCCGCCAGACCTGAGCGCTCCGTACGGTGGACGTCGAAACATGGACGCTGCTCCTTAAATGCAACAAAAAAACTCCTACCACACTATATGACATATCATACCGCATATCGGCCTTTCTTTGGTAACAAGCAACTATCATGCCATGCGTCAAGAAGTTCCGATCCTTGTCATGATTTCTTACCGGATCCAGAAACGACTCCGGCACTGGTTCCATTACAATAGGTTCAGATACAGGATCGGGCTCACTCCGAGTACCTGATGACCTGGCGGGTCAGTGAGAAACGCGGTGCCGGCGCGCCTACCAGTCCGGGATCCCTCGCGACGCTCGCAAGAAACTTGAACGCTATTGTGTATAAGGCTGGCAAGTTTCTTGCGGTATCACTGGCCCAGGGTCATATGGTACTCGGAATGACGGAATGCATCAGCCAGCCTGGTCATCCCGAGCGCAGCGAGGGATCCCGGGCAAGTTTCTTGAGAGCCAGGATGGAAGGAAAGCGTATGTCGGATCCGATTACGGTACTGGTGGTTGACAATCAGCGAATTGTTTGTCAGAGTATTCGCGCATTGATAACACCGCAGCCCGATATTTTGTTGGTTGGTGAAGCCAGTGACGGCGAGGAGGCGTTCCGAGTTGTGCGTGACACAGCGCCGGATGTTATTCTGATCGATCTCAATCTCAGCGGCGTACTGAGTAGCCTGGAAACCATTCGCCTGCTCAAGCAAGTAAGCCCGCGTAGCCAGATTGCCGGCATGAGTGACGGCGTTCCCGGCGAGACAGTACTGGCCGTGATGCGAGCCGGTGCCCTGGTTTGCTTCATCAAAAATGTGCGCGCCGGCGAGCTAGTCGCCATCCTGCGTACGGTTGCACGCGGCGATACGCTGCTCGACCAGTGGATCGCCGGCCAACTGCTCAGCGAGACCGACAACAAATCCTGGTCGTCACTATGGCATCCGGCAATGCTTGCGGAGCACGAACGCGAGATCCTGACCTTGAGTGCCGCCGGGCATAGCATTGCCGATATCGCCCGACAAATGCTGATGAGCGAGAAATTGGTGCGCGACCATATGAGCAATATTGTCGGCAAACTTCAGCAGGTTGATCGCACGGAAACGGCGCTTTGCGAACGGCGCGAAATGTTGCGTCGCGAATTTTTTGCCGCCTATCCCGGCTAACGCGCACAGCGCCGCAACACCTCGATGGTCAACCGGGCGTGATCGAGCAGATCGTGCAGGCGAATGCGCTCGTTGGGGCCATAGATGGAACTGTCGCTCCGGGCAAGGCCGATACTGGCAACCGGGATGGCCAGCGCATCCACGAAGCAGCGCAGCGGAGCGGTAAATGGGCCGAGGGAAAGGGTGACAGGCGGCGCACCGTAGCAGGCGGCGCCGGCCTCGCGGAGCCATTGCAAAAAGGGATGCCCGCGTTCCGTCTGCACCGGGGCATAGCCGCCGGGCAAGCGTTGGACGGCAACGTCTTCGAAGCTGCGAGCGATCAAATGCTCGCGCAGCAGCGTCATTACTTCATCGGGCGACTGGTGCGGCACGAGTTGAAAATCGAGCCGGGCACGAGTAGCCGTGGGGATATCGGGCACGGAGTTCGCTGCATCAATCCTGAAATAATTGAGATTGCAGGTCGGCAGGGTTACTTCAGCTTGCACCAGCGCACCGCCGCGCATATCAAACAGGAAGTCGCGCAAGCCCCAACTCGCCAGGCGCCCCGGTTCGGCCAGTCGAACCTGGCGCAGCAACGCATTTTCCTCGCGGCTCGGCCCGCTGACATTATCATAAAAGCCGACGATGCGAACTTCTTCGTCTTCGCCCTTGATCGTCGTGAGTGCCCAGGCCATGCGCCAGGCCGGGTTGCGAACAATCGAGGCCATGCCGGGCGAAAGCGGAACGTTCGGGCCGGAACTATGCAATTCGACGCGCAGCAGGCCTTTGCTGCCGCGGTAGCAGAAAGGGCGCCCTTCCAGATCGCGTTCGCCGCTGCTGGCCAGGCAAGCGTCGGCCTGGAGTATATGGGCGTTTTGTTGAAATACCTCGGCAAGAAACGGACTACCGGTCAACCCTTCCCCTTCGACCACCACCACCACATTGCATGGTAGTTCGCCTTCCTGTTCACGCAGGGCTTGAAGTGCGGCCAGTTGAGCGATCAGCGGGCCCTTGCCATGGGCCACCCCGCGCCCATAGAGCAAGCCCTCACGTTCAGCCAGTTGAAACGGCTCATGCGCCCAGTCGTGCCAGGGACCACTGGGCGCCAGGTCGTAGTGATGGTAGAGCAGCAAAGTAAATGCTGAACGGCCCGCGCAGCGCCCGAGCAGAATTGGCGCACCCGGCGTCTTGATCAAGTCGCTGGTCAGGCCGGCCCGTTGCATCAGGCGAGTAACCAGGCGTGCCGTTACCGCCAGTTCGTGATTTTGCTGGCTGGTGGAAGCCTGGCTGGTGGAAGCCTGGGCGCAAAACTGCCGCAAATCGGCAATCAGGCGTTCACGATCGATCAGAGGCGCAATCGAGGTGCCCACCGGCGGTTCGGTGCCGGAAGGCTTATCGGGCGATGCGGCTGTCGTGGAACGGCGTTGATGCGCAGACATAGCATTTCTTTCGCAGCAATCTTTCGCATATTATACCATGGTGGCAGGTATGCCGTCGATTTACATATTTAACATTTGACAAGCCCTGTGCAAGTCTATATAATCCCAAAAATACGTGTACAAATAACGCATCATCGAAATCGTTTCATGTACACGATCCCAGATTGATTTCTCGCAAATTGTGTGTGTACAAAGTCAATATTCCCTTACGAGCCCGGCTGCCGAAGCAATGAAGCTACACGGTATGTGTAGCTCTGTACTTTCTGGCGGATTGGTTGCTGTGATCAGCCCGATTTGCAGGTTGATGTCGCCACAGAGACTGCCGGCAATTGCTCAATGATACCTGTTTGCAAGCCGAAAGGAGGGATTGCGCCCATTTGCTTACCGGCGCTGGTATGGTGTCCTGCGTTTTCAACGCGGCAAATCGTTGTCAAACGCCGTTTGTGGTCTTCATTGAAGGAGGATCCTCGAAACTATGCAACAGATGTTCAAACGCCACCTGGCAGTGTTCGCTATTATCGGCGTGATGCTGCCCATTCTGGCGGCCTGCGGCCAGCAGGCGCCCCAGGTCATTCGCGAGACGGTCATTGTCGAAGCCCCGACTCAGCCTCCACAGGTTATTGAGCAGACGGTTGTGGTCGAAGCCACCGCCGATCCGGCTGCAGAAGTAGAAGCTACCGAGCCGGCGGCCAACGGCGGCGAAGCCTGGACAACGCCGCACCCGATATTGAGCAATCCGGAAGTGCGCCAGGCGATTGCCTACTGCTCGGATCGCTCGGAGGTGATTGCGTCGGTCTATCCCTTCTTGAGCGAAGAAGAGCGCGCCGGCCTGCTGATGGACACCTTCCTGCCGCAGGGCCACTGGGCGCTGGCGCCTGAAGATGAGATTACGACCTATCCCTTCGACCCTGATCAGGGCAATGCACTGCTGGATGCCGCCGGCTGGACGCTGGATGAAAACGCGTCGGTGCGCACCAATGAAGACGGCGAGGTGCTCTCGCTGTCGCTGACGACGACGAATGCCCAGTTCCGCCAGACCTGGACGGCGGTGTTCATCAATCAGATGGCTGAAAACTGCGGTGTTCAGATTGTGCCGACCTATGCGCCGGCCTCCTGGTGGTTCGGCAGCAGCACCGGCTTGCGCCGCCGCGACTTCGAACTGGGTGCCTTTGCATGGGTGGGCCAGCCCGATCCGGGCGGCAGCACGCTCTACTCCTGCAACCAGATCCCGCTGCCTTCCAACAACTGGAACGGCCAGAACTACATGGGCTGGTGCAACGATGAGGCCAGCCGGGCCATTATTGCAGCGAACAATACGCTTGATCGCGAGCAGCGCATCGCGGAGTATACCACTGTGCAGCGTGAGTTCACTGCCGATATGGTCAGCCTGCCGATGTTCAACCGGGCTGAAGTTGCGGCATGGAGTTCGGCACTCGGCAATTTTGTGCCCGATGCCACCGATTACTATACGCACAATGCCGAGGAGTGGACCATCGAGGGTACCGATACGGTCGTGATTGCTTTCTCGCAGGAACCGGCCACGATGTGGGGTCTGATCGAAAGCGCGGCGGTACAGGTCACGGCGGGCTATCTGATCAGTGCAGTGCCGGCTACCACGCTTAATTACGATTATCAGGCCAAGGCGCTGACCGAGTTGCCAACCATCGATAACGGCGGTGCTACCAATGAGCCGGTAACGGTCGCCGAGGGCGACCTGGTCTGGAATACTGCCGGCGAAGCGGTGGAACTGGCCGAGGGCGTCGAAGTTGTGAACTCGGACGGCGAGACGGTGACCTGGGACGGCAGCAGCGAGCTGCAGATGAACCAGTTGACGGTGACCTTCGAGTATGTCGAGGGCATTACCTGGTCGGACGGAGAGCCGCTGAAGGCGGCCGACTGGGAACTGGGTGTGAGCATTACCTGTAACCCCGATGCGGGCGCGGTATCCTACACGGTCTGTGAGTCGCACAATGGCGAAGAGGGTGTTGAGGTACTGAGCGATACGTCCTACCAGATTAGTTACCTGCCGGGCGTGCAGTGGCCGGAGTACTTCGTCTACACCAAGTCGGCTTACCCGTCGCACCAGGTGATCGAGACCGCGGGGCCGTACCAGGGCCAGCCGCTGGCCGATGTGCCGGCAGAGGACTGGGCCTCGCTGAGCGAGATCATCGAGACGCCGCTGAGCACCGGCCCCTATGTGCTCACCACGTGGGAGAAGGGCCAGCGCATGATCTTCGAGGCCAATCCCTTCTACTACGGTGAGGCGCCGCAGGTGCCGAATATCGTCATTCAGTTTGTGGCCGACACCAACCAGGCGGTGGCCCAGTTGCTGACCGGCGAGGTCGATATTGTCGGGAGCGAGACGCTGGGTGCCGGCGCTGAGGTGCAGACGGTACTCGATGCGGCGGCCGGCGGCGCGGCGATCGAGACCGAAGTGATCGCCAGTCCGACCTGGGAGCACATCGATATGAACCTCTTTATCCGCTAGGATCTGGGGTTCAACTTCAGTGATGCCGGAAGTATTCCGGTTCGTTTCCCGGCAGCCAGGCCACCGGGAAACGAACTGGAATACTTTCGCAGTCGTTTGAGCGAACCGATTGATTGGGATGTGGGATCGTAATCCCACGAAGTGAAAGCAAACCCTATGACGACGTTCCTGATTCGGCGCCTGCTTCAGATGGTGATTGTCATCATTCTCTCGGCAATGGTCTCTTATTCCTTGCTGAATGTCGCACCGGGCGGCCCGGTCGATGCTTTGCTGGCCGAACGGCAGAATGCCGGCGCCAATGCGATTGACCAGGAAGATATTATTCGAATTAAAGAGCGTTTTGAACTTGATCTGTATTTGCCCTTCCGCTTTACGCGCTGGCTGATCGGGGTGCCCAGCGGGCCGATCTTTGGTATTAGCGATCTGGAGGTTGGCTGTTCCGTGCCGGGTCTGGTGCGCCTGCGCTACGCTGACGGCACTGAAGAACTGGTCGAAGAGGGCTGCGCACGCCCGGTGACACTGGCCGACCTGGAGGGCCGCGATGTCAGCCGCGGGATCCTGTTTGGCGATTTTGGGGTTTCCCAGCAGATCCTGCGCGATCAGCCGGTCTGGACGTTACTCGAGAGTCGCCTGCCCTATACGCTGGCATTGATGGGTGGCTCAGTGCTCTTCTCGATCCTGTTTGCCATTCCGATCGGGGTGTATTCGGCGGTACGCCAGTATTCAGCCTTCGATTATACGATGACGACGGTGACATTTATCGGGATCTCGTTGCCGAGTTTTGTCTTCGGCATTTTTATGATCCTGTTTTTCTCGATTTTGCCGCAGCAGGCCGGCCTGCCGTACCTGCCTTCGGGCAATGCGGTCGGCGCCCGCGATTATCTGATCCCGCTGATCGGCACGGTAGAAGCCGGTTCGCTGCTGGATCGTACGCTGCGCTTCCTGATGCCCTGCGCAGTGCTCACCTTCATCAATATTGCCGGCTGGAGCCGCTTTGTACGCGCCAGTATGCTCGAAGTGCTGAGCCAGGATTATGTGCGTACCGCCCGCGCCAAAGGCGTCAAGGAACGCCTGGTGATTCTGAAGCACGCCCTGCGCAATTCGCTCATCCCCTTTATTACCCTGCTGGCCGGGGTGCTGGTGACGCTGTTCAGTGGTGCGCTGATTACCGAAACGGTCTTCAACTGGCCGGGGCTGGGGCGCCTGCTGATTGATGCAATCGGGCGCAATGATTATAATGTAGCGATGGCGCTGCTTTTCATCAGTATTGTGCTCCTGCTGATCGGCTACCTGATCACCGATATTCTGTACACGGTTGTTGATCCGCGCATTCGGCTCGGCTAGGAGATCCTATGGCTACGACGGCGTCCCCTTCTCTTCCGGCAAAACAGGAACCCACGGAAGCGCAGGGGCAATGGTCAATTGTTTTTCGGCGGTTTCGGCGCCATAAGGCGGCGATGATCAGCCTGGTGGTGCTGACGATTATTCTGGTAGCTTCAGTGCTGGCGCCGTATATTGCGCCCTTCGAACGCGAACATCAGGATCTGGCCAGTACCTTTGTGCGACCGATGGGCCTGGACGCGAGTGGCGATTTGCGGGTGCTTGGAAGCGACCAGCTCGGGCGGGATCTCTTCACGCGCCTGCTGTATGCCGGGCGCATCTCGTTGACGATTTCGTTGATGGTGGCGGCAATCGCCTGTTTCATCGGGGTGATTCTGGGTCTGATTGCCGGCTATTTTCGGGGCTGGGTCGATACGGTGGTCACCCGCACGGTCGAATTCATTTCGACCTTCCCGGATCTGCCGATCTTGCTGATCCTGGCCTCCATCCTGGTGCGCGCCGAGGCGCTGATCCCGATCCCGGATTTCATCATTGTCCCGGTCAGTTGGATTTTTGCCGTCGATGAACGCGAGGGCAAGCAGATTGCCATGATTGTGCTGGTGCTGGCGCTGCTGAGTTGGACCGGCATCTTCCGCCTGATGCGCGGGATGGTCTTCTCGGTGCGCGAATTGCAGTATATCGAGTCTTCGCGGGCGCTCGGTGGTTCCAATACCCGCATCATCGGCCGGCACATTTTTCCGAATTCGCTGCCGCCGATTATCGTGAGCTTTACCCTGCTGATCAACTCATCGCTGGTCGCCGAGTCGGCGCTCAGCTTCCTCGGTTTCGGTATCCAGCAGCCGACACCGACCTGGGGCAATATGCTGTCGCTAGCTCAGAGTTTTATGTTCCAGCATCCCTGGATGCCGCTGGTGCCGGCGCTGCCGTTGTTGATCTGTTCAATTGCGGTCAATTATATCGGTGACGGTTTGCGTGATGCGCTCGATCCCCGCCAGAAAGTGTAAGCAGAACAATGACGACAAGCACTCCGCGCGAAACGCTCGCGGAACGCGAACAAATGCTGGCCGGCGCAGCACCGATTTTGACGGTGCGTGGCCTGAAAACATATTTTTTTACCGAGAGTGGGATTGTCCAGGCGGTCGACGATGTTGATCTGGATCTGCGGCGCGGCGAAACACTGGGCATTGTCGGCGAAAGCGGCAGCGGCAAAAGTGTGACTTCGCTCTCGATTATGCGCCTGATTTCGGTACCCGGCCGGATTGTCGCGGGCGAAATCAGCTTCGATGGCCAGGATATGATCGCGCTGGACGATGAGGCGATGCGGCATATTCGCGGCAATCGCATCTCGATGATCTTTCAGCAGCCGACGACATGCCTGAACCCGGTGTTCAAAGTCGGCGATCAGATCAAGGAGTCGCTGCAAATTCACCAGGGGCTCGATGGCGAAGAGGCGCAACATCGTTGCATAGAATTGCTCGGTATGGTCGGCCTGCCCGATCCGGCGCGGCGGGCCAATCAGTACCCGCACGAGTTGTCGGGCGGCCAGGCCCAGCGGGTGATGATTGCAATGGCGCTGGCCTGTAGCCCGGAATTGCTGATTGCCGACGAACCCACTACGGCGCTTGATGTCACCATCCAGGCCCAGATCCTCGACCTGATGCGCGCGCTGCGCGAAAAGATCGATACGTCGATTATTCTGATTACCCACGATATGGGCGTGGTCGCCGAGATGGCTGACAATGTGGCGGTGATGTATGCCGGTCAGATCGTCGAGTATTCTGATGTCAACACCATCTTCGCCGCACCGAAACATCCGTATACTCAGGGTTTGCTGGCCTCGATGCCCACACTCGGCCGGGTTGTGCATGAACTGACGGTTATTCCAGGGACGGTGCCGAGCCTGATTGAGCCACCACAGGGCTGCCGTTTCGCCGAACGCTGTACGCATCGCTTCGACAAATGCGACCAGATGCCGCCGCTCTTCCAACTCGAAGACGGGCGCCACCAGGTGCGTTGCTGGTTGCATGATCCGGATGCGCCAGAAGAACTAAAGAACCAGTGAACCAATAAGTTATGACTACTGCAAACGGAAAAACCGGCGACGGCGAGATATTGCTCGAAGTCGATAGCCTGAAGAAATATTTTCCAATCAAGGGCGGGATTCTGCGCCGCACGGTGGCCCAGGTCAAAGCAGTTGATGGGGTGTCTTTCAAGATCAAGCGCGGCGAGACGCTGGGCCTGGTCGGGGAGAGTGGCTGCGGCAAAACCACGACCGGGCGTACGATTCTGCGGCTGGAAAAGGCAACAGCCGGCGAAGTGTATTTCGACGGCCGGGACGTGCTCAAGTCGTCCGGCGGCCAGATGAAGGCGCTGCGCCGTGATATGCAGATCGTTTTTCAGGATCCGTATGCTTCGCTCGATCCGCGGATTACGATCGGTGAGAGCATTGCCGAAGGTCTGGAAATTCATGGCATCGGGACGGCCAGAGAGCGCGCCGAGCGGGTACGCGAGGTCATGGCGCGGGTTGGTTTGCAGCAGGCCCAGGCCGAGCGTTTCCCGCACGAGTTCAGCGGTGGCCAGCGGCAGCGGGTCGGCATTGCGCGGGCGCTGATCATGGAGCCGCGCCTGATCGTCTGTGACGAGCCGGTATCGGCGCTCGACGTTAGCATTCAGTCGCAGGTGCTAAACCTGTTGCGCAATTTGCAGCGGGAATTCGGCCTGACATACCTGTTCATTGCCCACAACCTTAGCGTGGTCGAGCATATCAGCGACCGGGTGGGCGTGATGTATCTGGGCAAGCTGGTGGAGCTGGCGCCGCGCAACGATTTGTTCCGCGAGCCATTGCACCCCTACACCAGAGCGCTGATCTCGGCCATCCCGGTGCCCGATCCGCAGGCACGCCGCGAGCGCATCGTGCTGCAGGGCGATGTGCCCAGCCCGATCAATCCGCCCGCCGGCTGTCGCTTTCATCCGCGTTGCTGGATTGCGCAGAGCATTTGCAGCGAAGAAGAACCGCCGCTGGAAGAGAAACAACCCGGCCACTGGGCCGCCTGCCATTTTGCCGGCCAGTTTTGAGATCTTTTTAGAACTTACGCCGTCGGCGTTTGATCTCGTCCAGACAGGGCTTTTTCGCCTGCGGCAGTGCGGAAGACTTTCTTTTTTCATGCCGTCCGGGCAGCTTTGCGGCCCGGACGGCATGAATTGAATAGCGGTTTCTGAAACTATGAATGCGCTGACGCAACTTGAACGCAAGGGGCCGGTGGCGCGGCTGCGCTTGAATCGGCCTGAGGTGCATAATGCATTTAATGCCGAATTGATTGCACAGCTTACCGAGATTTGTCGCGATTTGGCGGCTGATCCGGCACTGCGCGTGGTAATCCTGGCGGGGGCCGGGCCTTCGTTCTGTGCCGGGGCCGATCTGAACTGGATGCGCGCGAGCATGGCTTATAGTCATGCCGAGAACCTGGCCGATGCCGGGCGGCTCGATGCAATGCTGGCGGCCTTGAACGATCTGCCCTGCGCCGTCATCGGACAGATCCATGGCGCGGTGATGGGTGGCGGCCTGGGCCTGCTGGCCTGCTGCGATATCGCTATCGCCACCGAGGATTGTCGTTTCAGTTTCAGCGAAGTACGCCTGGGCGTGATCCCGGCCGTCATTGCGCGCTACGTGGTGCCGAAGATCGGCGCAGGCTGGGCGCGGGCGCTCTTTGTCAGCGGGCGCCGCTTCGACGCAGCCACCGCCCTGCGGATCGGCCTGGTGCATGAACTGGTGCCGGCAACCGGGCTCGACGAAGCAGTTGATCGGCAATGCGCCGAGTTGTTGCGTTGCGGCCCCCAGGCCGTGCGGGCGGCCAAACAACTGCTGCCGGCCGTCATGGATTTGCCGGCAGAGCAGGCGCGCAACTACCTGGTCGAAGCTATCGCCGCCGCACGTACCTCGCCCGAAGGACAGGCCGGTCTGCGCGCTTTCCTCGAGAAGCAAGTGCCGCCCTGGGTCGAATAAGAGCAAATCCGGATGATCGTGTTCGACAAGACAACACCCCTGAAATTGCATTTGCATCATATCGCGGTGCTCACACATTCATTGTCGGCGGTCGAGGCGTCGCTTCCATCTGAACTCGAACGTCTGGGCGTTGATACCTTTCCCAATGAAGGCACGAAAGAGCAGTATATTGATTTATCAGCATCTTTATCATTCGACATCGCTCCTCAGGTGCATATTGACAATCATCAATATTCATGCTACATTAACAGCATTGAGCTAAAGAAACAGGAATCACCATGAGCACCGAAGTCACAATCAGCGGCCACTGCTGCATTCCCGGCATCACGCCGCGCCTCTCCGACAGCGAGGCGCAGGCTGCGGCGCAACTGCTCAAGGCGCTGGCTGACCCGGCCCGCCTGCAGATCCTCGATGTGCTGGCCCAGCACGACGGGCTGGTTTGCGTCTGCGACCTGGAGGGCATCGTTGGTCTGCCTGACCCACAGACCGGCCAGCGCCCCAAACAACCGACTATCTCGCACCACTTGAAAGTGCTGCGCGGCGCCGGCCTGGTCGACTACACCAGGCGCGGCCAGTGGGCCTACTATTCGGTGCGCCGCGAGCACCTGGCCGAAGCACAGGCAGTACTCGCCACGCTCGATGCGACAGGATGAAGCTCTTTTTTTTTGGTAGTATATTGACAATCATCAATACAAGGAGATCGAAGCATGGACAACCAGCAGATTACGGAAGCCGTGCGTGCGCGCTACAGCGGCATCGCGCAGCAGGTTCAGGGTGGACAGCAGGCCAGTTGTTGCGGTGACACGGCTGCGTGCTGCGACGGCAACACCGCAACAGCGTCAGGCAGCTCGATTTCCGAGCGGCTCTACACCGTCGACGAACTGGATGGTTTGCCGCTCAAGGCGGCACTGGCCTCGCTCGGCTGCGGCAATCCCACTGCGCTGGTCGACTTGCAGCCCGGCGAGACGGTGCTCGACCTGGGCAGCGGCGGTGGGATCGACGTGCTGCTCTCGGCGCGGCGGGTCGGCCCGAGCGGCCTGGCTTACGGCCTGGATATGACCGATGAGATGCTCGACCTGGCCCGTCGCAATGCGGCTGAGGCCGGCGTCGAGAATGTGCGCTGGCTCAAGGGCGACATTGCTCAGATACCGCTGCCTGACGCCGTCATCAATACGATCATCTCGAACTGCGTGATCAACCTGGCTGCCGACAAGCAGCCGGTATTCCAGGAGGCCTTCCGGGTACTGGCACCGGGCGGGCGCTTCGCCGTCTCCGACATCGTCATTCACGGTGGCTTGCCCGAGGGTCTGGAAGACAGCGCCGAATTCCGGCGCGACCTCTCCTCCTGGTCGGGCTGCATTGCCGGCGCGCTGACGGACACTGAGTACCGGGCCGGGCTGACCGCCGCCGGCTTCCAGGACATCGAGCTGGAAATCACCCGCCGTTACACGCTGGCCGATGTCGGCGACGTGCTGCCGGCCTGGGCACAACGCCTCGAACCGGCAATGGTCGAGGAGATCGTCGGGCGCTTTGCCGGCACTTTCGTGCGCGCCCGCAAACCCATGGCTGTGTAGAGCAGTACTGAAAACCTGACGATTTGTTCGGTTCGGGAAACGGCGTGTGCTGACACGCCGTTTCGCCCGGTTCATTATATTGACAACCATCAATATAAGAGTATGTGCAATGCACGATGTGCAAACCATTATCGGCTTTATCGCCACCGCCGTCTGGCATGTCTGGCCGGCGTTTCTTCTGAGCATCGGCCTGGGCGTCCTGGTGAAAATGTTGAACCTGGATAACACCATTCGGCGTGCCTTGAGCGCCCGAGTGGGTCTGGCAATTGTTCTGGCGACGCTGGTGGGCACATTCAGTCCCTTCTGCTTCTGTACCGTGCTACCAGTGATCAGTGGCCTGCTGCTCAGGGGTGTGCCGCTGGCGCCAGTGATGGCATTCTAGATTGCATCACCGACGATGGATCCCGAAATTTTCGCCCTGAGCGTAGCAACGATTGGCTGGCCACTGGCACTCAGCCGCTATAGCGTTCTGGCCAGACGGGCGCCACTGCGCTCCGTCCGGGCGAAAAACGCTATAGTTGAAAGCCTGACCCCTATCCCTATGCTATACTTGTGAAGGGCTTCTATCTCACGGCAAAGCTCCTGGGGTTTACGCCCTATCTTTGTAACACAACCGACTACCATAGAAATGTACGCTGCCAGGTAAAAGCAAGCAGGTATTCCGCCATGCTGGCGGATGGAACAAGGAGCTATTACCGTGACGAACATTATCCTGAACGATGTGGCGATGGAAGGGGCAGTCGGGGAGACGCTGCTGGCGGTGGCGCGCCGTAACGTTGCCCATATTGGCTTTGTCTGCGATGGGCGCGGAGTCTGTGCCACGTGCCGCTGCAAGGTACACGAAGGCGCCGATCAGTTGACGCCGGTGAATACGGTTGAGTTGAACTGGCTTACCGAAGCGCAGATTGCCGATGGCGACCGGCTAGGCTGTCAGGCGCAGATTACCGGAGTCGGCACGATCAAGGCGATCAGCCGCGCTGAAGAATTGCGTCGCCAGACGACCGATGTCTTCTCGCCGCCCTATGGCACCAATATTGGCGAAAACCTGGGAACCTTGCTCAACGGTGTCGGTCTCGATCTCTTTCGCACCCTGGTGCGCCTGCCCACCGGTCTGACCAATATCAGCAATGCAGTTGAGTATCCGCCCAACCTGGATGGCATTCGTACCTATGTTGAAGATACCCAGCGCGTCCTGACCAAAATGATTGGCGGCACACCCCAGTTGCGCGAAGGCGGCAAGACCGAAGTCGTTATCGAGGATGCCGATGCGCCGGCGGCTGAGAAGAACGAGCCGGCTCGCTGAGCGGTAAACTGAATGAGAAGGTACTCCCGACGCCGGTCGCGCTTTCAAACCAGATCCGGCCACCATGGAGCTCAATCAGCCGCTGGCTGATGCTCAAGCCCAGGCCGGTGCCGCCGACTTCATCTCGCAAGGGGTTGTCGGCCCGGTAGAATGGGGTGAAAATGTGCGGCTGGGCGTCGGGAGTGATGCCTACCCCGTTGTCCCGCACGTCGACCCGCAAGCGCCCTTTGCCATTGCGCAAACGCACGTCGACGTGGCCACCGCCCGGTGTGTACTTGCAGGCATTGCCCAGCAAATTGATTGTCACCTGCGTCATCGCGGCCCGGTCGGCATAGATCGACACCGCAGCCTGCGGCAAATCCAGGCTTATCGTTACGCCGCGGGTCTCAAACTGGCCGCGCAAGTCTTCTGCGACCTCGCGCAGCAGATCGGCCAGGTCAAGTTGTTCTTTCCGCAAACGCAGTTCTCCCGCATCTGCCCGCGACATGTCCAGCAGATCGTCGACCAGTTCGACCAGGCGCTGCACGTTGCTGCGGATGATCATCAAAGGTTCCTGCTGGATCTCGCTCAATGGGCCATACGTTCCGATGCGCAACATATCGACGAACCCCATGATGCTGGTCATCGGTGTGCGCAGTTCGTGCGAAGCCGTCGCGACCAGCCGGCTCTTGAGCCGGTCGAGTTGTTCCTCGCGGGTCAGATCATGGTAGACCACAACAGTGCCCAGCCGCTCGCCGCGTGATGAACGCACCGGCGCCGAATGCGCTCGCAGCATCAGATCGTTGACGCCGACTTTTTCGATCTGCCGCTCGCCTTTCGGTTCACAGGCTCCCGGCAGATCGAGTAACGGGCGATCAATCAGGCTGTGGGCGGGGATGCCAAGCATGTGTTCCGCTACCGGATTGACGATGCGAACCAGGCCGCTCTGATCGCTTACCACCACCCCGTCGCCGATGCTGCGCAGCATCGCCAGGATTTTGCTCGCTTCTTCCTCACGCTGGCGGGCAATATGACCCAGGCTGGCACTCTGTTCGGAGACGTAGCGGTAGAGCTGGGCTTTCGAGAGCGCCACGGCGGCCTGACCGGCGGCAGCCAGCGCCAGTTGCTGATGATCGGCATTAAAATAGCCGGTGGTATGGTGCAGCAATACCAGGATACCCAGGGCTTCGTGTTCCAGCAACAAGGGCACTGCCAGCACCGAGCGCGCCTGCCGGTCGTAGTCGCTGCGCATCACCCAGCGCCGATCCTGGTGTGTATCGGCGATCAGAGCTGCTTTGCGGTGCTCCAGCACCCAGCCGGCCAGTCCTTCGTCGCGTGCCAGGCTCGCATCGTGCGATGTTGCATCCAGGTTGGCCCGAAAAACCAGCCGATTGCTGGCTGTATCAATCAACATAATCCCACCGCGCCCGGCGCCGGTCGCAGCGCCGACCAGCGCCAGCGTCTGTTCGAGCACCTGTTGCTCATCGAGGGTTTCCGAGAGCGTGCGCGTAATGCGGTAGAGCGCCTCGGCCCGGTCGCGGGCGCGCCCGAGCTGGGCTGCGCTACGTTCGAGATCGGCTGTGGCCTGTTCGACGCGCTGTTCGAGTGTATTGTAGAGCGCATGGTTGTCGAGCGCAGCAGCGGCCTGATTGGCCAGCAACTCGATCAGCGGCAGTGCCTCGCGCAGGTCGTTACTCCGGTGCTGTTCCACCGTCACCGTCAGCAGGCCAACCGTTTCGGCCAGCTGGCTACCGAGCGGCAGAATCAAATGGCATTCGCGTGGCAGTGAGCGGTACGGCAGGCGCTCAACCAGGCGGCCCTGCGCGCCGGCGGCTTCACCCGCATCGAGCAGTTCGGCAAACACCTGCCAGGGGAACGCAAGTTGCTCGATGGCCGATAGGCGTCGCCCGCTGGCGCCGAAAGCCACCGCCACCTGCACCTGCCCGGCATCCCAATTGACCCGACTGATGGTTACGAAGATGAAATTTCCAGCCGACTGCACGGCCACCGCGACTTCTTCCAGCAGCGTGTGCACCTGCGAGGTTGCCCGCAGCCGGTTCGAGAGCGCCAGAAAATCGTGCAAAACCCGCTCGCGCTCGTGGGCACGCCGGCTCAGCCTGCGATGGGCATTCACGGTGCGTTCGAGCAGCAGCCCGACGACCGCCAGCACCATGCCGCGCAATAACCAGACGGCGACGGCGGTCGTCGGGTTGTCTGGCGGGCCAGACAACCCGATCGCGCCATAGCTCAGCCAGATCGCGATGGCGATGCTGACACCCGGTGCGCCAGGCAGCAGCAGGAGCGCCGCGATCAGCGGCACCATCAACGCCAGCCAGAAGGGTGACAGCAGGCTACCGGTTCGCCCAATCAGCAGCAGCACCAGTGCCACGTCAAAAACCAGCAGCAGCACCGCAGCCAGCCGTTGCAGCCGGCTGCGCGCCGCCGTGGCGCCGCCCGTCAGCGGAGCCGCGATCAACAGGATGACCAGCGGCACCAGAATTGCTGGTGCCGGCAGGTTGTACAACGGCACAGTCAGGGTTGCATAGAGCAAGAGTGAGGCAACCAGCAACGCAAAGGCCAGCGCCGTCCAGCGAGGATCGAGATCGTCCGCCAGCGACTCAGGTTGCGAGCGAATTGTCTGGATACCCTGCCGGCGCATCATCTTCCTCGTCAAGCAACTCTACGGCGGCGCCCAGCCCGACGCAGCCCCAGAAGAGTGCCCCCATATGGCTAAACTCGATATTAAAAAAATAATGATCCGCCAGGCCAACCGCCAGCGCCGCTACAGCCCCGGCTTGCGTGCCGAGCAACCAGCTCGCGCCTTCCTCATCGAGCGCCCCCATGTGGCGCAATGAGCGCAGGAACCAGGCTGAAATAATTACCAGGAAAATCGCCAACCCGACCAGGCCCAGCCGCTGGCCTATCGCCAGGTAGATACTGCTGACGCCGGCCGTCAGATCGAGGTCGGGGGCGGCGCCGAAACCGATTCCAAACACCGGGTAACGCTGAATAATCGCAATCGCGTTCCGATACTCGGCCAGGCGCATTTGCTGGGCCTGGTCTTCGAAGCGCACGCCCGAACTGACCCGCGTCACAAAATCGCCGGCAATGCCCAGGCCCAGCATCAGCATGGCCGCCAGCAGGCCGGCCAGCAGCATGGCCCACCAGAGCCGGCGGTAGCGCACCGTTGCCAGGTAGCCGACAGCAATGATCAGGCCGAACAGTGCCGCTCGCGAGAATGTCAGCAACAGTGCCAGGCCGACTGCGCCGCAGATGCCGAGCAACAACGGGCGCGGCAGTACCGCCCGATTGGTAAAAAGCTGGGCCGCGCTGATGGCACCGATCAGCGCCAGCATTCCGCCGAAGCTGTTTGGATCGACCGAAGTGCCGATGGCCCGTTCGAGGCCATTGGGATCATCTTCGACGTAGCGCAGCACGCGCCCGGATGTCGGGTAGCCGATGCGCCCGAGGGCCACCAGCAAATTGAGCGCCACCTGGTCGGGCAGCGCATAAAGCAGCAGACCGAGCAGCGCCGCCGCGCCGCCGCTGAGCAACAGCACCCGCAGCGCGAAGCGCATCTCCGCCCGGCTGCGAATCACATTTGCCACACTGAAATACAGCAGCACCCCGCAGACAAATTTGGCATAATTGTGCAGCGTGGTTGTATCGGGCAGGCCGCGAGCCCCCAGCACGAGCGAAAAAAAAGTAAACCCGACAAAGCCGATGAGCGGTAGACCGAGCGGAGTCAGCCGCAGATCATACATGTCGCTGCGCGCCAGGATGCGCAGAATCCAGACGCCCATCAAAGCGACCAGGGCCAGGGTAAGAAAATTGGGCGTAATGATGGCGCGAAAGGGCAGTGTACCGAAAGGCAGCAGAGTCGCAATAGCAATCACAGCAGCAAGGCCGAGGCGGGTACTGGTGAGCATCGCGTAGCCGGCGCCAAGTGCCAGCAGGCCGGCAATCGCTACAACCGGCCCGAAGGCTGCTGCGCCGCCGACAATTGCGCCAAGCAGCAGCGCCAGGGCCGCAATCAAAAACGGTGAAGAGATAAGCGAGCGCCGCAGGCGCACCTCGAGCGCCTGCGGCGCAATTTCAATCCGACGTGCCATAGGTTAGGGTGGGAACGTTCGGGTTTCTGGCCAGGTGCAGCGACCCGGGCCACTGCACCTGGCCAGAAAGCTGAACGTTCCCAATTAAACAGTTCATCTTAATCGAAATCGAGCGGCCCCTGGTCGTAGGGTAGCGACGAAATGCGCATCAGCTTGTCCCAGCGATGGTGACTATCGATGTAGCGTACCGTGCCCGAGGCCGAGCGCATCACGATGCTATGAGTGCGGGCGCCGCCGGCAAAATACTCGATGCCTTTCAGGAATTCGCCGCTGGTGATGCCGGTCGCCGCAACAAACACATTCTCACCATTTACCAGGTCGTTTGTCAAATACACCTGCGTGGTGCTGAGCCCCTGTTCGGCCACTACCGCCCGCTCCTCATCGTTACGCGGCCAGAGCTTGCACTGGATCTCGCCGCCCATGCATTTCAGCGCGCAGGCCGTGATCACTGCTTCGGGGGCGCCGCCGATGCCCATCAGAATATCAGCCGGCGGGTTCGGCATCGACGTCATCCAGCCGGCGGAAACATCGCCATGCAAGATAAGCTTGATGCGGGCGCCGGTGGCGCGGATCTGGCTGATCAGATCCTGGTGGCGCGGGCGATCCAGAACCACCACCGTGACATCATCGATGTCTTTGCCGAGGGCTTTTGCCACATTGCGGATATTGGTTTCTACCGGCGCGTTAATATCGATGCTGCCGCGTGCCGCCTCACCAACCGCCAGTTTGTCCATATAGGCAATACCCTGCCAGGTATGCATCGAACCGCGTTCAGCAACCGCGACAACGGCGATTGCGCCGGGCATGCCCTCGGCGAGCAAGGTTGTTCCTTCGATCGGGTCGACAGCCACATCGACTTCAGCGCCTTCGCCGTTGCCCACCTTTTCGCCGGTATACAGCATCGGCGCCTCGTCTTTTTCACCCTCGCCGATCACCACAACGCCGTTCATCGCTACTGCATCCATCGCCTGGCGCATAGCATCAACGGCGGCCTGGTCACAGCCATGCTTGTCGCCCCGGCCCATCCAGCGTCCGCTTCGCAATGCGGCAACTTCCGTTGTTCGCACCAGATCCATGCCCAGATTTCGTTCGATGCGCACACCTGCCTCCTTTATTGTTTCGCTCCTGATGTATCGCCACCCGGCCCGGCGAGCTCCACTGCTCGCTGTTGCATGTGTGACGCATCGGAGTGCGCTCTACGCCAATCGTATCAGCGATTGTAGCACAGGCCCCGGCCTCTGTCCAAAGCAGAGGCCGGGGCCATTCTTCCGCAAGGCTGGGCACTCAAATGCTTTGCGCTTCACTATCGGTGCCGCGCTCGTGGGCGGCGATCGCCAGCCCTGAGGCAACGCCGGTGAATACGTCCATCTCCTGGAGTCTGTCGGTGCCGAATTTCTGTGCCAGCATGCGCACGAAGCGCGGCACCCGCGATGAGCCGCCGGTGCGCAGCACCACATCGATGTCGCCCGGCTCCAGGTTCGCCGCTGCCAGCGCCCGATCAATGCAGGCTTCGACGGCGCGCACATCCGGGCCGATCAGTCGCTCGAAATCCCAGCGCGGGATGATCTCGACAAAGTCGATTTCGTCCATCTGCAAACGCAGTTCGGTCTCCCGGCTGCTGCTGAGCCGCACTTTGGCCTGTTCGACGGCTTCGTACATCGGCAGGCCATAGTTGCGCCGCACCAGGCTGCGCAGCGCTTTCAGTTCGGTCTGCCGGTCACCGATGGCAATTGCCTCGTCGATCATATCCAGGTATTTCGGCTGCGTCAATTCGGTAATCGTCTGCCATTCGCTGAGATGATCCAGCAGGATTGCCGGCAACGGCAGCCGCCGCGGCCCCAGGGTTGCGCCTTCACCGAAATGCGGCAGCAGCCGGCCCATCACCAGCCGCCGATCCAGCAGATCGCCGCCTACCGGTACACCGTCGGTCGCTAGAAATTGGCGTGCGCCCCGGCCATCCAGCTCCAGAATAGTCACGTCGAGCGTACCACCGCCGAAGTCGAAGACCAGTACACGCTGGCTACCTTGCGCCCCCCGTGCATACGAAAGCGCCGCCGCACTCGGCTCTTCCAGGAAAGCAATATTCGGGAGCTCGGCCAGTTCGCAGGCGGCACGCATGCGCTCGAAGGCCAGTTGATCGGCAGCCGGATCATCGGCATAATGCACCGGTCGCCCCAGTACCATCGAGATCACTGGCCGGCCGATGTGCTGCTCGATGCGCTCGAAAATGAGCCGTAGCGCGACGGCAATCAGTTGTTCGAGGGTATAATAGGTGCCGAAAACATTGGTGTGGGTAAAGCTGCTGTCGCGTAGCCCGGTTTTCAGCGATTGAAAGAGGCGCCCTGGCGCATTGGCATCGACCGTGACGTAGAGCGCCTGCACCGTGGTGCCGAATTCTGCAAAAGTCACTTCCGCATCGCCGATGTAACGCCATTCATACTCAACTTCGCGCCCGACGTTGCTCTCCGTAAAGCGATTGATCGCCTCGCGGCCAACGTAGGGCGCCCCCTCCCGCGTGATAAACAGGGTCGAACGCAATACCGAAGCCACCGTATTGATGGGATCGAGCGGCAACAATTGCAATCGGGTACCATCAAAAATTGCGGCACTCGAATTCGTGGTGCCAAAATCGAGACCTACATGCATGGCGCCTCCACTGAAAACCGTTTCGCTCCTGGATATTTCCCTAGCATAAAAGCCGCCATGCTTGCTGTCAATCCGTCGTAAGCCCCAGATCCAGAAAGCATTGGAGCGTTCGCGCATTTGAACGCTCCACCGCTCTACTCCTCCAGTGCGCGGAAATTGTCCGCCAGCACCGTTACCGGGCCACTGGCTGCCGAGCCGGATACAGCTACCACACCGCCGGATCCGCCATTGAAGGGGCCAGGCTCCATCACCCCGACCGGCGTATTGTTGATCCAGAACTCGGTACCTTCGGCCAGCCGCACCACGCGCAACTGATTGACTCCATCAATGATGGTGCTGGTCGAGAAGGCCGAGCTGCTCCAGTCCGCAGAGAAAGCGCCGTCAACGAAGCTGACCACCTGCCAGCTTCCGTCGCTGTTGATAAAGAAGGCCGAACCATCGTCGTTCGCCTGACCATCAAAGACGATGCCGACACCGCCGGGTTGTCCCGATGCACCGAATGCCACGTCCAGTTCGAGAATATAGTTGCGACCGAACCGCCCGCTGCTGTCGCCTTCAAGCCAGAAAAAATTATGGATTGTTTCCGGCTGATTGAGCGTCAACTCATAGACGTTATTGCGCAGGCGGGCCAGGGTAGTACTGCTTTCGCCCTCCGGCCAGCTTGCGCGTGTCACATTGCCCCGGTCGAAGGTCTCAAAAATGATCTGACGCAACCGGCCGCGCAGAGCGTTATGATTGTCGCGGGCCTGCTGCAAACTGGCCGGATCGAGCGGCGGCAGCGGGCTGATGCTGCTTTCGGCTGCCGGCGGCTCTGCCGGTACGGCAGTCGGTTGCGCCGGTGCTACAGGATCTTCCACCGGCTCGAACGCTGCATTCTCGATGACTTCCAGTTCGCGTCCGTTGAGCTGGCCTTCCAGGAAAGTAACCTGGTCTTCGGCAATCCGGGCAACTTCAACCGTCATCGTGGCGCTGCTGTCGCGGCTGCGCAGAATGTCGCAGTAATCGGCCATTGTTCCATCGGTTGCCAGCATCAGCCCTTCGAGCGTCGTGATAAAATCGCCTGGTTGGATACGTGCTGCATCGGCGGGCGACCCCGACTCTACCGACGACACCCAGATTCCCGAAATCTCGCCGGTATTGATGGCAACCCCATTGATCCCGATCGAGGTTACATCTTCGTTGGTCTTCAATTGCTCGATCAACGGCCGGGCTTCTTCGCGACCGATGGCATAGTGAGGGCCGCCCGCGAAACCGGCGTAATTGATGGCCAGCACCTGGCCGCTATCACGAGTCACCAGAGGCCCGCCTGAGTTGCCGGGTCGGATCGCAACGTCGTGCTCGATCACGTTATCGACCGAAGCCCAGGGTGTATTGCCGTTGGCGCGGGCCTTGGAAACGATCCCCTGGTTGACGGTATACTCCGGATCGTTAAGTGGGAAGCCGGCACTGCGTACTTCCAGGCCAGGCGTAATGTCGTCTTCGTACCATTCGAGATAGGGAAAATCTTCGCCGTCAATATCGATCACCGCCAGGTCGGAACATTCCGAAACGCCCAGCACCCGTGCGTTGCGCGGCTTTTCTTCTTCACCGACGAAAACTTCCAGCAAGGCCGCCCCGGTCACGACGTGGTTATTCGTGACTGCAATTCCGGCGGGATCAATAATGAAACCCGAACCCTGGCCGGCAAAGCTCTGTGCTTGCAATTCGCCCGGCTGCACAAACGAGCCGCGGGCGACAACCCGAATCACCGCAGATTGCACATCGGCAAAGCTGTCGACAGCTCCAGACGCAGGCGTTGCGGTGGGCGCGGCGGTAGGTTCGAGTACCGGTTCCGCAGTCGGCGCGGCCGTTGCCGTAGGCGGCATAGGCGTTGCCGTCAACTCAGTCACTCCCGGCAAGCCACAGGCAACCAGAAACAGCACCAGGATGAACGAGATCACATGGAAACAGGCGCGAAACATGCACATATCTCCTTCTAGTGATAAATTGAACCCGGTAAAATCGTGAACGTATGGGCAGGACGTTGCGGTAACGGCTGCATCATATCAGGGCAGGTCACGGCCTGCTATAAGCGATTTAACAGGGTGGTAGCAGAAATTGCCGGCAGGTTCACCAGAGACAACGCGCATAGGCAGGTTGCGGCCTGGCGGCGATGTCACCAGGCCGCAACCTGCCTATGCACAGCTCATATTCGATCTGAGCTTATTTCGCTGAATCCAGCAAATACGTGATCACGTCGGCGGCGCTGTAGTGCTCGCGCTCGCCCAGAAAATCGCGCAGCTTGAGCAGGTCGTCGCCACTGGTAATCAGCGGCGGCTCTTGCTGGCCGTCCCGGCGCAACTGACCGTAGCCCACATTGGCCATCAGAGCATTACAGAGGCAGCGCCGGCCGGTCGTTTCTTCCAGCGTGCCGCCCTTCTGGATAAAAGCCTCGACCGGCTCAGCGGCACAGCGATAGCCGACTTTGCCGTCTTCCGTGTGATACGCCGTTCGCAGATAGCCCAGGTCACAGAGGCGCTCTCGCTCATAACCGGCATTCGGATCGGCCGGCCATTCCACTACTTTGAAAGGGTACCCGGTCGGCGAAGCCTGCGGGTCGGTATGCACTTGAACCTGGCCGGTGCGCAGCGCCGCCAGAATCGAGCGTTTGAACGTTTCGGCCAGCCCCGACTCGTCGCAGTAGGCAAACAGGGTACCGACCTGGATGCCCTGTGCCCCTTCCGCTTGCGCCTGCTGCAGGCGCGCCGGCGAACCGACGCTGCCCGCCAGCCAGAAGGGCAGCCCCAGTTGCCGGATCTTCGCCAGGTCGACGATGTCGCGCGGCCCATAGATCGGTTCGCCCGCCGCGTTGAGTTGCATCTCGCCGCGCGGCGGCGCATTATGCCCGCCCGCCGTCGGCCCCTCGATAATGAACCCGTCGATCCGCCCACTGGCCTTGCGTGCCAGCATCGTTGCCAGCGAGTTACTGGCAATAATCGCCAGGAACAACGGTCGTTTGAGCGGCGGCGGCGTTTCTTGCCAGTGCAAGCCCGGCTCCAGCGTCAGATAGGCATGCTCGCCGGCCGGCTGACCTTCCAGGTCGAAGCTGATCGCCGCCGGTTTGTGCTCAGCCATTGCGTCCAGCGCTGCCGGAATGTCGCGTGGAATACCGGCCCCCATCAAGACCACGTCGACATCAGCCAGCATTGCGCCATACAATAATGCCAGGTTCGGGATCTGTACTTTCGTAAGCAAGTTCATACCGATGGGTTGGCTGTGCCCTTCTTTCGCCAGCCAGACTTCGACAAAGGCCGCCAGCATCGTCAACTGCTGGCGATTTTTGCTAATGACCTGGCGATGCATGGGCAGCAGCGCATAGGGCTGGCCGTCCGCACGACCCTCCGGCAGAAAATAGCGTTCAACGGTATCTTCGGCGATGCGGCGCAACGGAAACCGGGCTATCGCCCGCCGCATATGGCCGCCCGGATCCCCGTCTTGCAGCCGGCGTACCAGCACCGTGTCGATACCGGTGCCCGATACCACTCCGAGCTGGCCATGCTGCGCCACGGTGCGCGCCAGGCGCCAGTCCGAAATAGCAACTCCCATGCCGCCCTGAATGATTATTGGCAGGTTTGCAGCATTCATTGGTATATGGCCTCACATCAATTGTTTCTTTAGCAACCATATTGTAGCACAGGTGCTTATGCCATCAGCAGCACCTTGAGCGGCTGCCAGTCGTTACCCTGCCGTTGCAGCAGGCCCAGCAGCCGCCCCTGCTCGTCGTGAGCACGCAGGCGATCGCCATCTTGCTGCGGCAGTTGCAAGCTCTGGCCGTTGCGCATGTGCCGGGTCTGGGCGGCATCCAGTTGCACTGTCGGCCAGTCCTGTACGGCCAGGGTCATCGCTTGCAGTTGCGCAGGCAGGTGCTCGGGAGCCTGTTCGAGTTCCGCCAGATTGCTGGCTGCCGCCAGATGGAAGGGGCCGACAAAGCTGCGCTGTAGAGCTGCCAGGTGCGCGCCGCAACCCAGCTCGGCCCCGATATCGCGGGCCAGCGCCCGAATGTACGTACCCTTGCTGCATTCAATATCCAGCGCCAGCAAAGCCGTTTCCGGCAGCGAGCCGAGCCGGATCCAATCGAAGTACGCCAGCGCCTCGTTGCCGTGCGCCAGCAACTCCAGCCGGTAAATCGTCACCGGGCGGGGCGGGCGTTCGACGATTTCGCCGGCGCGGGCCAGTTCATAGAGCCGCTTGCCGCCCTGGTGCAGCGCCGAATACATCGGCGGTACCTGCGTGATCGGCCCGCGGAAGCCGGCCAGCAGCCCTTCCAGCGACTGATCGGCAAGGGCCGGCACGGCTTGTTGTGCCAGCACCTCGCCCTCGGCGTCATCGGTACTCGTCTGGCTGCCCAGCACTACCAGTGCCCGATAGCCCTTGCGCGCCTCGGCCAGGTACTCGATCAAGCGCGTTGCCCGCCCGACCGCCACCGGCAACACCCCAACCGCCGCCGGATCCAGCGTGCCGGCGTGCCCAACCTTGCATTTGCGGCCCAGCAGCCGTCGCAAGCGCGCCACCACATCGTGCGAAGTCAGGCCGGCCGGCTTGTCAATATTGAAAAACCCGTCCATTATTCTCCAACGATCAGCGTGCGTAGCCGTGGCAAGACCCGGTTGAGGGCTGCCTCCAGGTTCATGTGCAGGGTCGCCCCGGCAGCCTGGCGATGCCCACCGCCGCCGAACTCTTGCGCAATCTGCGCCACATCGATGTTCGGTTGCGAACGCAGGCTTATCTTTACACTACCGTCCGGCTGCTCCTTGAACAGCACCAGCGCCTGCATCCCGGCAATATGCTGCATCCGGATCACCGTATCGTCGACGGCATCACTGTTCGCTCCGCTCTTTTGTTTCATCGAATGCCGGACGACTGCCCAGAACAGGCCACCTTCCTGCTGCAATTCGCTGAGCGCCAGTGCCGTCAACCGCACCGTCTCGGGCGGCACCTGGAAGTAGATTGCCTGAATGATCGCCTGGTGATTGGCACCGACGGCAATCAAATCGGCGGCCGCCCGCAGGGTTTCCGGTTTGACGCTCGAGGTTTGAAAGCTCTGCGTATCGGTGTACACCCCCATCAGCAGGCAGGTTGCCGCCTCGGCTGTGATTGGCAACGGCATGGCTTGCAACAGCCGGAAGAGCAATTCGGCGCAGGAAGCGGCAGCCGGCTGAATCAGGTTCAGCGCCCCTTCGCCGCTATTGGCAATATGATGATCGACAATCAACAATGGGCGTGCCGCAAGCGCAGTGCCGTGTTCGCTCCGGAGCGATCCGACCCGGTTCAGGCTGGAAGCATCGACCAGCCAGGCAATATCGCTGTCGGGTAGCGGCTGGCCCGGCGCAAAGACCGCCACATGCTCGATGCCGGGCAGATTGGCGGTATAATGCGGCAACTCCGAGGCCGCCAGCGCCACCGCTTCCTTGCCGGCTGCCCGCAGCGCGTGATACAGCCCGAGCATCGAGCCAATTGCATCGCCATCCGGATTGACGTGACTGAGCAGCAAGATCCGCCTGGCGTCACGAATTGCCTCAACAAATGCCGGCGCAACCGCCACCGGATCGGTATAGATCATCGGTACCTCCTTCGTTTTGCCCACTTGCCCGCTGCCCGAGAATGACGCGCACCCATCGCCTTTGCGCACCCGATACACCGTATGCCCGGCGCGCTTCTTGATCTCTTTCAGCGCCAGTTGCCGGCGCACCCCGATTTTCGGCATTAGCCGGTTCAAGCCACTGACAACAACAAACCAGTATTCACCGCCCGGTCGCAGCAATTCGAGCGGCCGCTGAACAAACTCCTGTTCAATCGCTCCATCACCGATTTTGGCCGGAATATTGGCAACAATCAAATCATAATCGCCGGCCGGCAACGCCGCGACTCCCACGCTGCCGACGGCGCGGGCATTCGCGGTTGCATTCAGGGCCGCATTATGATTGGCATAGCGCACCGCCAGCAGATCGCGATCCGCCATAACCACCTCGGTAGCCGGGAATCGGCGCGCCAGCACAACACCTAACACACCCCACCCGCATCCCAGATCGAGAATGCGGGTGGGCGTTGCGGCATCGATGAGCCGGAGCAAGAGATCGCTGCCTTCATCGATTTGAAACGAGGAAAACAGCGTATGCCCGACATCGAATTCGAATGTCTCATGGAATGAGCGATAGCTGATCCGCTTTTTGTAGTAGGCGTCGGGAACCTGGCCGTCTTCAATCATTGCTCAGATCGGGCGGATTGCTTTTGCGTTCCTCAGCGACTTCGCGCAAAACTTCTTCGATGCGGATCGAATAGTCCAGCGAGGTATCAAGTTCCAGGCGCAATTCGGGCACAAAGCGCATATGGCTGAGTTCTTCCGCCACCTTACGCCGCAAAAATCCCCGTGCTCGCCCGAGCGCCTGCATCGTCTCATGACGTTCTGCATCGTCGCCCATCACCGAAACCCGCACCCTGGCCACCTGCAAATCGGCACTGACCTCCACGCCGACCACAGTCGCAAAGCCAACCCGCGGATCTTTCAATTCATACTGAATAGCTTCGCCCAGAATACGCTGAATTTCATCGCCAATCTGGCGCGTCCGTTTGCTCATGGTGGTTATTTCCTGAAATACCGAAAGCTTGCTGGCCCGCCGGGCGGCGGGTGCCGGTTGCCTTCAGGGTTTTTGCCTGTGGCAGCGTGGAGGCAACGTGGCTTTTCATAGATGCCGGCATCTATGAAAAGCCACGTTGCCATCTCACCACAAGACAAGTCTGGCATCTTTGTGGTGTGATCGCATCACGGGTAGGCATGGGCGGCTACACCGTCTGCTCGACCCGCTCGGTACGATAGAATTCCATGGAGTCGCCGGTTTGCACATCCGTAAAACTTTCGACGACCAGGCCACATTCGTAGCCCGCGATCACCTCGCGCACATCGTCCTTGAAGCGCTTGAGGCTGCCGATCCGCCCGTCGTGAATGACGGCACCGTTGCGCAGCACGCGCACACTAAGATTGCGCGTCACTTTGCCGTCGGAAACATACAGGCCGGCCACCACCTCGCGGCTGGGCAGCCGGAAGGTCTCACGCACTTCAGCGAATCCCTCAATGATTTCACGGTATTCCGGATCGAGCATACCGACCATCGCCTTCTTAATATCATCCGTCAACTGATAGATGATATTGTAGAAGCGAATATCGATGCCCTGCTGCTCGGCCGCCCGGCGGGCGGCCGGGTCGGGCCGAGCATTGAAGCCGATAATGATCGCCCGGCTGGCCACCGCCAGATTTACATCGCTTTCGGTAATCGCACCGGTACCGCGGTGGATCAGCTTGATCTGCACCTCGCTCCGGTTGCCGTTGAGCTGGTTGAACTGGTGATCGATGGCACCCAGCGAACCCTGCACATCAGCCTTCAAGATGACGTTCAGATCCTTGACCTGGCCCTCCTGAATTTTGCTGAACAGGTCATCGAGCGTAACCCCACGACTTGGTGAGGCAATTGCTTCGATCCGCTGCTGACGCTGACGTTGCAAAGCCACATCACGCGCCTTGGTCAGGTCAGCGATGCTCTGCAAAATATCGCCGGCCTGCGGCACCGCGTCAAGACCCAGGATCTCCACCGGCATCGAGGGCTCGGCGCTACGCAGGCGCTTGCCGCTGTCGCTGAACATCGTCTTGATGCGCCCGGAGACACTGCCGACCAGCACGGTATCTTCGACGTGCAGTGTGCCATTCTGAATCAGCACCGTCGCCACCGGACCACGACTCTTATCCATCTCGGCCTCGATGATCGTCCCGACAGCCGCCGTATCCGGGTTGGCCTTGTAATCTTCCAGGTCGGCCACCAGCAGAATCATCTCCAGCAGGCCGTCGATATTGATGCGCTGGCGGGCGGAAACCTCCACGCATGGCACATCGCCGCCGTATTCCTCAACGATCACATCATTTGCCGCCAGTTGCTGCTTGACCCGGTCGGGGTTGGCTGCCGGCAGGTCGATCTTATTGACCGCCACGATCATCGGTACTTTCGCCGCCCGCACGTGCGAAATCGCCTCCAGTGTCTGTGGCATCACCCCATCGTCAGCGGCCACCACCAGCACGACGATATCCGTCGCCTGGGCGCCGCGTGCGCGCATAGCGGTAAATGCCTCGTGGCCGGGCGTATCCAGGAAGGTAATCCGCCGGCCCTGGGTGTCGATCTGGTAGGCACCGATATGCTGTGTAATGCCGCCGGCCTCGCCTTCCGCCACCTTCGTTGATCGAACCGCGTCGAGCAACTTGGTTTTTCCATGATCAACGTGACCCATAATCGTGACCACCGGCGGGCGAGCGCGCATATTTTCGGCCTGTTCGAGAGCCAGCGCCTCATCGATCGTCTCATAGACGCCGACAAGTTGTTCGGGTACGTGTTCGGTGGTTTCCAGACCAAAATCCGCCGCGATTACCGCAGCGGTCTCATAGTCGATTTGCTGATTGATATTGGCGATCACACCGCCTTTCATCAGCGACTTGAGAATCTCAGAAGCTCCAATGCCGGTGGCCTCGGAGAACTCGCGCACAGTCAACACGCTGGGCAATGCTATCGGGCCACGTGGTCGTACCGGTGTTCGCGGGCCGGCCGGCCCCCGGCTGCTGCGCTGGCCGCCACGGCCGCCGCGGCTGACACTGCGGCTGCCCGATGACGTATCGCGCTCGTCGCGAGTGTTGCGCTGGCCGCCGCCACTGCGCTGGCCACCACCGCCACTGCGCTGGCCGCCACCGCCACCACCACTGCGCTGGCCGCCGCCACCGCCACCACCACTGCGCTGGCCGCCGCCACCGCCGCCACCACTGCGCTGGCCGCCGCCACCGCCGCCACCACTGCGCTGGCCGCCACTACGCTGGCCGCCACCGCCACCACTACTACTACTACGCACAGCGACAGTATCTTTATCCGATGCCCCTTTATTTTTTGTTGACATACTCGTTTCCTTTCCGTATCGTATCGCGCATGTTCGAACCGAACACAGCGACCTGCCCGGACAGCTTCAGTGTGCATCGGCCTCACCGGACACTTCGTCCTGTGTCGACGCCAGCGACCGGGCAAACGCAGCCAGAGCCGCCCGGTCGTCAGCCGAAATCTGCTCAATTCGCAGAGCTCGCTCGAGCGCATTGCGTCTTAGTGCCTGTTCCCAGCAACCAGGATCGTGGCAGAGATATGCACCGCGCCCATGCTGCTTGCCGGTCAGGTCGAGCAACACCCGGCCCTCAGCATTCCGCACGATCCGTAGCAGGCCTCGTTTTGCATCATTGCGTCGGCATGCAATGCAACTCCGTTGCGGCACATGCCGCTGGCGTTGCGATCCTTTTGCGGTACGCTGAGTACTCATAGATGCCTACCTTCTATGCACGAACCTCTCGCCTGCATGCTGAGGAGCTTACTCGTCTTCTATCTCCACCGTCGGCGTTGTCGGCGCCCTCTCCGCATAGTCACCGACCTCATCCTGGGTCGGCTCGGCAATCGTCGCAGCTTCAGGCTCAACGTCATCATCGAAGGCCGGCTCGACCAGCACCCCGGCTTCCGGTTCGGCCAGAATATATGAAGCGACCAGCCGGTCGTGCGAATAAATATACAGCTTCTGCGCCGTCGCTCGCAGTTGCACCTCGACGCCAATCATATCGTTGCCCAGCGGCCCATAATGGTTCTTTTGATACACCACCGTTCCATCCGGGCGTACTTTGCGCTGTTCGACCCTGGCGCTGGCCAGGGCGGCTTCGGTGGCCATGGCCTCGGCCTGCGCAAAATCGCGTGCCTCGGCGGCGGCCCGTTCCTCTTCCAGCAACGCCGTCGCACTCTTAATATCGATGCGCCAGCCGGTCAGTTTGGCGGCCAGACGTACATTCTGGCCCTCTTTGCCGATGGCCAGCGAGAGTTGCTTGTCCGGCACAATCACCAGCGCCGCGTGATCGTCTTCGTTGAGATGCACTTCGACAACCTGGGCCGGCGAGAGCGCATTCGCGATGAACTCCTTCGGATCCGGCGACCATTGCACCACGTCGATTTTTTCGCCGTTCAGTTCATTGACGATATTCTGGATCCGGATTCCGCGCATACCCACGCAGGATCCCACCGGATCAATGCCCTCCTGGCGGGCGGCCACCGCAACTTTGGTGCGCAGGCCGGGCTCACGAGCAATCGATTTGAGCTCGACGGTTCCATTATAAATCTCGGGCACTTCCATCTCGAAGAGCCGCAAGATGAGATTTTTGTGCGTGCGCGAGGCGATCAATCGCGGCCCACGATCTTCGCGCCGGATTTCCATCAAATAGACTTTCAACCGCTGCCCGTGATAATAGCGGTCACTTTCAACCTGCTCTTTCGGCGGCAAAATGGCCTCGGCTTTGCCCATCTCTAGAATGACGTTGCCTTTATTCTGGCGCTGAACGGTCGCCGTGATCAATTCACCTTCCCGTTCCATGTATTCGCCATAAATATATTCGCGCTCAACTTCTTTGATGCCCTGGAGCACAACCTGCTTCGCCGTCTGCGCCGCAATGCGCCCGAAGTCGTTTGGAGTTGTCTCAACCGTGACCGTCTCACCGAGTTCAACGTCCGGCTTGACATCGCGTGCGTCGATGATGTCAATTTCAAATCGATCATCAAACACTTCGTCAACAACTTGCTTATCGGCATACACCCGCGCCGCGCCCGTCTGCGAGTCGATTTTGACGACGACTTCGATGGGCGGCGGGTTGTTGCCAAGCGTGCGCTTATAGGCGGTGATGAGCGCTCGCTCCATCACGTCAATAATAGCTTCTTTTGGTATCCCGCGTTCTGCGGCGATTTGCGCAATCGCGGCGTAGAAATCGCTTTTCATACCCCTCACTCGCCCTACAATAAGAAAAGTGGGTTAGCCCCACTTTTCTGACAAACGTACCATGCAGCGCATGGCGCTACACATCACATTGTTGCCGACTACGCTGATTCGCTCACACAGTATAGCATTGACAAGTTGCTTTTGCAAACCTTCTTGTAAATAAATTCCGCAGCAGGGGCCGTTATATGCCTGCCAGATGCCTCCGTATTGCCCCACCCCGCCGGCCATCCCCCGGAAGGCCGTTGCATAAAAGGACTGATGGCTATGGACGTGTGCTGCAAAATTCGGTATACTGTTACTAACGAATATCAAGATCTCCCCAGTACAAGATTTTCGACGGGAGACATCGCAATCTCTGAAAGGAAGACGGTATGCTTGTCATCCTCACGCTTCTCTTCCTCGCTGTTCTAGCGATGGGTGTGTTCACGGTCTTGTCGCTGCGGCTTCAGAAGATACAGCAGCAGCCGGTGCGGGTACGCTCCGACGACAATATTATTACCCGCCGCCGCTCCTGAGGGTCATTGCCCGTTATTCGGGTGGTGTCGCTCAACCGTATCGAAAACTCGTGTGTATCCCCAGGCCGGGATAAACCCAGTACCAGGCTGTACTTTTTGCTGTTTGCGCGTCTTCTTCAGCGTAGCTTTCTATGGCTGCGCTGTTTCTATTTGTGTCAGCGATGGGCAGCACAATTGAGCCGATCGTGTGGTTCGGGAATGCTCCGGTATGCCACGTTCCGCCTGATCCCCGGCTCCTGACCTTCGCGGTAGCCCGTCGACCTCGCCTGTCTGCCGGCTCTTTCAGTTCTCTATCACATAACCATCATTCAGCGCTCCTTCTGCCTGCACCTATACTGGTAGTAGTCGCCTGAATGTCTGCTTTGTTGCGTCGTTTTTCACGACTGATGCCTCACGCTGTCGTGTTACGCAACTGCCGAATTGTTTGCGCTGCAACCGGGTTCGGGGTGGGCTTCGGCCTGGAAAACGATTGCGGGCCTTTGCTGCCTGATGCTGTGGGTCGCGTATGTTTTGCTTTCTGCGCTGCACAATTCGATGTCGCCCGGTTTGCCTGTTGTTCCTTGCATTGATGCTCATCAGTGCCTGTGGGACGGCTCCCACGACGACGCCAGATCCTACCGTCACTGCGATTGCGGAGCCCATCACGCCCGGTATCACGATGCAGGCTCGGGCCGCCTTCAACGGGGCGTATCAGTCCGGTTCCTGGCTGCCGGTGACGGTAACGGTGCAAAACGATGGCCCTGATCGCCAGGCGATTGTGCAGGTCGGCACCGGGCAGTTCAGCTATGCCACTCCGCTCGATCTGCCCCGTAGCGCACGCAAATCGGCCACGATTTACACGTATCTGCCGGATCGCAGTCGCCATCTCGATATCTGGCTGATGGACGGCGAAGACCGATTGGCCCAGGATCGGGTTCAGCTTACGCCGCATACGCACACCAGCCATATGATCGCGGCCATCGGCGCCAGGTCGTTGCCGCGATTGCCCGACCAGCTGGTCAACGGTGCCGAACCGATCCTGCTGACCGTCGATCCGGCGGATCTGCCAGAGCATGCGCTGGGCCTCAGTTCTTTTGCGACGCTCTTGCTCGCCGATGTCGATACACGCTTGCTCAGTCACGAACAGCGGCGGGCTCTACGAGATTGGGTGGCGCTCGGTGGCCAATTGTTGCTCAGTGGCGGCCCCGACGCGATAGCAACCCTGGCCGGGCTCGACCCGGAACTCCAGCCGGTGCAGGTCGAAGGCAATCGCCGGTTTTCGGCGATGGAATTGTTCGGCGTCGATGTCAATCAGCCGTTGACGGTCAGCGATTTTGTGCCAATCCATGCCGATGCGCTGCGCCCGCGCCCCAACCGGGCGCTGGCCGCCAATCTGGTGGTGGAACGCCCGTTCGGCCAGGGCGTGGTGGTTTTTGTGGCACCGGCGATCACCAGCAGTGCCTTCGCCAATCTGGTTGATTCTCCGCTGTTCTGGGCCGATCTGCTGGAGTTGCGCCAGTTATTGCCGCTGAATTTCGGGCCGGTCAGCGCCGATCTCGATGCCTTTGTTGAGGGCAATCTGGCGTCGGTGCTCACCAGTTTGCCCGCGCTCGAGTTTCCCTCGCTGCGGCTGGCCGGCGGCCTGGTATTGTTCTACATTCTGCTGGTCGGCCCGGTTAGCTATCTGCTGCTGCGTCGCTATGATCGACTGGCGCTCGGCTGGTTGCTCATTCCCCTATTGACGCTGATTTTCTCGCTGGCCGGCTATTGCTTGAGCTACCAGCAGCGCGGCGGCGATGTCGTCTTCAACCAGGTGGCGCTGCTGGAACAGGTTGACGGCGGCCAGTTCCTGCGGCTGCGTTCTTTCCTGGGTATGTTCTCGCCGGCCCAGCAAGCCTACAGCCTGAGCATCGTTGATCAGCCGGCCGGTGATAGCAGCGCGCTTTTGCGCCCGATTTCGCTGCAAAGCTTCTGGGGGCCGGAGGCCGCAACCGGCAACGCGGTTTTTTTGCAACCCGTGTCTGCCGAACAGCCGCTGCGTGTCCAGGATCTGGCCATCGCTCAGTGGTCGATGCAGGCGATGCTCCTGGAGCAAATCCGGCCCGGCCTGGCTGTTGATGCGCTGCTGCGTTTCTCCGCTGATGATCTTCAGGTCGAAGTGCGCAATGCCAGCGCACTATTCTTGCGCGATGTCGTTGTGGTGCAGGGCGATCAAGTGGCGCGCCTGGGCGATCTGGCGCCGGGTGAGACGGGCCGGGCCGCGCTCAGCCACAACGAGGCGCGCATCGCCGGCCCGGTTTTTGCCGAACAGACCCCGCTCAGTTACCTGGTTTACGGCGAAGAACTCGACCGCGCCGGGCGCTCGGGCGAGATGATGCTGGATCCGGAGGTGCAACAGCGGGTACGCATGCTTGATGCGCTTGCCGGCTATGGCTCGGTCGTGCGTGATGCTCGCCCCATGCTGCTGGCCTGGCTTGATGCGGCCCCCTTCCAGGCTGAAGTGCCCGGCCGGCGTGCTGAAAGCCGTGTGCTTAGCCTGCTGACGATGCAGCCGCGCCTGCTGGCCGATGGTGCGCTGCACCTGGAAGCCGGCTGGCTCCAACCTCGCTACGATGCCGATCCGGCTTCGCTCTGTGTCGGCGGCCGCGGGCTTGGTGCCCTGCCCAACGGCCAGGCCGTTCAGGTGCGCCTGCGCCTGCCGGAACACCTGCGCACCCTGCGGGTCGAGCGCCTGGCGCTGTTGACGAGCGCGGAGGGCATCTGGCCGACCGAGACCAGCCTGCGGATCTTCGATTGGCAACGCCGCGAATGGGTTGCGGTCGATGCGATTGCCGAGCGCATTCCGCTGGCCGAGCCGGATCGCTTTGTCAATGCCGCCGGTACGATTCTGGCCGAGTTTCAAAGCCCGCCGGCGGGCATGATGCATGCCGGTTGCCTTTATCTCGATGCGGAAGTGGGAGGAATGCTGCCATGACAGCGGCGATTGAAACCATCGGGCTCAGCCGGCGCTTCGGCAAAACGGTGGCGCTGGCCGAACTCGATCTCTGTATCGCGGCAGGGGCCATCTATGGCTTCATTGGGCCGAACGGCGCTGGCAAAACGACGACGCTGCGCCTGCTCGCCGGTCTGATCGAACCCAGTGCCGGCCAGATCCGGTTGATGGGCCAGCCCACCCGGCGCAATGCCGCTGCGCACCAGTACCAGGTCGGCTATATGCCCGATTTCTTTGGCGTCTACGATGACCTGCGGGCCTGGGAGTACCTCGATTTCTTTGCGCGCTGCTATGGCCTGCCCGCCGCCCGCCGCCGCAGCGTCGTTGACCAGTTGCTCGAACTGGTTGACCTGACCCCGAAGCGCAATGCCTTCGTGCAGACGCTCTCGCGCGGCATGCAACAGCGACTCTGCCTGGCCCACGCCCTGGTGCACGATCCGCCCATCTTGCTGCTCGATGAACCGGCCAGCGGCCTCGATCCGCGCGCCCGCGTCGAGTTGCGCGAGTTGCTGCGTACCCTGCGCGACATGGGCAAAACGATTTTGCTCAGTTCGCATATCCTTAGCGAACTGGCCGAAATCTGTACCGAAATCGGCATTATCGAGAGCGGGCGCATGGTTGCCAGCGGGCCGGTCGGCGAGGTGCATCGCCAGTTGCGCGGTCGTCACGATCTGCGCCTGCGCCTACTGCGCGAGGGGCCACGCGCCGCTGAGATGCTGCGTGCGCTTGATCCGGCCGCAGCCGCCGAAAAGGGCCTGCCGGCCATCCAGTCCGTCAGCATCGTGGCCGCCAACGAAAACTACCTGGCGGTTGAACTGGAATGCAGCAACGACGAGCAGATTGCGGCTCTGCTGGTTTACCTGGTCGACGCGGGCCTGCCGCTGATCGATTTTCATATGCAGGCCGAGAACCTGGAGAACCTGTTCTTGCGGATCACCGAGGTGCGCTGATGGCTGCCGGCAAACTCCGTCGTCCCCGGTTCAACCCGATTATTGTGCGCGAATTGCGTGTGCGCATGCGCGGTGCCCGGCCCTATGTGATCCTGACAATTTTTTTATTGCTGCTCTCACTGATGGGCTATGGCGTCATTCAGTTGATGTTCCAGCAATCGCGGATGGGTAGCGTTATGCTGAGCGCACAGGTCGGCCAGGCGCTGTTCAATATCCTGTCGTTTGGCGTACTGGCCCTGGTGGTGTTTCTGGCGCCGGCCATGACCAGCAGTGCCATCAGCGGTGAACGTGAGCAGATGACCTACGAGATGCTGCTGGCCACACCGCTGCCGCCGACTCGCATCCTGCGCGGCAAGCTGCTCGCGGCCCTCAGCTACCTGTTTGTGCTGATTTTTGCGACCCTGCCGATTTTCAGCGTGGTGTTTATGTTCGGCGGCGTGACGGTGCCGGCCATGCTCAAGGTGCTGGCTCTGCTCTGTCTATCGGCGCTGGCTTGCGGTACCGTCGGGCTGTTCTGCTCGGCGCTGTTTCGGCGCACCTCACGCGCCACCATCATCAGCTATGGCTTGATTTTACTGCTGCTGGCGACGACCATTCTGCCGGCCTCAATCTGGCCGCAGTTCAGCAACCCGCCCGGCCAGCCGGTGCCGCCGCAGTGGCTCTATCTCAACCCCTTCAGCGCCCTGGTGTCGATGCTCATTGTCGTTCCCGACATGAATAGTGGCCCCTTCTTCGCGGCTGCCGGCGCCTTGCTCGGTTCGCTGCCGCTTATGTATCTGTTCTCGAACGGCGTGGTTCACAACGGCCCGATGGGCGCCGAAGTCATTCCGATCTATCGCGCCTCGTTGCTCTACTTGCCTCTGCTGACTCTGCTGCTCTACTGGTTTAGCGTACACCTGGTGCTGCCCTTCGGTCGCTGGCGCCCGCAGCGCGCCGACCTCGGCTTTCTACTGGCGCTGCTGGCGCTGCTGGCGCTGCTCTGGTTCAGCCGCGCCTGGTGGTTCGTCGAACCGCCGCCGCTGATGTGAAGCAGGCGGCAGGCCGGCGCGCCATTGGAAGCCGGTTTCGCGAAGCAGACACACCGCGCCGGCCTGAGTGGAAGAGGGGCCGGGGGTGAGCTTTCAACGATAGCGTTTTTGTCAGATGGGTGATTTCCCGATCCGGCCCTCACCCCCCAGCCCCCGCTCCCGTACAGCCGGGCGCGACGAATGCCTCACATGAACCCCTAACCCTCGCCGGCGCCGGCCTGACAGGAGCGGGGGGGGCCGGGCAAC
>DAOTUJ010000024.1:0-17931 GCA_034437175.1 Chloroflexaceae bacterium | reverse complement strand
GGCTCCCCGACGCCCCCTTCCGGAGCGACTGGATGGATGGCCGCTTCCCGGCGCTGCCGGCCGGTCTGCCCCCCGCCGTGGCCCTGGCCCTGGGGGGCGGCGGCGGGGGCGGCGGATCGGGCGATGTGGGCGCGACGAGCAAGGTCGGATCGACCGGCGGGCGCTGAGCCGGCGGTGTCTGGTTCGGCATCACAACCGTATCGATGCCGGCGCTACTGGCCGGCGCGGGCGCCTGGCCGCCGGCGGCCGCCTCAAGTGCCGCCAGCATCTCCGGAGCGCCGGCGAAACGCTGCTGAGCGTTCTGGGCCATGGCCTGCTGCAGTACCTGGTTGAGCACCGGACTGACCTGCGGATTGATCTGGCTCAGATCGGGCAGCGGATCGGGCTGGCCACTGATGGTAGCCGAGGCGCGGGTAAGCGCATCAGGCGGTGGCTGATTGCTGAGCAACTGAAAGAGCGTGGCGGCCAGCGAATACAGGTCACTCGTTGGCGCCGTACCACTGCCCCGGATCTGTTCGATCGGCGCGTACTGCGGCGTATAGCCGAAAATACTGGCCGCCTGTCCGGTGGAAATCCCGGTCTGGTCGAGCGACGGCTGCGCGCCCTTGGCCAGGCCGAAGTCGAGCAGTACAATCCGCCCGCGCTGGTTCAGCTTCAGATTTTGCGGCTTGATGTCGCGGTGAATGATGGGCGGCTGCCGGCTATGCAAATAATCGAGGGCATCGAGCAGATCAGCGGCCCAGGCCAGCACCTCATCGACGGAGAAGGGCGCCGCCCGTTGTTCGAGCATGCCGGCCAGATCCTTGCCGGGAATGAAATCCATCACCAGGAACTGGCCGCCATCTTCGGTAAAATGGTCCTTGACACCGGGCAGCACCGGGTGATTGAGTCCGGCCAGCAGACGCGCCTCGCGCTCGAAGGCCTGGCGCAACTGGGGATCCGTCACCAGGGTTTCTTTGAGTGCTACCCGATTGCCCAACCGCTGATCCACGGCTTCATAGACCGCGCCCATACCGCCGCGGGCGATCAAGCGAACAACCTCGTAGCGGTTCTGGAGAATTGTGCCTGTTTGCATTGGTTATTAACTCGAGTTACGTGGTCGCCCCGCGACCAGGTCGGATTCGCCCCATTCGATTAGGCTCAGGGCAGGCTCCGGCAGGGCGGAAAACCCATTTTATTGCGCTGGTTCTGGCAGCTTCGCTGCCAGAACCAGCGCAAAAGAAGTTTGCTTCCTGGCTGCCGCAAGCCAGAAAACCCCTTGTGGCTTGCGCAACCATGCCGACGGCACAAATCAAATGATCAAAACGAATAGGGCGTGAGTAATCGCGCCCGCAGGTGTTCGCCTTCAGGCCAGGAGAGCGGAATACGATGGTACAGTTCTACCACGCGGGCAGCCTGGTCACGGCGGCGCCAGATTGCCAGCGCAAATCTGGTATCGGACAGAAAGCCCTGCTGCTGCAAAAATGCGTAAAACTGCTTGATCGACGTGCAGAATTCGCGTGCCCGGCGCGCTGATGCCCCGGATACCCGGCGGGGATAATAGAAAAAGAGATACTCATCGAGGGTGGCATAATCGCCGGCCAGCAAGCTGCGCGAATAATACTGCGCAATATAATCGGCATAGACTGAAAGATTGCGCAAGTGCGCCTGGGCCGTACTACGATGTTTGCCTTCCTGAATCAGGGATTCGTAGAAGTGCCTGAGCAACTCGCTACTTTCAAGGTACACTGCCGAACTGTCCATGGCGAGCAATTCAAATTCGGCATCGGTTTCTTCCCAATCCTCATCGGGCGACATACTATCGGGCAGTATAGCGATGGTTTCGCTGAAATCATCGTCGACCGGTTCAGCGGATTGCGAGAGATCCAGCGGCACAAACAGCGAGGGTTCGCGCACCAGCAGATCATTAAGATGGGCGGCAATCAGCACTTCGGCCTCTTCGGGGCGGGCATATTCAAGTCGCTCGACCACATCGGCAGGCAGAGCCGCCAGCATGCGCCGATTGGCCTCGAAGAGATCCTGGCCATCGAAATCATCGAGCTGGAAATCATCTTCATCGAGATCCCAGGGATCATCGTCCCAGTCATCTTCATTCAGTTCGAGTTCGCTACTGCTGAGATTGTCGAGCACCTCAAAGGGATCATAGTCGGCATCGAAGAGATCGAGTTCATCGGCGCGGCGGGCGGCATTGCGCAGATTGCCGTCCCAGATCCCGTCTTCGGCATCGTGCTGGCGGCTGCGCTGAATATCGAAGAGCAGCAGATCGATTTCCTCGCGCAGGCCGTCAATCGTCGCCTCGCGCGTCGTATCGGGCTCGGCATCGGCATAGCCATAATCGTGCCGGCGAATCGGCGCACTCACAAACCGATGATCAGTCATATAGATGCGGTTATCATCGTTGACCAGTTGCTGCCAGGCCGTACCGGGGTAGCCATTGCGCCAGGCGGCGCGCGCAAACACCGGCAGCACCAGGTCGATTGACGAAGCGTGCAGCATCGGCGTCGCCTGAACCCGTTCGACGATGGCTTCGCGCAACTCCTGATCCTGTTGTTGCACCGCGGCTACCCGAAAATCGGCGGCACGCTCGTGCTGGACGCGCAGCGTCACCGGGCTGGTTTCGATGATCGTACAGATCAGGCTATCGCCCTCGGCAAAGCCGACCCGGCCGAACCAAGCACCGAGATTGAAGCAAATTTCCTCATTGGCGACATCGCGGGCAGGCCATGCATCGCCGGCGGCGGCGGCCAGCGTCGTACCGGCAATTCGCTGGTTGCGCTCATCGAGGAGCACAGCCTCAGGATTGCGCAGCCCGATAAAGGGCTCAAGCCGAACGGCGGCGAGCATACCGGCGGCAATTTCCCAGGGTAGCGGCCGGCAGCGAAAGCGCAGCCCCTGTAGCACCACATGCAGCGGCACGAGATATGTTTGATCCAGGCGTAGCCAGCCCAGGCGTGGGCCATCGGCACGCAGGCGTTCACGAATAGGTGCATAGGGGTTCCTGGCGCTGCTTGGCCGCTGCTGTAACACCCGTTCCAGCAATTGTTGCTCAGCGATCGGGCTATCATACTGAATTGACAGCATCCGGAGCACGCTGGTAATGGTTGGCTCATTGGTAGGCATTGCCGAGAGCTCCTCTAGCGAGCGCCGCAGGCAGCCGGCAAGCCGCCCAGGGCGATAGCCGCACCTTTCACACGTGAAAAGCGCACAGGATCCAGAGTACGGGTCATGGAGGCATGGCCGGTCAGGTTGCCATCCCAGGCCGCAGCAGCAGCAATCATCGGTGACGGCAGGTTTGTGTTGAGGGTGCGGGAAACATGAACCGGTGGTTGAGGATCACGGGTAACGGCAACCAGCCGGGCATCCGGACGTAGCGCGCAGACGATTTCGGTTGTATATTGCAGAAGCGATACGCTACGCATCGCTGTGGCTTTCATACACTGAGGACATTCACTTTTCCGATGGCTATCAGGGTAGCACCGGGCGCCGGTACTGTCAAGGCAAGACCGCAGCGCCGCAGCGATCAGTTCTTTTCGCAGGGTAGCGGTTTCTTTACTCAACCGGCCAGGGCTCTTCGCTACTCTGGAACAGGAAGCAGCGCCGAATCCGCCGGTGATTACGGCGATGAAGGAATAGATCTATGAGCTTGCAAGCGAAGCTACGCGACCCTCAGCAATTCCTGCTGCTGTATGGGACAACGCCGCCCCACCAGGATTCCTCCGCTGAGCGGGTGGTCATGCGCGCCAATCAACTGGCCCGCCAGATTGAGCATTTGCCGCTCGACGGCCTGCTGGTCTACGATGTACAGGATGAACAGGTTCGCACCAGTGTGCCCCGGCCTTTCCCGTTCCGCCCGGCCATTGAGCCCCGCGCCTATGCCCGGTTGTTGCAACAGGCTACCGGTCACGCGGCGATTGCTTACAAATGCGTCGTCGATATGACCGAAGGCGCCTGGCGGCAGTGGCTGCACGAAACCCACGTGGATTATGGGCTACGCTGTTTGACTCTGGTTGGTTCGGCCAGCCCCAACCCGCGCCCCGGTTCCTTGCCGGTCGACCGGGCCTACCAGATTGCGACTGAGACGGAGCCCGAACTGACCCTGGGCGGGATTGTGATTGCCGAGCGCCATGCGCCCGACTGCGACGAAAGCCGGCGCCTGATCTGCAAAGCCGGCCAGGGTTGCCGCTATTTTGTTTCGCAACTGGTCTTCGATGCGGATTTGATGATCCGGCTGCTCGATGATTATGCGCGGCGCTGCCGGCGGCAGGGTATCGCGCCGCAGCGTATCGTGCTGACCTTCGCGCCCTGTGGGCGACCGCGCACGATGGAGTTTATCAAGTGGCTGGGCGTAGCGGTACCGCCGCAGATCGAGTCCGCGATCCTGGAGGCCGAGATGCCGCTGCGCAAATCGCAGCAGATCAACTGCGAGAGCCTGCGGGCGATCCTTGAGCACGAATACGAAACCCCGTTGCCGCTGGGCATCAACATCGAAAGCGTTTCCAGCAACCAGGCCGAACAGGAGGCATCTGTCGAACTGGTCGCAGCACTGGCTGAAACTGCTCGCACCTGCAATAATCGCCAGCTTGTCCTGGCACGTTAAAGGAAAACTGCCGGTCAGGCGTGCAGTTCGGTACCCAGAGTACCGAACTGCACGCCTGACCGACAGTCGATTTTTGTGATGAGCTATTACTCACCCTCGACGAACATAGCGCGCAGCTTGTCTTCTTGTTCCTGCGACATGTTGCTGGCGATCAACTCGAACTGGTAGGGCTTGAGCGCATCGACAACCTTATCGATCGTCTCATTGCTGCTCATCAGGAAGAGCGCCGAGGTACCGGGCGTAATCTGATCGCGGGTCTTCTTGATGAAGTCGTCGTCGATACCGATGTCGCTGAAGGCACCGGTAAGCGCGCCCATGCCGGCACCGATGGCCAGGCCGGCCAGCGGAATGAAGAACAACAATCCAAAGAGCATGCCCCAGAAAGCGCCGCTCAGCGCACCCAGCCCGGCCAGATTGTAGAGCTGGCGGGTTTTCGGCTTCTTCTTGCCCTCTTCCCAACTGACAACCGCGGCGTCCTGAATCGTGATGAGTTGCTGCTTCTGTAGATCTTCCAGCGTCGCCAGGATTTCTTCCGCCCCCTTTGGCGTCCCGAACTTCAACACACTCAGCGTAGCCATGCCAGAGTCCCCTCCTTCAGTTAACACGCAAATATTCGCTGCATAATGCAGTGTAATGCGATTCTGGGATCGTGGCAAGCAAGGAAACCGCCTTGGGTGCGATGAAAAGGCTTGCCGAAAAACCGCCGGCGCGGCCAGCTTCCCCGAAGCTGCCACCCCGGCGGTCGCTCGCTGCTGATGCGGATGGTCCGCAGCGCCGGCAATCCGCACCTCAGCCGAAGCTTCCCGGAAGCGGGATCGCGGCGCCCGGGCAGAACGTTTCGTCACACCCCGCGGCAGGGCTGTGATAACCCTGCGGTCACGACGTGTTATACTGAATCGTAGCCCCAATGGTTGTATCAGAGAATGAAATGAAGCTGGAGTTATGCCGATGACTTCCTCAAGCGACATATTTGCTGCCGCTGATTTGCTGCGGGCGCGCTACGGTGCCGATCCGCAAACCTTGCCCGCACAGTGGAATGAAACCCTCAGCACGATACTGGGCCACCGCTCGATCCGTAGCTACCAGAATACGCCGCTGCCCGCCGGAACCCTCGAGACGCTAATGGCTGCCGCCCAGTCGGCGGCGACTTCTTCCAATTTGCAAACCTGGAGCGTGGTAGCCGTTACCGACTCGGAACGCAAAGATCGCCTGGCGACGCTGGCTAATAACCAGGAACATATTCGCCAGTGCCCGCTGTTTCTTGTCTGGCTGGCCGACCTGGCGCGACTGGCGCATGCCGCCGGGGCGCGCGAGTTGCCGCATGCCGGCCTGGATTACCTGGAGATGTATACGATGGCGGTGGTCGATGCAGCCCTGGCGGCGCAAAATGCCACGATTGCCGCCGAGTCGCTGGGGCTGGGCATGGTCTACATCGGGGCGATGCGCAACCATCCGGAAGCAGTTGCTGCCGAACTCAAGTTGCCGCCGCGGGTTTTTGCTGTCTTCGGTATGTGCGTGGGCTATGCCGATCCGGAGCCCCCGGCGGCCGTCAAGCCACGCCTGCCGCAGCCGGCCGTCGTGCACCAGGAAGCGTACAGTGTCGATAACCTCGACGCCGAAATCGAGCAATACATTGCGGCCATGCAGCGCTTCTACGAAGCACAGCAGATGCAGGTGCGCGGCAACTGGGTGCGCCATTCGGCTCGCCGGATTGCCGGCCCGGAATCGCTCTCGGGTCGCGATCGGCTGCGCGAGGCGCTAAACAATCTGGGGTTCGATCTGAAGTGAATCCGGGATTGGGTCTGGCAGCGAAGCTGCCAGACCCAATCCCGGATTCATTTCAATCTTGTTTCCAGTTCGCAAAATATGCCAGCGCCGCCGGGTTGCGCAGCGAGTCGGGGTTGGCGGCCTGGGAGATGGGGGTGCCGCTGAGGATTTTCTTGATGGGCACTTCCAGCTTTTTGCCGCTCAGCGTATAGGGCACCTCGGCGATCCGGTGGATGCTGTCGGGCACGTGGCGCGGCGAAAGCGCGCTGCGGATCTCGCGCTTGATCTGCTGGATCAGTTCTGCGTTTAATTCCAATCCCTCGCGCAGTACGACGAATAGCGGCATATACGACTGGCCGCCCGGTCCCTCCAGATCGAGCACCAGGCTGTCGACCACCTCGGGCACGCGGGCCACTGCGCTATAGATCTCGCTGGTGCCCATACGCACGCCCATGCGGTTGATGGTCGAGTCCGAGCGCCCATAGATCACCAGACCGCCGCGTGCATTGATCTCGACCCAGTCGCCGTGGCGCCAGACGCCGGGAAACACCTCGAAGTAGCTGGCGCGATAGCGCTGCTTGCCGGGATCGTTCCAGAAATAGATCGGCATCGAGGGCATGGGCCGGCTGATCACCAGTTCGCCCATCCGGCCGATCAGCGGTTGTCCCTGCGGATCGTAGGCCTCGGCGCGTACACCCAGGATGCGGCACTGGATCTCGCCCGCGTAGACCGGCAGCAGCGGGCAGCCGCCGACAAAGCCGCTGCAGACATCGGTGCCGCCGCTGTATGATGCCAGCCAGATGTCCGGTTTCACATGGGCATAGACCCACTCGAAGCCCTCGGGCGGCAGCGGCGAGCCGGTGGAACTGAGACACTTGAGGGCACTGAGGTCGTAATCGGTGTCGGGGCGTACCTCGCTTTTTATCAGCGCAAGAATATAGCCGGCGCTGGTACCGAAGACGTTCATCCGGCTCTGCTCGGCAAAACGCCAGAGCACACCCATATCGGGCCAGGCCGGGCTGCCGTCGTAGAGCAGCGGCGTGGCGCCGACCAGCAGCGCACCGATCAAGAAATTCCACATCATCCAGCCGGTAGTGCTGTACCAGAAGAAGCGCTCGCCCGGCTTGAGATCAAAGTGCAGATCCAGGCTCTTGATATGTTCGAGCAGAATGCCGCCCTGGCTATGCACAATCGGCTTGGGCAGGCCGGTTGTGCCCGAAGAATACAGCACCCAGAGCGGATGCTCGAAGGATACCGGCGCAAAACTGAGTTCGCCTTCGTACTGCTGGATCTGCTCCCATGTCAGCAGATTGGCCAGGCCGGCTGTGCCGGCGGATGGATTGAGATAGGGCAGCAGAATGGTGTGCTCCAGGCTGGGCAGCGCGGCCTGGAGTTCGGCCACCGTCTCGCGGCGGTCGAAGTACTTGCCGCCGTACTGGTAACCGTCGACGGCAAACAAGATCTTCGGCTCAATCTGCTTGAAGCGATCAATCACGCTGGGGCTACCGAAATCCGGCGAGCAAGAAGACCAGACCGCGCCGAGGCTGGCGCTGGCCAAAAAAGCATACAGCGTTTCAGGAATGTTCGGCATATAGGCCACCACCCGATCACCGGCCTGCACACCGAGGCTGCGCAGCGCAGCGGCGATCCGGCTGACATTGGCGCGCAGGTCATCCCAGCTGATTGCCGTCAGTGGCCGGCGTTCGGACTGGAACAGCAAGGCGGGATGCTGATCGTTGTGGTGGCGGAACACTTGCGCGGCATAATTCAGGGTTGCGCCGGGGAACCAGTTGATGTCGGGCATCTGCTCGCCCTGGAGCACCGTGGTGTAGGGCGTGACGGCCTGGATGTTGTAATATTGCCAGAGGCCGGCCCAGAAATCGGCGGTCTGCTCTACCGACCAACGCCAGAGCGCGGCATAGTCGTTGAATTGCAAGCCGTGCCGTTCGTGCAGCCAGCGCATATACGTGCGCAGATTGCTCTGTGCCTGAAAATCTTCGGAAGGTACCCACAGCATCGGGGACTCGGCTGCCATAGCAGAACTCCTCTGGTGACTTATGCAGTTGTTATGGTGTTACGCAACCGCAACCGGCTTTTCCGCCCTCCTTCAATGACGCTCAGGACAGGCTGCGGCAGCGTGGAAGATGGCGGTTTCTTGCGCTGACTCTGGCCGAAAGCAGCCAGAGCCGGCGCAAAGGCAGACCCCATTTGCTTGCGACCAGGGCAGCTTTTCGGAGATCTGCAAGGAGTTGCGACCGGGAGCGCGGGTGGCTCGCCCGCATGCAGCTCTCGGCGGGCGAGCCGCCCGCGCTCCCGGCAATTTGGTATGAACTTCCGGCAGGCTATACTAGGGTAGCGCTACCGTCGGGTTCACCTGGATGCTGGCCATAATTTTATCAATGACCGACTCAAGATCGCCGTAGTCAAAATTCGGTTCGGCGGCAGCGAAGAACACAATATACTCCGGAGTATGCCAGCAATAGGCATTGCCCAGAAAATTGGTGCCTTCGCGATCAAAGCTGTAAGACAACAACAGGCGGTGATCGATGCGCTCGGCCGGGTTCAGCAGAAAATTCTGCTCGTCGTGGCAGGTGGCGACAATAAACTCGCGCAACTGCCGCACCAGCGCATCGTCGTCTTCGCCACGATACGCCGTCACACCGATGCGTACTACCAGGTCGTGGCCGGGTGTCTCAAAATGGGTAAACTGGCGCCCCTCGCAGTTAGTATCGCTGACCACACAGCTCTGCGGCAGATCAATGCTATACAAGCCGCCGGGATGCTGAAATGTCGTAAACGGCTCTTTGCGATGTGACATAATGCACTTCTCCAGACTATATGGCATCTTTATTGTAAGGTTCATTGTCATTATACCGAAAGAAGATGCACTGGTGATCAGCCGGCGGCACCAGAGCGTGGATGTGCCCGGCCCGCTGCTGAGCAACAGGAGCGGTACCCCGGCAGGATGTACCGCCGGCCCTGTTTAGCCCAGCGCCGCCCGGAAGAACGCAACCAGCTTCAGATAGAGTTGCTCCTGATTGGCGCGTTTTTTGATGCCATGCCCTTCATCATCGAACACCAATACCTCATGCGAAATATGGTACTCATTGAGTTTTTCGACCACCCTGGTCATGTTTTCCGGCGTCACATTCGGGTCGCGGGCGCCCTGTACGATCAGCAATCTGCCCTGAATATGCTGCACAAAGTTGATCGGCGAACGCTCAAAATACTTGTCGGGCACCTGGTCGGGTGAGCCGCCAATCATCTCTTCGCTATAGGGCCGCAGATCAGGGCGCGTGGTGTTGTAATCGAGTACCAGGTCGGTCATACCGCAGATCGGCGCGGCGGCAGCGATCAGGTCGGTAGGATAGCGCGTGATCTGGCACCAGGCGCTGTAGCCTCCATAAGACGTACCGGTCACGCCGATCCGGCCCGCTTCGGCCAGCCCTGCGCGGATCAGCGCCTCGGCACCGCTGACAATATCTTCCTGCTCGCGCCCACCCCAGCCATCGGCCTTGATTGCATCGCGATAGGCCACACTGAAGCCGGTGCTGCCCCGATAATTGACATCGAGCACATTGAACCCCTGCGACACCAGGTACTGGATTTCGCTGTTGAACGCATTCTCGGAATGGCTGGTCGGGCCACCGTGAATATAGATGATCGCCCGTTGCGGATTAGGCAAGGAACGGTACAACCAGCCCTGAACGCGCGTTCCGTCGTGCGATGTCCAGTGAAATTCTTCGGCGCTGATCAACTGGCCGGGATTGAGTCGTGTCTGCTCCCAGAGCTGAGTCAACGACTCAAATTCCTCGGCGCTGCCCTTTTCCAGTACGAAATGCACCAGTTCCGCCGGCGCACTGGAAGCATAATAGCGCGCCACCCAGTTGCCGTCGGCGGAGCGCCCCAGTGGTTCCAGGTTGCCCGGCAGATGCGGGAAGAACTGCTCGGCACCGCTGTCGGGATCCAGCGTGCTGGCAGTGATTCTGGCGTTCTGCACACCCAGCACGACAATCATGCCGTCGGGCGATACGCGAAAGCCTTCAATATTGCGCTGCGGATCATCGATCAGCCAGTGCATACGCCCGTTTTCCAGCGTGTAAATTCCCAGGCTGCGATGCTGTTGCACCTGGCCGTCACGTGATTCGCTGAGCACCACCAGGCGCTCGCTATCCGGCAGCCAGGCCGCCGATACCTTGACGCGTTCGCCGAAGTGAAGCAACTCGCGGTCGCTGCCGGCGGCGAGATCGATCAGATGCACCTGGCTACCGTCGGGGTGATAATCTTTGCAATTATAGATCAGGCGCTCACCGTTGCGACTCAACTGGGGAGCGCCGCTGCCGGGGCGTTGCGGGCGGGCCAGCACCCGACGCTCACCGCTTTCGAGGTTATGTGCATACACCCAGGTCTGCTCGATCACCTGAGCCTGTTCCGCATCATAATTCATGCTGTAGAACAGCGTCTGGGCATCGGGCGCCAGTTGACCACCCCGAATATAATAGTCCGGCTGGTCGTCCGTCAACCGATCCAGGCGCCCGGGATGCTCCAGTTCGACGCGAAACAGGCGTACTCGCTCATCACCGTCGCGATCTTCGGCCACAATGATGGAGCGCGAGTCGGCGGCCCAGCTTACCATCTGGCTGGCCTGGTTGGTGTTCGTCATTGGGTACGGCGAAGCCGAACCGTCGGCGGGCACAACAAACACATCCGGCGCGGTATGTTTGCGATACCAGACAAAGGCAATCAGCCGACCATCCGGCGAAACTTGCGCCGACATTACCGTCGGCAGTGTCAAAAGTTGTTGGAGGAAAGTCTCGGTGGCCATTAGAAAATCCTCTAATGCTGTTGCTCACGTTGAGCGACTTGCGTGAACCCGATCCTGCGATTACTCCGGAACCTGAGCATGCCACTCATAGAGGGTGCGCTGTTTGACTGCTTCACCAAACATTGCCACACCGGCATTGAAGACAATCAGGCCGACCGAACCCATCAGCACCCATGCCAGCGGGTCGCTGCCGCGCCCTTTCATGAGTGTCGCTTCACCAATACAACTCAAACCGGCACCGATTGCGCTAAGCCCGAGTGGTGCCATTCGTTTCCACTGTCGATAGTGTTGATCCATAGCGTTCCTTTAGCAGTTTGAGCAAGTTATCCGGTCGAAGACCGCATTCATCTGCGCGAACCGGGCCTGGTTCGAATCAGTACCCGGCTGTGCCGTATCTCGTTGATCCAGGGTGGTACTTCTGCGGCATCGATACCAGGCTGGTGCAGATCGTGGTTTGGTTCGCCAGCGCATCCGTGCCGGGCCATACCGGTCGCGAAATCACCCTGCGGCTCCCGGTGGCGGTCATGATGATAACTATACGGTTTGAGTCGTACCGTCCATCCGGTTCTGCAATGCAGCATTCTCTGGTTCATGGTTCCCGTAGGATTGCCGTAGTAGTCCCATACATTGAGTGTTGCTTCTGCAATAATTATACCATCTCTGCGGCAGGCAAATCACGCTTGAAAAAAGCACCGGCTTATGGTACTATCCTTCTTCAGGATGGCCGGCGTCTCGCACGTCGGTCATTGTTGTGGTTTTTTAATGCTGGAAAATCGGTTCCCATTCAAAACAGAGTAACGCAATGAGTACCCAGGCACTTGAGGCACAGATCCGTAACGTTACCGGCAAAAAAGTCAAGATTCTGCGGGCGCAGGGTTGGCTGCCGGCCACGATTTACGGCAAAGGTATCGAACCACTGACCGTACAGATCGACGATAAGGCCTTCAATAAGGCTTATCGCACTATCGGGCGCAGCGCCCTGATTGAACTGAATATCCCGGGCAAAGCTATGCAGTCGGCTTTTGTGCAAAATGTGCAACGCCACCCGGTGACCCGCAATATTCTGCACGCCGAGTTTCGCGTTGTCGACCTCAAAATTGCTACCGATGTCGAGGTGCCGATTACGCTGACCGGCGAGTCACCGGTGGTGAAGCGCAACGACGGCATGATCAACCATGTGATGCACAGTATCATTGTGCATGCGCTGCCGGCCGAACTGCCGCAACACATCGAAGTCGACATCAGGGTGCTCGACCGGATGGACAAAACAATCCACGTACGCGATCTGCCAATCTTGAGCAGCTACAGCTACAGTGCCGACCCGGACGACGTCGTGGTGGCGCTCAGCGGTAGCCGTGGCGCCGCCGATATGACGCCCGCCGAGGAAGAAGCTGAAACCGGTGAGCCGGCAGCAGCCGAGGCTGAAGGCAACGCAGCCGACGAGAAATAGTAGGAAAGCCGTAGCGCGCTGCAACGCCCGGCATTGCAGCGCGCTACGGCTTTACCACACACGCAGGGCCATGCCCACGAAGTAGATCAGGCCGATCAGGGCCGCCGGTGCCATAAGCAGTTGAATGATCATAGCGCGCCGAAGCACCCGCCGCGCTGCTGCCGATAGGCCGGGATGCCATGCCAGGATGACCAACCAGAGCACCAGGCCCGGCCCGAGGCTGGCCGCCCCCAATGCGGGAATGCCCCAGAGAAAGCCTTCCACCCAAAGCTCGATCCGCGATGCGACCATGCCGGCCAGCAAGAGTATCAGCGATAGAGACGTGACACGTGGCGTGCGGCGCGCCAGGCCATAGGCGATTGCGTCCGGATTGCTCAGCCGCGAGAGTGCTCGTTGTAAGAACTGCACCGGGAATTGCAACAGGTCGAAGGACGGCAGGGCCGATTCGTCATGTACCAGTTTGCGCTGCGACCAGCTACCGTCCGACATAGGTTCTTCCCTTCCAATTGACCCCCCGCCCGCGCCGGACATGCCAGATGCTCCGTAGCGCGATCAAGGCATAGCTGAGTAGCGCCAGTGGCCAGAGCAGGCCGAAATACCATGGCAACGCATACAGGCGCCGGAGCAGCCAGATCCGGTAGCCGGTCGCCCAGATCAGCGCCAGCAGGCTGAGCAGCAGTGTGGCCGAGCCGCCGGAATGCGCCGGCGTGATCGTGACCGCCAGCGCCGGTAGCCAGAACGGCAACAGGCTCAGCCCGAGCAGGCGCAGCATCGCCCGGCGTGCGCGCCACCCCCCGTTGTAATAGCCGGCGGCAGCATTTTTGCCCAACCCGGCAACGACCTCCGCACCGCTGGTGTACATGCGCACCGACAGCAACTCCGGCGCGAGTGCGATCCCAATGCGGCAGCCGGCCCGGCGCAGCGCCTGGGCCAGGTACACGTCTTCGAGCACCTCGTTGCGCACCGCCGCGTGGCCGCCGATAGCCTCGTAAGCCGAACGGCGCAGCAGCAAGGCCTGGCCGTTTGCCAGTACCTCGGTGGGCGCGGCATCGGCGGCATTTACCCGTTCGGCCGGGTACACTGCGCGCACCAGGGTGTAGAAAGCCGGCAAAATCAGGCGCTCCCAGAAACTGCCCAGTTCCAGGCGCGGAAACAGCGAAAGCGCATCGAGTTGCTGCTGCCCGGCATAGGCCAGCATCCCGCCAATTAGCGCCGGTTGCGGGCGGGTATCAGCGTCGAGAAACAGCAACCATTCGCCATGGGCATGGCCGGCTGCCTGTGCGCAGGCATGGCATTTGCCGACCCACCCCGGCGGCAGATCTGTGCTGCTGAGCAGGCGCAAGCGCGGATCGTGAGCAGCAAATTCAGCCGCAATGGCGGCGGTGGTATCGACGGAACTATCGTCGATGAGAAGGACTTCGTAGGCTGGATACTGTTGATCCAGCGCGCCGCTGAGACAGGCGCCGATCACCCGTTCCTCGTTGCGTGCCGGAATAATCAGCGAGACCAGGGGGGCGTCCGGCGGCACTGCAGCCGGGCCGATCCAGGGAAAGCGCCGAAAACGCAAAAGTTCCTGGGCAATGCCCAGGACGATCAGCGCAGCACAGCCAATGATGAAAATGCTTGCCATAGTTGGATTGTACCCAATTGTTGGATCCGCCGCAATGGGCGGTTTTGAACACCCTTTGAACACCCATGGCGGTTGCAACGTTGCGCCTGATGGGAAACAACATATAATACCAGCTATGACGATGAAATATAAATATGCCCCTGCGCTGAACCGTAACTGGCGCAGTGAACTGCTGGAACTTGTGCCCGGTGCATTCCTGGCCGGCTTGATGGTCTGGTGTGTTGGACGCAGCCTGGTGATTGCCAATTGGGCCGCCGGTCTCGAAGTATTGCTGCCGGTGACGATGCTGGCTTTTGTTAGCGGCCTGGTGTTCGTACGCTTGCTCTGGTTGCCGGCCTGGTTGAGCCACCTGCTCAGCGCCATCCTCGGCCTGGTGTTTAGCATCCAGCGTCTTGGTACCTTGATGGGCGAACGGCTCAGCGCATGGCCTGACCAGGCAACCGAATTGTTGATCCGTACGATTATCTGGTCGCGGGTGCTGGCCAACGGTGGGCGCGGCGAAGATATTCTGCTGTTTGTTGCCGCTGTTTCGCTGCTGGGCTGGCTGCTGGGCTATTTTACGGCCTGGATGATCTTTCGCCAGGGCTGGGTCTGGCGGCCGGTGCTGCTCAACGCGATTGTGATTCTGGTCAATTATGCTTATGTTATGCCCAAACCGACGGCGCTGTTCTTCGTATTTCTCGGCGCCGGCCTGCTGTTAATCGTGTATCAGCAGGTGGTACTCAATCAGCGCCGCTGGAAGGCGGCCCGGATCGAGTTTCCCGAGTTGCTGCCGCTGCGCTTTGTTTCCGCCGCGGCGGTCTGCTTTGGCCTGACATGGATGATCACGGGCCTGCTGCCGGGCGAAGTCAGCCGCAGCAATGCCGAAGAAACCTGGAATACGTTGCGCCAACCCTTCAAATTTGCCCGCGAACGCTGGGAGGATGCCTTCAGTACGATCAATGCCCAGCCCGGTGCCAGCGGTACCAGTTTTACGTCGCGCTCGACCCAACTCGGTGGTGGGCGCATCCTCGATGACGATCTGGTGATGTATGTCGATGCGCCGCGCTTTGAGTACTGGCGAGCGGTTGCCTTCGACCGCTATACCAGCGAGGGCTGGCAGAATACGACCGGCGAGCGCGCCCGCGCTGTGCTCGGCTTGACGACGGCGGAACAGGCGCGCAGCAGGTTGGCCGGCGGTGCCACCATGCCGCTGGCCGATCTGCGCGCTCGTACCGTTATGACCCAGACCGTGCGACTGGCTCAGGATCGCAAGGATAATTTCATCACCGTGGCCGGTACGGCGGCCGGTATTAGCCTGCCGGTCGCGGTTGAACACAGCGTCCTGGAACCGAACCGGCCCAATTTCGACGATACGGCGCTGATTGTCTCGCAAGAACCCTTGCGCGCCGAAGCGGTGTATACCGTCACGGCCCTGGTCTCGAATGCCGACATCCTTAGCCTGCGCCGCGCCGGCACCGATTACCCCTCCTGGGTGCGTGACCGCTACCTGCAGTTGCCCGATACCGTCACCGAGCGCACGCTGAACCAGGCTCGCGAAGTTGTCGAGCAGTTCAATGCCGGCAATCCCTACGACCAGGCAATTGCGATCCAGACATATCTGCGAACATTGCCCTACAACGAACGCATTGACGCGCCGCCGGCAGGCGCTGAACCGGTTGATTATTTTCTCTTCGAGTTGCGCCAGGGCTACTGCGACTATTATGCTTCGGCGATGGTGGTGATGCTGCGCTCGCTGGGCGTGCCGGCGCGCTGGGTGCAGGGTTATGCCGGCGGTGTCTACGATCCGGAATTAGAACACTATGTGGTGCGCGAAAATATTGCGCATAGCTGGCCGGAAGTCTATTTCCCCGGCTTCGGCTGGGAACGCTTCGAGCCGACTCCCGCCGGCTATACGGCGTTGCCGGTGCGCCCCAATCTGCCGGCCGAAGGCGATATTGGCGATCGCAACGCGCCGAGCGCCAACGTCGACATCTCTGAGCCGCTGTTTACGGAAGAAGAACTGTTGGAAGAAGGACTGCTGCCGGATAGCAGTGCCGGTATCGGGCTTGATGAAAATTCGGCGGGAAATACGGGCCTCGACTTGCGCATGCCCCTGGCTGTGCTGGCGGTTATCGGCGGTTCGCTGGGCCTGCTGGCCATGAGCGGCATTGTGTTCTGGCGGCGCGAAACTCGCGACTTGAGCCCGGCGGCGCAGGCCTACGCCGAAATGGGCTTGCTGGCGCAACTCGCCGGTTTGCCGCAGTACCCGCATAGTACGGCCCGCGAATACGCTGACGACCTGACATACGAAATGCCCTATTACCGTGGCTCGATTGAACGTATTGTCGATGCCTACAGCCGCGAACGCTATCGCTCGCGCAGCAGCAGCGACGACCTCGCCGCCGATCTGCGTGAACTGCGCCGGCCGTTCTTGCAGCGCATGCTGCGGCGACTGGGGGGCGGCGAAACCGCCGCCGACCGGCGCGCCCGCCGCCACCGATGTTGACACCCGCCGTCGTAGCTGTCGCCATACTGTTGGAGTTGGAGTGCCAATGATTGCTGCTTGCCGGATGAAAAAATTGATATGCGTGCCGGCGCTGCTTTTGTTATGATGTACGAATAACCCATCCACATCCGATACAATATGCGAGACCATGCACGACTCCCCGGCGAGTGGTGCATGATTGGCCACGATGTGCCGGCGATATTGGAGGAACGCGCCCGCATGCTTGCGCATATTTTGATAGTTGAAGATCATCCAGCGTTTGCCGATGCTCTGGCTCAACTCGTCGAAGACAGCGGCTATCAGCATACAATGGCTCATACGATTCAACGTGCGCGCCGCCTGATCAAGCGGCAAGCACCGGATCTGATTTTGCTCGATATTCATCTGCCTGACGGAAACGGCATTGTGCTCTGCAATGAATTAAAGCTCAATCCCCAGACCCGCCTGATCCCGATTATTATCGTTACGGCTTCCGAGGATCGCAGTAACCAGTTGTATGCGATTGAAGCCGGTGCCGACGGCTATGTGCAAAAACCAGTCGACGACCAGGAATTGACGACCAGGCTCCGGGCTCTGCTGCGCGCCAAACAATTAAACGATCAACTCGAGCCGGTCGAAAACGTTATTTTTGCCCTGGCTCGTACGGTCGAGGCCAAAGATGAATATACCGTGGGCCACATCGAGCGGCTTTCGCGCTACGCCTCCGCCATCGGCGAGCGGCTCGGCCTGGGCGATACCGATCTGACGGCGTTGCGCTACGGGGCGCTCCTGCACGATGTCGGCAAAATTGGGATTGATGAAACTATTATTCGTAAGCCGGGGCCGCTGACCGCCGAGGAATATGCGATTATGCAGAAACATCCGCTGATCGGCGAGCGCATCGTGGCGCCATTGCGCCTGGCGGCCCGCGTCTCCCCGATTGTGCGGAGCCATCACGAGCGCTGGGACGGCAATGGCTACCCGGATGGATTGGCCGGTGAGAATATTCCCCTCGGCGCCCGAGTGGTTGCCGTCATCGATGCCTACGATGCGATGACGACCCAACGTCCTTACAACCGCGTGCTTAGTTCGATCCAGGCCATTCAGCAACTGCGTATGGCGGCCGGTACGATCTGGGATCCACTGGTGGTGGAAGCCTTCGCCGGCTGGATCGACGCCAAAGGCGCATGAAATC
>DAOTUJ010000023.1:0-60237 GCA_034437175.1 Chloroflexaceae bacterium | reverse complement strand
CTCACGTAGCCGTCCAGCACATTGCCGGCGGCAAAGTTGCTGCTGTCGAGCTCGACCCGGTAGGCGCCCGGCAACAGGTAATCGAAGCGATAGTGCCCCTCGCTGTCGGTCGTCGTCGTCGCCACTTCGGTGCCGCCGCTGTCCAGCAAGCGCACCAGCACATTCGCGAAGCGCGCTTCCGCGCCGCCCAGGCTGCCGTCGTTATCGGCATCTTCCCAGACCAGGTTGCCCAGCGCCAGCGGGCGGAACAAGCCGAAATCTACCGTCAGATTGTTGTTGTTATCCACCGGCAGACTGCTGCCCAGGCCGGTCTCGGCCGTCGGCTCGGTTCCTACAGCCAGAGTCACCGGTAAACTGCGAACGACAGTTCCATCCCAGGAACCATTGTCATCGCTGTCGGTCAGATTGCTGTCGACATCGGGGGCAATTTCATAGGGGCCGCTCGCACTGCCGCTGGTGCCGGTCGAACTCACGTAGCCGTCCAGCACGTTGCCGCCAATGAAGTTGCCGGCCGCCAACTCGACAGTGTAGTCGCCGGCACCCAGGCCCTCGAAGAGATAGTAGCCGCCGGCATCAGTTGTGGTCGTCAACACCTCGTTGTCGCTGCCGTCGAGCAGACGGACGGTCACGCCGGCAATAGGTGATTCCGTCGTATCATCATAGATGCCGTCGTTATTGGCATCTTCCCAGACCAGGTTGCCGATGGCCAGGGTAACGACCGGGTCATCGTCGGTACTGCTGTTGTTGCCGGGATCGGTATCGACGCCGTGGTTGCCGTCGTCGACCGCAGCGGCGCTGTTGGCGATATTGGTAACGCCGGCAATCATGGGATTGGCCAGTTGCAGGGTGAGCGTGCGGGTCACGCTGTCGCCGGCAGCCAGGTCGAAGGCGGGCCAGGTCACCGTGCCGGCGGATGCACTGCCGCCGGCACTGGCGGCGACGAAGCTGGTACCCATCGGCAGCGGATCGCTAAGGATGACGCCGGTAGCGTCGCGGTCGCCCAGGTTCTCGATGGTAAGAGTGTAGGTGACAAGCTGACCGGGCGTCAACTGGGTTTCGCTGTTGTCTTTGGTGACGGCAATGTCGGGCGCCGTAACAGTCAGGGTATCGCTGCCGTCAGTATCAGTCAGGTCACGTTCGTTGCTGCTGGGACCAGGCTGAGTTGTCGCCTGGCTGACCGTTGCAATATTGGTGTAGGTATCGCCGCCGGCGGCAGCGTTGGCGAGGGTCGCCGTGAAGCTAAAGCTGCGACTCTCACCGGCAGGAATATCGCCGCCGGTATAGATCACCGTCGTCGTCAGAGCGGCGGTAGTCTCGGCAAATGTGAAGCCGGCCGGCGTCGTACCCTCAGTCACCGCACTGAAGAGCGCGACCGGCAGCGGGTCTTCGACAATCACATCGTAGGCGGTGGCACCACCGGTGTTGGAGACAACCAGGGTTACCGTCACCACATCGTTGGCAGCGGCGCGGTCGGGGCTGAAGCTCTTGGCAATATTGATCGCCGGCACAATCACCGTGATAGTCTCGGGAGTGGGATCGTCAACACTGGTCGACGTGCCGCTGTTCGGGTCGGTATAGCTCAGGCCGGCGGTATTGTCGAGAGTGGTACCATCCTGGTTGCCGGGCACATCGAGCACGCGGGCGACCAGGCGCACAACGAAGGCATTGTTAGCGGTATCATTATCGTCGGTGGTGGTGACGGTCGGGAACTCCAGCACCAGGGCTTCACCGCTGTTGCCGGGCGCCGCCGCCGGGCTGCTGCGCGTAACGGACAGACTGCCGACGTCGCCGTTGTAGACAGCGGCCAGCGGACTGCCGCCGGTGACAATACTGTGGCTGAGATAGGCCAGGCCTGCGGGCAAGGTGTCGGTCACCACCAGGCTCTGCGTCTCGCCCTCGGGCAGCATCACCAGCAAATCGTAGGTGACGGTATCGCCGATGCGGTAATCGGTCGCGGCGGGCGGCAGCTTATCAATGGCCGGTGTGGCCATCATGACATCGGCGGAATTGTCGGCGCTGTAGTCATTGATGCCGCCGGAGCCGTCACGTTCGCCGTCGGGGTCGCCGCTGGCGCCTGGAATATCCGAGCCGGTCGGATTGCCGGTCGTGCCGGAACCGGGCAAACTGCTGTCGGTCAGGGTCGCCGTATTCGTCAGGGTCTCGCCGCTGTCCACATCAGCGTCGACGGTCGCGTCAAAGGTAATGGTCACGCTTGCGCCGGGCGGGATCATCCCAACGGTCGCGGCAAGTGTATTGCCGGCAGACACATCGACTGCAATGAGCACACCGGCATCCGGTGCAATGCCAACGCTGGCGAGATCGAGAGTCAGGCCGGTGGGCAGCGGGTCGCTCAACACGACATCGTAGGCATTGGTGACATTGGCACCGCTGCCGTTGCTGATGACGATCTCGTAGCCGGCAATGTCACCGGCATCGGTCGGCGCGCCGGTAACGCTCTTGGTGATGCTGAGATCAGGTTCGCCGATGGTGAGTGTGACGGTGTTCGAATCCAGGCTGGGCGAGCCGCCGAGTTCAACGTAGAATGTATTGTCGAGCGCATCGCCGGCCTGATTGCCGCCGGCCACGCTGTTGTCGACCAGGGCATTGAATTCGAGCACGATGTACTCTTCGTCGGTATCATTGTCGCTATTGGTCAGGTCGCCCAGACTGAAGCGCACATCACCGCCACTGCCGGTCGCCACATTGATATTGGCAGCAAGCAGATCAAACGTCGGCGTAATGGCGGCCAGCGTCGTTTCGTTACCATTAATATTCGGCGCTGTACCCAGAAGACTGGAAGAAACGCCGGTACCATTGGAAACAAAAGCCACCCGCGTCGTGCCGTCGTTGAGGAAGGTCAGGCCGGCAGGCAATTCATCGACGATCACGAAACCATTGGCAGTACTCTCAGCCAGGCGCACCACCATGCGGAAGCGGGCGATTTCGCCGATAGCGACCTGGTTGCCGCCGGTATGGGCCTCGGAAGTCGAAACCAGGCTCTTCTGCGGCGCCAGTTCAAAAACGAGCACCGGCTCATCAACCGAATTTGTAGAGCTGCGCTCATAGGCCAGGGTGTTATACGTCGACTGGCTGGCTGAGACATCGCCGGGCAGACTGGTCGAAGTAATCGTCGCGGTATTGGTAATGATCTGGCCGGGCGCCACGCTGGTTTTGAGATCGGCCTGGAAGCTGAAGCTGCTGGTACTGCCGTCGTCGGGGAAGTTGCTCCAGGCAGCACTGATGGTGCCGCCGCTTTCGACGAGTGTACCGGTATCAGGCGCCAGGCCGCCGGCGAAGGTGAGCGAACCGGGCACATAGTCGACCTCGGCAGGTATGACATCGCTGAGCGTGATATCGAAGGCATCGGCGTCGGAAGCCGGGTCGTGCTGCACCGTGATGGTATAGGTGACGGTATTGCCGGCGTCGGCGCTGGCCGGGTCGGCGACTTTATCGACGAGCAGGGTCGGCTCGACAATGCGCACATCAGGCGCGGTATCGGTGATATTGGGGCGCTGCGGCGTACCTTGATCATTCGTATCCCAGTACCAACCGGCGCGATTGTTGCGATTATTGCCGCGGTTATTGTTCGCCCAGTCGAGAACGGCAACGGTGTAGCGAACCGTAATCGTCTCGGCAACGCTATTGTCGCGGTTGCTGTTCGTGAGCATACCGAAGTCGAGGGTCAGCAAACGACCCTGATTCTGGGCACCGCCACCCTGGTTTGTAATCGCGGCACTGGAGGCAACGTTAGCATAACCACCGGCAACATCGGTTGTCAGATCACCGGAAGACGGAGTAATGCTATCAACACTGACAAACGCCAGGCCGGTATCAAGGCGATCGATCAACTCGGCATTGTCCGACTCGCCTTCGGGCACGGTCATAGTCACTTCGTAAGTGACGAGTTCGCCGATGGCAACCCTTGTGCCGCTGGTGTGGGCCTGATTAGTCGCAGCGATTTGCTTGTCGATCTGCGGCGACGCGATGGTAGTGGTAGCACTGGCGGTGGGTTTGCCGCCCGGATCGACGTGGGTGGTGCCGCCTTCAGCACCGGCATAATCGGTAATCGTGGCAACGTTCGCGATCACCTGATCGGGTGCGGCATTGGGATCGACCATAAGATCGTAGGTGAGCATGATGATATTTTTGCCGCTGGTCGGATCGTAGACCTGGCAGGCGCCCTGGCCGGCGTCGTCAACGATCTCGATGCCGGCACCGAAAATATCGTCGGCGGTACCAGCGATCCCGTCGGGACCGCCGCCGAGGCCGGCGAAACCGGCGCCCGGCAGCGGATCGCCATTGCCGTAGCGCAGATCGAGATTGATGCCGCTGGGCGGAACCATCAAGCCGGAAGGGATAGTATCAGTGATGACAATGTCGAACGCGCCATTGGAGCTGAGACCGGTATTTTCAACCGCCAGCGCAAAACTGACCAGGTCGCCGCTATCAACATCGCTGATGTTGGCATTAATCGGAGTGGTAGTGAGGCTGTCCGAGTCAATCGTACCAGCCCAGCGCTGGCCGGGCGTACCGGGAGCGGAGAAGCCCACCGGGCCGGCGGGAGCGTCGAGGCCGGCAGCAGGATTGTTGCTGCCGATAGCCCCCTTGCGGATCAGCAGCACCGGCTGGTTGAGCTGGATCTGCACGATGGCATCGTCGGCGCTATCGACCAGGCCGGTGGAATTCTGGGTGCGGCGCAACTGGTTGGTGAAGAGCAAGCGGTCGGCGTAGGGCTCACTGGAAATCGTCACTGTGAACAGGATATCGATGGTGGTGAGGGTATTGTTGCCGCCGTCGTAATTGCCATACTCAAAGCTGACCAGGTTATTGGTTGCGCTGATGGCCATCGTCGGCGTACTGCCATAGATGGGCCGGAAAGTCTCGGCGGGGCCGAATTTAGCGGTGCCGGCGGGCGGCACTATCGCATCGATCGTATCGACAAAGGTCGTCAATTCGCTCGCATCAAACGCCGGCAGGGGCAAATAATCAGTCAGGGTCAGGTCTTCGATGTCGCTGGAGGGCAGCGTCGCTTGCAGGCGATAGGTGACCGTGTCGCCGGGAGAGACCTGAACCGGTGTGGCGAAGCCGGTGTTGCTGTTGACGGCATAGATCGATTTGCTGATGCCGCCGCGGGCAATTTCGATGCCGGCGCTGCTGGTATCGGCTTCGCTCGTGCCGAGCGACGACAGATCGGCGGTGTTGAGCAAATCGGCGCTGATGGTGACATCGTTGCCGATCAGGTCGCCCTCGTCGACGCTGACGTCGCCGGAGGGGTAATCGTCGCTGAACTCATCCTGAATGAGCGTGCGGAACACGATGGTGCCGGTAGTCGGGCCATTATTGGTCGAACAGTCGATAAGGACAGCGCCACCGGGCGGCACACAGCCACCGAGAACCGCATCGGCAAAACTGCGACTCAGCAACTCGGCACCAACATCGAAAACAACGGTGGTGGTTCCATCGTTGGGTGCCGGTGCAGCCGGTGTGTAGTTCGGCGTCAGCGTGTATGCGGTCATGTTCGCGCTGCTCAGATTGATGCCGGGCGCATTCAAGCTAAGCTGCGGCGTGAAACCGGCATCAAAACGCTGGCCGTCGGAAAACACATCGGTGAGGACGATATTCTCGAAGGCGAAGAAATCGGCGACCTGGAAATTCAGGCTGTATTCGAGCACATCACCGGGCGTATTTTCGCTATCGGTGATGTTGGCAACGCCCTTCTGGATAGCAATTGATTTCGCCGTCATGCCGACCGGTCCGATGCCCTGGCTGAGGGGCGTCGGCGGGTCACGGGTATCGACGGGAGCCCAATCGGCGGCGGCGCCGGCATTATTTTCGAGCAGGCGGTCGTTGCCGCTGGTCGCATTGAGAATCGCGGCGGCAGCAGCGTCGACACGCGGTACGTAGAACGAGAAGAGCAATTCGGCGTCGGGACCGGCGGCGGCACCGGTGACACTGGGGAAGTTATATGTCAGCGTGCCGCCCGGCGTGATGGTCGACGGGGTAGCAACGGCAATCGCGCCGGCAGGTGTGACGCTATCGACAGCGATGAACTGCATCGTATCAGGCAGAATATCAGTCAACTCAAGATTGGTGATAGTCTGGCCATCGGCAACGTCGACCGTAATGGAATACTGGCGTGGAAAATTGGGGCCGGTGGCGGTTTCGTCTTCGGGGCCGATGTAGGCTTTGCCGGCGGTAAAGATGGTCGGCGTCACAGCGGCGTTGGGCCAGGTCGTCGAGTCAGGATCATTGGGAACGATCACGGTCGGATCGCAGCAAGGATTATCGAGCGAGTCAATACCGAACTCGAAGCCGGCGCGAGCCGCAATAGACAGCGGCGTGGCGGCATCAGCCAGGTTGCTGAGCTGAGCCGTCAGCGCGATGTCGATGGGCGGCTGGTCGGGGGTAAACGAGCCGAATGGCAACTGGAGCACCACCAGTTGATCGCCGGGAGTGCCACAGACCTCAAAGGGTTCAACCGCAGTAGTCTCGGCGATAGGATGGTCGACACAACCACCGGCAGGGAAAGTCAACGGATAAGAATCAACCGTAGCACCGAGGTAGGCCGCATTAAGAAAGGTAATCCCGTCGTCGCCATCACTGCCGGTAGCCGGCAAGACCAGGTCGATGAAGGGACCGTAGCCGGTCGTGCTACCTTGATTATCGAAAGTCACCGTAAACTCAAGCGTTTCGCCGATCATGGCATCGCCGGGAAGCGCAAGGGTTGCGACCGGATTGCCGGCTGCGAAAACCGGGGTTGCCGGCAGCAGCAACGGAGCGATCAGCAACACGATGGCGAGAAGCAGGGCCAGGCGAGTGAACCAGTGAAAGCTTGAACGACGAAACATGCGGATCCCCCTGAACTGAATGGTGATGAATGTTGATAAAGTTGCAATCGCAGGACTCAGGCAGTCGTAGAAATGAGCTTGCTTGTGGGCTGGCGGCAAACAGCAAGCTACCGGAAAATGCCCAAAGGAATAACCGGGTTTCGCGCGGGATATATCAGAAATATTACAGAGAATGAACAATTCACCGGCCGAACATCGCCAGATTCCTGGATCAGGGACACGAAAACGATCGGCAGAGCGAACTGAAAAAACAATCGCGCACAAACGACACCCAATGCCTGTACATGTTGTACATATTATGTATTGCGATTGTCATACCAATTGTAGTATATTGCCAGATTGAGGAACGTAATACTTAAGTAACGCATCTGTTGCGGATGAAACTACATGGTGCGAGGGCGCTGTACGCGCCTGGTGGGATTGCGCTGTCGAACGTGGTTGGGCATCTGCAGTGGAGGCGCAGCAACGGCCCGCGCTACATACGGGCCGTTGCTGCGGCGCCCGCAGCGATCAGACCAGCAGACTCATCGGGGATTGGAGCAAACGGTTGAGTTCTTGCAGGTAACGAGCGGCGATGGCGCCATCGACGACGCGGTGGTCGACGCTAATAGTGACGTTCATGACACGGCCGGGAACGATGGCGCCGTCGCGGACAACCGGAATTTCGCGCAGGGCACCAACAGAGAGCGAGGCGGACTGGCTGGCATTGATGATCGACACGAATTCGACCACGTCGAACATGCCCATATTGGAAATCTGGAAAGATCCGCCTTCGAGTTCATTTTGCTTGAGTTTATTTTCGCGGGCGCGGGCGGCCAGGTCGCGCACTTCGCTATTGATGGTACCGAGGCTCTTCTTGTCGGCATCGAAGACGACCGGCGCGACCAGGCCTTCGTCGATGGCGACGGCGACACTGATGTGGATGCCGGGGTAGGTATAGACGGCAGGCTGGCCATCGGGCGTTTCGGCATAACGGCTGTTGAGCGCCGGAAATGTAATCAGCGCTCTGGCGGCCGCCTTGATCAGCATATCGTTGAGCGAAATCCGAACGTCCTGCGATTCGTTGATCTGCCGGCGCAGCTCGTAGGCGGCCTGCATATCGATTTCGGCGGTGACATAGATATGCGGCACACCGGGTTTGGAGGCAGCCATAGCGCGAGCGATGGCGCGGCGCATGCGGCCCATGGGCTGAACTTCACCGGGAGCCGGGGCGACCGGCACGGGAGCAACCGGTGCGGCAGGAGCCGGTGCGGCAGGAGCCGGTGCAGGGGGGACAGCCGGTGCGGATGGTGCGGCCGCCGGCGGCTGCGCCGGCGTGGCGGCCTTGCCGCCATTCGAGCGGGCATACGCTTCGACGTTCTCTTTGATGATGCGACCACCGGGGCCGGTGCCCTGAACGTTGCCGAGATCGACACCAAGTTCGGCGGCGATACGGCGGGCGACCGGCGAGGCTTTGATGCCGGCAGAAGCTGCGGGCGCAGCCGTGGGCGACGGGTCGGCGGCGGGCGCGGGAGCCTGGGGCGCCTCGGCAGCCGGGGCGGGCGCAATCGGCGCCGGCTGAGCCGATGGTTCGGCAGCAGGTTCAACAGCGCCCTCGCCAATGATGGCAATCACCTCGCCGATGGGCACAGTCTGGCCTTCAGAGATAATAATCTTCTGGAGCGTCCCATTATCGAAGGACTCAAGCTCCATCGTAGCTTTATCGGTTTCGATTTCGGCAATAATCTCGCCCTTTTCAACCTGATCGCCCGGCTGCTTGAGCCAGCGCCCGACCGTCCCCTCGGACATCGTATCGCTGAGCCGGGGCATCGTGACTTCGGCCATAAGAGTAATTTCTCCTTTGAAGAAGCGGCTGCTATGCAGATCGGTTGCGCGGCGAAGCCCGGCAACCAATCTGCACAGCAGCCGAAATCACATTAGCGACTGACGCCCTGCATAACTTTCTGGATGGCGTAAACGAGCTTGTTGGCGCCGGGTTTGGACATCTGCGACATATTGCGAGCATAGGAGAGCGGCACTTCAAGACCGGCAACGCGCTGGACGGGAGCATCGAGGTAATCGAAAGCCTCTTCCTGGATAGTCGCGGCAATCTCGGCCGTCACGCCATAGGAATACCAATCTTCAGCGATCACAACAGCACGACTGGTTTTCTTGACCGACTCAATGATCGTCGAGCGGTCGAGCGGGCGCAGCGAGCGCAGGTCGACAACCTCGACACTGATGCCTTCCTGTTCGAGACGTTGCGCGACCTGCATAGCGATGACGGTCATACGGGAATAGGCGACAACCGTGACGTCGCTGCCCTCACGTTTGACGTCGGCGCTGCCGATGGGCACCGTATAATCTTCGTCCTGCGGCACTTCGCCCTTGGTATCATAGAGCGCCAGGCTCTCGATAAAGATCACCGGGTCATCATCGCGGATGGCACTACGCAGCAGGCCTTTGGCATCGTAGGGATTGGAAGGTGCGACCACTTTGAGACCGGGGCAATAGGCAAACCAATTCTCGAAACTCTGAGAGTGGGTAGCCGCAAGCTGGCCGGTGCCGCCGCTGGGCGTACGAATAACCATGGGCACGCTGGCCTGGCCACCGAACATATAATGAATCTTCGAAGCATGATTGACGATCTGGTCGATGGCAACCAGAATAAAATTAATAGTCATAATCTCGACGACCGGGCGCAAGCCGAGCATAGCGGCACCGGCAGCGAGGCCGACGAACCCTTCTTCCGCGATGGGTGTATCAACAACGCGTGTGGGGCCAAATTCGGCGAGCAGACCCTCGGTGACACGGTAAGATCCCTGGAAGAGGCCGATTTCCTCGCCCATCAGCAACACATTCGGATCGCGAGCCAATTCTTCGCCGAGGGTATCATTCAGTGCCTGGCGCAGAGTAATTACGGGCATTATTTTTCCCCTGGGAAGACGCTCCGCTTCCGGCGAACAAACACATCGTTCAACCATATCAGGAGCGTATTCTTAACAGGACTTACGCAGTCGGCGTTGGATGCTGGCCACACTCGGGGTTTTTTCGCCTGCGGCAGCATAGACATGACCATCGTTTTCCGTCGTTTTGGCGGCTTTGCCGCCAAAACGACGGGTCGTGTTCTTAAGGATGACAAGATCAAAACTCGCCGCGATTGATGCGATAGGCAGTCATAGCATCTTCACGGTTTGGAATATGCGGCACATCGGTGGCATACATAAACTCATAGATCGTCGCGGGATCGGGCTCGGAGCTGCTATTGGCAAAATCGATAGCTGCTTGAACATCGCGATCGATCTGTTCGGCGGTAGCCTTGAGCCAATCTTCATCGACAATGCCGGCATCGAGCAACTGAGTGGCAAAATTGCGTAATGGATCATTGCTCTCACGACCCTGGCGTACCGAGTCGGGATCGCGGTAGCGGTCGGCATCGATAACGGAATGACCACGAAAGCGAAAGCTATGCACATCGAGGATCGCCGGCTCACCCTCAGCCTCGGCGCGATGGCGCAAACGCCTGACCGCATCGCGCACAGCGAGCACATCGGTACCGTCGACCTGTTCGCCGTGGATGCGAAAGGCCAGCCCTTTTTTGTAGAGATCGGGCTCGGAGGAACCATTTTCAACGCTGGTACCCATGCCATAGCCATTGTTGACAATAAAGAAAAGGATCGGGCAATGGTAAAGTTTCGCCAGATTGAGCGATTCATACCAGGCACCGATATTGGTGGTCGCATCGCCGACCTGGGCCACAACAACGCCGGGTTTTTCCTGGTAGCGCAGCGCATAGGCCGCACCGACCGCCAGCGGCACCTGACCGCCGACAATGGCGTAGCCGCCCATAAAATGATGTTCGCGGTCGAAGAGGTGCATCGAGCCGCCGCGGCCACTCGAGACACCGGTTTCGCGCCCGAAGAGCTCAGCCATAATCGGGCCGGGCGGCACACCGCGGGCAAGAATATAGCCATGTTCACGATAGTTGGTAAAAATATAATCGTCGGAATTGAGGGCAGCCATCAGGCCGACAATCGTAGCCTCTTCGCCAAGATTCAAGTGACAGTAGCCACCGATTTTGGCCTTGACATACATTTCGCTGGTACGCTCCTCGAAGCGCCGGATCAGCAGCATTTGCGAATAGTAGTGCTGCAAGGTCTCGGCGGATTCATTCGTCAGATCGACCCCGACAGCGGGGCCGGCGGCGGAATTTGCCATGCGCTCATCTCCAATCTATCTTGACTTATGCAACCGGCATAGTTTCCGTTGCCGGTCGTTTTTGTTACCGTTGGCAACAAAAGCGACCAGCAACGGATCGCGGGCCGACAACCCATGCAAAAACGGTTCTAGAAACAGCACTGCTTTGCAAGTTACATGCCGGGAGGAACAATATCGTGGGTGAAAGCGTTGCGGTCGGCGCCGCAGGAGGTGCAGTATGCGGGAGCCTGTTCGCCGCGCTCGACGTGGCCGCAGATTTCGCAGACCCAGCGCATTGCAATCTGGCGCACGAGATCCGAGCGGCTGACGATTCCGACCAGTTTGCCATCATGGATAACCGGCACGCGTCGAATGCGCCGGCTGGCCAGCAAATCCGAGATCTGCTCAACCTCAGTTTCGCTGGTGACACTGATGACACTGCGGCTCATCACATCACCGACCAGCGGACCGGGGCGCGAAATCAGGTCGAGCTCAGAAATCAAACCGATCAGGGCGCCGTCGGCACTCACCACCGGCAGGCCGCTGATGCGGTGACGGGCCAGCAATCGAGCGGCATCTTCAATCGTTGTATCTGCATGCACCGTGACCACATTTGCAGTCATGATGTCTTTCGCTTGCATAAGAAAGAAACTCCTGCTCACTGATTCCACCTGCATACAGTATAGCAGAAGATCTTTGTACCGGGGGGCACAGATGAGCGTTGGTGCATCCCTCTGGCGTAGTTCGAACTCGCTGCGGCTGGTGTATGCGAACTGGAGCCGCATTGCCGAGCCGACCACACGACGCCTGCACTTGTCACGCCCGCGACGGCGCCGTGGTATGGGAACATATCGGCATTGTTGCGCTGGTGGCAGGGTACGCGCTGTGCCCTACGGCTGCCACGCTGCGGCATCAGTCGCAATGATGACCGGCGTAGGCTTATGGAACAGGCTTGATGTTCTGGTTGCTGCGGAACAGGTTGGTCGGGTCATACTGGTTCTTCAGCGCCACCAGGCGGCCATAGCGGTCGCCATACGCCGCCCGCACCCGATCGCCGCCCTCATCGTCGCTCAGGAAGTTGACATACACGCCACCCGTTGAGGAGGGCTGCATCGCCTCCCAGAACTCGCGCGCCCACTGGGTGTACCGGTCGGTCTCTTCTGATGCTTCCCAGGCCGCCTGAATGTTCAGCACATAGGGCGCGGTGGCGTCAAGGATTTGCTGCTGCGCGGTGTAGGGTTTGGGCATAATCTTATCCGCGATTGGCGTGCCGAACTCCTTGAGCGGCTGCACCACGCGCTGCCCCTCTTCGACCGGGCCAGCATAGCAGACGAAGATCGCCGCGATGGGTTTGCCGTGAACCTCCTGCGGTAGAAACGGCGCGGGCGGCGCATTGCGCAGCACCGCGTCCGCGCCCAGTTCCTCCGGCGCGGACGCGGTGAATTGCTGGAAGAATTTCAACATCTCACGGGCCTGCTCGAAGGGGTAGACGATCAGGCCCGCCATCACCGTGGGGCCAAGCGGCTGAAGCGCATACTCGAACGATGTGACGACGCCAAAGTTGCCGCCCCCGCCGCACACACCCCAGAACAGGTCGGCGTGCTGCTCGGCGCTGGCGGTGCGTACCTGCCCATCAGCGGTGACGATCTCGACCGAGCGCAGGTTATCGCAGGTCAGGCCGTGCTTGCGCGCCAGCCAGCCAAAGCCGCCGCCGAGCGTCAACCCGGCAATGCCGGTGCTAGTGGATTGACCTGTTTCATTTGACGAATGCAACCTTGCCAGGTATGCTTCGCATCAGTAAGCTAAGAATTGACACACCATAGATCCGGAAGAACCCATGCGTAAAATCTATCATGTGACCCTGACCGATGAGGAACGCGACCAGCTCCATGACCTGATCAGCAAAGGAAAAGCCGCTGCCCGGATCCAGACCCATGCCCGCATCCTGCTTAAAGCAGAACGGGCACCTGCCGGCCCGGAATGGACCGATGCGCAGATTAGCACTGCCCTGGAGGTCAGTCGCTCCACGGTCGAACGGGTGCGGCGCACGCTGGTTGAAGAAGGACTGGATGCCGCCGTGTATCGCCGCAAACCCGTGACAACGAAACCCCACCGTCTGGATGGCGAACAGGAAGCGCGCCTGGTTGCGTTGGCCTGCAGTGCGCCGCCAGACGGGCGCGAGCGATGGTCGCTCCGGTTGCTGACTGACCGCCTGATTGAGTTGCAGGTGGTGGAGTCGATTGCCCCGGAAACCGTGCGCCAGACGCTCAAAAAAACGAACTCAAGCCCTGGCAAAAACACGAATGGTGCCTGCCACCAAAGGAAGATGCGGCCTTTGTAAGCCAGATGGAAGATGTGCTGGAGGTCTACACCCGCCCCCGGGATCCGGAGCAGCCGCTGGTCTGCTTCGATGAATTGAGCAAGCAGCAGGTCAAAGAGGTGCGCACGCCCATCCCACCCGCGCCGGGCCAGCCGGAACGGTATGATTATGAATATGAACGGAATGGCACCAGTCATCTCTTCATGGTTTTTGCGCCGTTGCAGGGATGGCGCCATGTCAAGGTGACCGACCGGCGGACGGCCATCGATTTTGCCCAGTGCATGCGCGATTTGGTGGATGAGCATTTCCCCGATGCGTCCCGTCTCACGCTGGTGATGGACAATCTGAACACGCACGTGCTGGCGTCGCTGTACAAAGCCTTTCCGCCTGCCGAAGCGCGGCGTATCTGGGAGCGGTTGGAGGTGCATTATACGCCGAAGCATGGCAGTTGGCTGAACATGGCCGAGATTGAATTGAGCGTGTTGGCCCGCCAATGCCTGGATCGCCGTATCCCTGACCAGGAACCCGTGCAGCGCGAAGTCGCGGCCTGGCAGGACGAACGCAATGCACGCGGCGTCATCGCTGATTGGCGCTTCACGACCGCTGATGCGCGGCTCAAGCTGAAACGCTTGTATCCGGTTGTAGAATGAATTCGTCATATCAATATGGTCAGACCACTAGCACAAAACGAGCGACCAGGACTGGCCGCTCGGCCAACATTGCTACACTGCTATCTTCCCATAGCTTTCAGCTATGAAACTATGTTACAATTGTTATCTAATCTAATCCAGTTTCCTCCCAACTCTCCGACATTTCTTCCCAAGACATTGCGTTGTCGCCTCCGTTGAGCAAGAAAGGTTCTGTATGCGCCTGGCAGCTATGTTCGGCTTGCTGGCCTGTCTCCTGGTCGCACCCGCCACGCACCCGTCACCCGTCGCTATTGCGACGCCGATGCAAACCGGCGCCGCCGGCTTCATTCCCGCCCACGCTCCCGGTCGCCCCTCCAGAGTCAGCAATCTCGAACAGGTGCTGGCACAGAACCCCGGCATGGATCCGCTCGCCGGCAGCAGCACCCTGCTCGATGCCAGCGACCTGGTGTTGTTCTGGAATGGGCCAACTCCGACCAACTCGTCGCGTGACAATGTGGCCTACCACACCTTCTACAATGCCGCCGGCCCGCTCGTTCCGGTCACCAGTCCGCTCACCGATACGGTGGGCACGGGATGGGCGATTACGCCGACCGAGGCTCTCAGTCGCGATGCCGGCCCCGATGTCGGTGGTTTCCAGGCCGGCTGGATGGATACGCTCGCACTCGACTCGACGGCGACACGCGCAGCGATCTGGTCGGCGCATGGCCGGATCGGGACGAAGACCGGGTGATCCTCTTCGTGCCGGAGCTCCCTGGCGGCGACCAGGCCTTCAGTTGGAGCGAGGGCTTCACAGCGTCGGCCGAGGTGCCGCTCAGCCAGCGCCGCGGTGAACTACGCCTGGCCGGCGGCAATTTCGATGCCGACCGCCACGCTGAGGTCGCGCTGGCCTACCAGGGCAACGACGGCAATTTGCATATCGAGATCTTCGACGGCAATGGAACGCCACAGATCCAGCGTAGTGCCAGCTTCAGCGGAATCGTCGCGCCGAGCGAAGGTACCGATTCCTTGCTCCATTTCGATCTGAGCGCCGGTGATTTTGATGCCGACGGCAGAGATGAGCTGGCCCTGGCCGCGATTGCCGAGAATGTGAACAACAGCGGCTTCTGGGGCATCTATCTGCGGCTGTTTGAAGTGAGCGACAGTTCGATTGTGCCGCGCAGCACCCATTTCATCGTCGGGCCTGAAGTCGTCGCGACTCTGGACTCGAATGCCAATCCCGGCTACCTGTCGGTTGCCGCCGGCAACTTCGACGACGATGTCGCCGCGGAGATCGTCGTCGGTTATGGGCTGAACCAGGGGTCTTCCGGGGTTCGTGAAAGCTTCGCGGTCATTCTCGACGTCACACCGGATCTGGTCGGCGTCTTCGAGCGCGACCGCCGGCGCGTCGATCAAAATGGGGGCAACTTCCGCAACATTGCCCTCGGCGATATGAATCTCGACGGGATAGATGAATTGCACTTCTATACTGCCGGCAGCTCCGACGGCCAGCTCGAACTTTATCGGATTGACGATCAGGGCAAGCTGGCGGGATTATCCGGCAACGCCGGTTTTATCAACAGTCGGGGCAGCAGCCGCCGGCCGGCGGTGATGGCCGATCTCAACCGCGATCTGCGCGCCGAACTGATCGTGGCGAGCTATGCCTATAACGGCGACAATCAACGCCAGGAGACCGAGATCTCGCCCATGATCATCGGCGCCGACAGTGTGGTGCCGGGGGTGATGTATCTGCCGCTGGTCTTTCGCTGATACTAGCGCAGAAATAGCAATGTGGTTCAGGTTGATGGTTCGTGGCTACGCCGCGAACCATCAACCTGAACCACATTATTTTTCATAATTTGACTCTAAAGCCGGGCTCTAGTCCTCCAGATCTTCCAGCTCGATCAGTGTCACACCGCCGGCGACGCTGGCGCCCTCGGCGAAGGGCAATTTGCCGACCAGCCCGGCATGCGGCGCGGTGATGGTATGCTCCATTTTCATCGCTTCGAGGATCAGCAGGGGCTGGCCCTCGGCGACAGCCTGGCCCGCGCTGACCAGCACTTTGATCAGGGTACCGGGCATGGGCGCAATCAGGCTTTCGGCGCCATGATGCCCCGTAGCAACCAGCGCGCTATCGGCGCTGAGGGCAACCGGGCGGCTCAGCCGGTACGAACGGCCATTCCAGGCCAGCAGCAGATCGCCGGTTACTGCATCGCTCGCCAGGCGCGCTCGCACCAGCCGGGCCGGGTTGTCGTCGCTCAGCATAAACACGATCTCGCCCGGCCGCCGCGCCAGCACCGCCAGGGCATACTCCCGCTCGCGATACGCCATCGTCCAGGCTGGTTCGCCACCATGCATACCGACCGCGATTTCCTGGTTGTCGTAGCAGTAGCGCAGCGGCACCACCGCACCCGAATGCCGCCAGAGCCGACTGAAGGGATCGGCCGTCGCCACTGTCACCCCGGCCAGGTCGTGCAGGGCGGCCGCTGCCGCCACAGTCGATGGCAGCTCATCGGACACATCCATGTCGAGGCTATGCTGTTCAAGGAAGCCGGTGTGGGTCGCGCCGGCGGCATAGGCCGGGTGAGCGGCGATAGCCTGCAACAGCGGCAGATTGGTCGTCAGTCCGAGCACAATGGTATCGGCGAGGGCGCGTTGCAGGCGGGCGATGGCCGTGAGGCGATCCGGGCCGGCGACGATAATCTTGGCAATCATCGGGTCGTAGTGCACGGTGACTTCGTCGCCGCCGGCCAGGCCGGCATCGACGCGCAGGCCGGGGCCGGTCGGCGGCTCGAAGGCGGCCAGTCGCCCGATGGCCGGCAAATATGTCTGCGGATCCTCGGCATAGAGTCGCACCTCGATGGCCTGGCCGCGCAACTGTACATCTTCCTGGCTGAAGGGCAGGCGCTCGCCCATCGCCACCTTGAACTGCAGGTGTACCAGATCCAACCCGGTGACCAGTTCGGTGACCGGGTGCTCGACCTGGAGCCGGGTATTCATTTCGAGAAAATAGTAATTGCCGGCCGCATCGGCCACAAACTCGACGGTACCGGCATTGACGTAGCCGGCGGCGCGGGCGACGCGCACCGCAGCAGCGCCCATCTCGGCACGCAATTCGGGCGAAACAAAGGGCGAGGGCGCCTCCTCAACGATCTTCTGGTGACGACGCTGAATAGAGCACTCGCGCTCACCGAGGTGCACGACATTGCCGTGGCTATCGGCGAGCACCTGGATCTCGATATGGCGCGGCTGCAGAATGAGCTTTTCGAGGAAGACCGTGGCATCGCCGAAGGCGGCCTGAGATTCACGGCGGGCGCCCTCCAGCGCAGCAGCGAACTCGGCGGGCTGACGCACAATGCGCATCCCCTTGCCGCCGCCGCCGGCACTGGCCTTGATCAGCAGCGGAAACCCGATGCGCTCGGCTTCAGTGGCGAGTTTCGCAGCATCCTGGTTCTCGCCGTTGTAGCCGGGCACCACCGGCACGCCGGCTGCCATGGCCAGGCGGCGGGCGCCAATCTTGCCGCCCATGGCCTCGATGGCAGCCGGCGGCGGGCCGACGAAGACCAGGCCGGCCTCGGCGCAGGCGCGGGCGAAACCGGCATTCTCGGCCAGAAAGCCGTAGCCGGGATGGATCGCCTCGGCGCCGCCGGCCTTTGCCGCCGCAAGCAACGCCGGGATCTGCAAATAACTCTGGGCCGCCGGCGCCGGCCCGATGGGCAGCGCCGCATCGGCTAGCCGCACATGCATTGCGCCGGCATCAGCCTCCGAATAGACGGCCACCGGACTCAGACCCAGTTCTCGGCAGGCCCGGATAATCCGCACTGCAATTTCGCCGCGATTAGCGATCAACACACGTTGAAAGGTCGGCATATGCTTGCTCCGCAAAGGGCTTTATGGCATTTATATGAAACAATGATAGCATAGATAACCGGACTTACGCAGTCGGCGTTGATGCTGGGCACATCCAGGGCATTTACACCTGCGGCAGCGTGGAAGAACTGTTTTTTCGTTTGATTTTGCAGCGAAGCCGCAAAATCAAGCGAATTAAAACGGTTTTTTTCTTAATGCACATATCCCGACCGTTCGTCTGAGCCAGGACACGCTGGCTTGAGAGCCTGCGCAGAAGCACACCATGCTACAATAGCCCCTATGCGCATTCTCACTGTCAGCGACGAGGTAGTGCCCGTCGTGTATAGCTTGAATGCGGCACAGCGCTTTCGCGATGTCGCCGTGGTTTGCGGCTGCGGCGATTTGCCCTATTATTACCTCGAATTTCTGGTGACGACCCTGGCAGTGCCCTGCCTGTATGTGCACGGCAACCACGACCGCCCCGAGATCACGGCCGGCGGCTGCACGATTCGCGAACCGCGCGGTTGCGAAAATATCGAGGATCGCACGGTTGAGCAGGGCGGTTTGCTGTTCGCCGGGCTCGGCGGCAGTATCCGCTATAGCCGCGATAGCCGCTACCAGTACAGCGAGCAGGAGATGATGCTGCGCGCCTGGCGCCTCATGCCTTTCCTGCTGCTTAATCGCATGCGCCACGGGCGCTACCTCGATGTGTTGCTCACGCATGCGCCGCCGTTCGGCATTCATAATGGGCCGGATTTCCCGCACCGCGGCTTCCGCGCTTTCCTCTGGCTGATGAATCATTTTCAGCCACGCTACCTCGTCCATGGCCATATTCACCTGTCCTACGGCTTCGGTCAGATCAGCGAGACACAGTATCGACAAACATTGGTTATGAATACCAGTGGTTTTCGGATCTTAACGGTAAATTCGGCAGAGTCCTGTCATAATTAGGCCGTGTTCCTGGTACGGGCACCTGCTTCCGGGCAGCGGTACACCGGGTTGCGCCAGGTCTTTGCGGCGACACGAAAATGCGGAGACCTGGCGTGTCGGTGTGCTTTCATCTGAGCAACCTCGGTTTTCCCCACGTATCGCACAACCAGCCGCGCCCGGCGCTCTCCGGCCCGGCGCACAGTCCTTCAAGGAGGAAGGCATGGCCAGACGTAAACCTGATGCGTTCATCAATCAGCACGCCCTGCAACCCGAAAGCCTGATGATGGGCTACGGCTATCGCCCCGAGCTCTCTGAGGGCGCCGTCAAATGTCCGATTTTTATGACATCCACGTTTGTGTTCAATACGGCCGAAGAGGGCAAAGCCTTTTTTGAACTGGCCTATGGCCTGCGCAAAGCTGAACCAAACGAGGAAATGGGCCTGATCTATAGTCGGGTCAATAATCCCGACCTGGAAATCCTCGAGGATCGGCTGACGCTCTGGGACGATGCCGAGGCCGGCGCGGTTTTCGCCAGTGGTATGGCGGCTATCAGTACGACGCTGCTCCAGCTCTGTAGCCCCGGTGACCTGCTCATCCATAGCGAGCCGGTTTATGGCGGTACCGATTACCTGCTCAAGCACGTGTTGCCGCGCATGGGCATCAAGACCATCGGCTTCCAGGCTGCCGGTGGTCTGCCGGCGCTCGAAGCCGTGATCAAGGCACTACCCTTCAATCACCAGTTGCGCACGATTTACCTGGAAACGCCGGCCAATCCGACTAACGCGCTAATCGATATTGCCGGTGTGGCTGAACTGGCCCACCGACATGCAAACGGCGAGCGCCGGGTGCGGGTTGCCGTCGACAATACCTTTCTCGGGCCGCTCTGGCAGCAACCGCTGCACTGCGATGCCGATCTGGTGCTCTATTCAGCGACCAAGTATATCGGCGGCCATAGCGATGTGATTGCCGGCGTCTGCCTGGGTTCCGCCGAATTGATTACGGCCATCAAGGGCATGCGCACTATCCTGGGCACCATGGCCGATCCGTTGACCGGCTGGCTGCTTATGCGCAGCCTGGAAACCCTCAAGCTGCGCATGACAGCCCAGACCGAGAATGCCCGCCGGGTCGCCGCCTATCTCGCGCAACACCCGAAGGTCGCCCACGTCCACTATCTTGGCCTGCTCCGTGAAGACGATCCGCAGTACGCGGTGTATCAGCGCCAGTGCAGCGGGCCGGGGGCGATGATTTCGTTTGAAGTACACGGCGGTGAAGCGGAGGCCTTCCGTGTACTCAACGCCCTGCGCCACATCAAACTGGCAGTCAGCCTGGGCGGCACCGAGTCGCTGGCCGAGCACCCGGCAACCATGACCCATTCCGACGTCGACCCGGAAGAGCGCCACGAGATGGGCATCAGCGCGAACATGATCCGGCTCTCGGTCGGCGTCGAGCATAGCACCGACCTGATAGCCGACCTGGAGCAGGCGCTGGCCCAGGCCTGATGCAGTAACCAGTGGTCAGACCACTACTTCCATGCGACCGCCGGCGAAAACGCCCTGGATGTGGCCGGCATTGCATGCCGGCCACGTAACTGCGTAACCGAATACTTGACAGAATACCGCCTGAAAGCGTAGCATACGAACACACAAAGAATTTGTGACAGATTTATCGAGGAAAGCTATGGACTCAGGTGATGCGCTTCCCATCAGTTTCGCCGTTGGTGCCGATGTGTATCGCGGCACGGCCGGGCGCAGGCAGATTGTGCATCAGGCCATGGATGCGCTGCTGCCGCAAGCGGTGCTGCGGGGCCGGCGCCTGCGGGTGACCCGCGCCGATGGGACGCTGATCTACCCGGATATGTTTATCGGCGAGATTTATGATCACTATGGCGACGTGACGCTCCAGGTGACGGCGCATCCGCTCAGCGACACGCCGACTGCCTGGACGAATTACGGCTTCGATCACCTGGCCCTCGCCTTCACGGATCGCGCCGCCGCAAGCGATTTTTTTGCCCGCGGCCTGCAGTTGCAAATCGTGCGCGACGACGCGCATCTCACGGTGGTGACCAGCGGCAACACGGCGCTGTTCCTCTTCGATGCCGATCCCGATGCACCGCTCTCCGACGGTATTCCCTCCCGCATCCATCATATCGGGTTTGTCGTCGATAATCTCGAAGCCGCCTATGCGCATCTCCGTGCTCATTTTCCCGCTTTTGCCTCCGAGTTTACCCTGCTCGAACGCGAAGAACGCTTCTCGCTCTATGGCCATATCGGTTTCGGCGAGGTGCGCTTTATGATCCAGCTCTCCGAAATCAAACCGGCCTACCGCGGCTTCCGCTCGGGTGCGCCTTTTGTGGATCTGTTGTATGATTATGCCGCAAGAGACTATGGTGTGCGGCTGGGTTGATCAAGTTCCTGTCAGCATTCGGCAAGTCAGAGGAGACAGACCATGTACGATATTATCATTGTCGGCGGCGGCGCAGCCGCCCTTTCGGCCGCCTCGTACGCGCTCAGTAAAAAACTGAACATGTTGATGATTTATGAGAAACTGGGTGGAAAAGCCGGCCAGAATTTCACGGTGCATACCGAGCAAGATTATCTGGTCGGCCATATTCTGGTACACCTGGCTTTCGCCGACCAGTCACCGGTCGGTGAGGCCCAGTTTGCCGGCAAGGAAACGGTTCAATTGTTCGAGCGCCAGATCAAAGCCCGCGCCGGTATCGTAATGAATGATCGCGTTACCACTATCAAGCGGGTCGGCGATATGTTCCATATCGAAACCGCCGGCAACGGCATCCACCAGAGTGCCGCCGTGATCGTCGCCAGCGGTGTGAAGCCGCGCTTGCTCGATGTGCCTGGTGCCCGCGAGCACCTCGGCATGGGCCTGGGCTATTCGCCGACGACGGTGGCGCCGCAACTGGCCGGCAAAAAGGCCGCGGTTCTCGGTACTTCGCTGCGTGGGCTGCGCGGCGCCGGCGAACTCGCCCGCACCGCTGAGAAAGTCTACCTCGTCGCTGTCGATCAGACCAACCTGATCACGCCGCTGGTCAATCTGCTGCGCCAGCAACCCAACGTCGAAGTCCTCGAAGGCTATACCGTCAAAGCGATCCGCGGCGACGATACGATCAATGATGTGGTGCTGGAACGCCACGGCCAGGAACGCATCCTTGATGTCGATGCGGCCTTCGTCGACATGGGGCTGACGCCGAACAGCGATATGGTACGCAATCTGGTGCAACTTAACCAGGACGGGTTCATCTGGGTCGATGATCGCAATGCGACGACTGAGCCCGGCCTGTTTGCCGCCGGCGACGTGACGACTTCCTTCGGCGAGCAGGTGCTGATTGCCATCGGCGACGGCGCTCGCGCTGCCCTCGGCGCCTACGATTACATCCTCTCGCGCCCGCTGGCCTACGAATCTCACGGTCGCGACTAAACAAGACTTACGCAGTCGGCGTTGGTGCTGGCCGAACCAGGGGTTATTTCGCCTGCGGCAGCAAGGAAGCAACTATTTTAGTTCTTGGGTGTTGGCCGCAAGCGGCCAACACCCAAGGAAAGAACGTCATTTTCCTCGCTGCCGCAGGCGAAACAGCCATTGCGGCGTGAGCAACCTTGCCGCAGGCGGAAACCGCCCGCTGCAGCGCGAGCAACAACTATGGCCAGGCTTGCCATCGTTATTTTGAATTATAACCGGGCCGATTTGCTGGCGGATTGCCTGGTGTCGATCTATGCCGGCGCTGCTGCATGCTCACCCGATGTCTGGGTGGTTGATAATGCGTCCGACGACGATAGTGTCGCGATGGTGCAACGGCATTTTCCCCAGGCCCGCCTGATCGTCAGCCCGCGCAATGGCGGTTTTGCCTACGGCAACAACCTGGCCCTGCGCGCAATCCTGGCGCTGCCCGCCGATACGGCGCCCGAGTACACCCTGCTCCTCAATAACGATACGCTCGTCCCACCCGGCGCCCTCGATGGTCTGGTACAATATCTTGAGCAGCACCCGGAAACCGGTGTCGTCGGCCCAAAACTCCGGTTGCCGGACGGCAGCCTCGACCTGGCGTGCCGGCGGAGCTTCCCGACACCCACGGTGGCACTCTACCGCATGCTCGGCCTGGCGCGCCTGTTCCCGCGCAATCGGCGCTTCGGGCGCTACAATCTGACATATCTCGACCCGGATCAGGAAACCGAGGTCGACTCGGTCGTCGGTGCCTGTATGCTCTTGCGCACCAGCGTCATTCGCGAGGTTGGCTTGCTCGACGAGCAGTTTTTTATGTATGGTGAAGATCTGGACTGGGCGTACCGGATCAAACAGTACGGCTGGCGGATCGTCTATTATCCGGCGGTGACGATCCGGCACTACAAACGCGCAGCCAGCACTCGCCGGGCGATCCCTTCGATCAGGGCTTTCTACGATGCGATGCGGATTTTCCATCGCAAACATTTTGCCGCCATCAGCCCGCCCCCGCTGAATGCGCTGATCGAATTGGGGATCACTGTGAAGGAGTTGATCGCGCTTGGCAGCAATTTCCTCCGCCCCCCAGCGGCCCGCCGCGTCGGATAGCCGGCTGCGGCTGCGCGCCCGTACCTGGCGCCTGTTGCTCAAACTTGTGCTCATCGCCGGCGATATGCTGGCGCTGAATGGCGCAGTTGCCGCTGTTTATCTCTGGCAACTGCCCGTGCTCCAGCAGAATGGCCTGGTTCTGCCCAGCGAGGCCGGTACGATCTGGATGTTCGCCACGCTCCTCACGACGTCGATGCTGGTTGCTTTCGCTTTCAGCGGGCTCTACGATCTCAAGCGCGGTGCCTCGCGCATCGATGAAGCCTACAAGGTCTTCATCGGCATCTCGCTGACGACGATGCTCGCGCTGATCGTCAATACGCTTTTTGCGCGAACCAGCTTCCAGGAACTGCCGTTTACCGGCCAGATCGTTGCCTTTAGCTGGCTGGCCGCCATCATCAGCGTTACCGGGATCAGGCTGCTGTATCGCTCATTTGTGATCTATCTGCGCAGTCGCGGGATCGACACCCGCCGGGTGATTATTGTCGGCGCACGCGAACCGGGGCGGGCGGTCTGGAACACCATCCGGCGCATTCCCGAACTCGGCTACCGCGTCGAAGGCTTTCTCTCGGATTCCTTCCCGGTCGGCAGCGAAATCGAAGGCCTGCCGGTACTCGGCCGCAGCGTGCAACTCGGGCGAGCCGTCCGGGCTACCCTCGCCGACGAGGTGATCATTGCGCTCTCGGGTCGCTCCCACAGCGATCTGCTCGAAATCGTCGCTCTCGCCGAAGACGAATCAATCGAGATCAAAGTTTATCCCGATACCTTCCAGTTGATCACCAATAACGGCATTTCCATCGGCGACGTCAGCGGCCTGCCGCTGGTCAGAGTCAAAAATGCCGCGCTCGACAATCCCTGGAACCAGGTGCTCAAACGCGGGCTGGATCTGGTGGTAGCCGCAGTCGTGCTGCTGCTGTTCTCGCCACTAATGCTGTTGCTGGCACTGCTGATCAAGCTCGAGTCGCGCGAGCCGGTGTTCTTCCTGCAAGAACGGGTCGGTATGGATAACCAGCCCTTCCTGATGATCAAGTTCCGTACCATGCGCACCGATGCCGAAGTACTTTCGACCTGGACGACGCCCGACGATCCGCGCATCACGCGAATCGGGCGCTTTCTGCGGCGCAGCTCACTCGACGAATTGCCGCAATTCATCAATGTGCTGCTCGGCGAGATGAGCGTGGTCGGGCCACGCCCCGAGCAGCCGCGCTGGGTCGAGCAGTTTAGCCAGCAGATCCCGCGCTACATGCGGCGGCACAAAGAAAAAGCCGGCATCACCGGCTGGGCCCAGGTCAACGGGCTGCGCGGCGATACCAGCATCGAGGAGCGCACCCGCTACGATCTGTACTACGTCGAAAACTGGTCGCTGCTCCTTGACATCAAGATCATTGTGCGCACGATGGCCGGCTTCCTGAGCGGCAAGCAGGAAAACGCGTATTAGTGGTCTGATACCAATTCGAATTGCGGATTCCGCATATCGACAACCGTTCTAGCCGATACGAACGCCACATCGAGGCTCGTCACTTGTCACTTGGTATGACCGGATTATTGTGACCGCTGGCCCCGACCGACCGGACCGGTGGGCGCCGGGAAGTTCGCGCATGCTCCGGTGATCGCTCGCGCGCCCACCGGTCCGGTCAGACCGCGCGCAACCCTTCGTTTGCGCCTGGTCAGACCACTAGCCGCCGAGCAACGTCGCCACCACCGTGTCCCAACTGATGTCGCGCACCAGCGGAGCAGCGGCTTGCCCCAGCCGCGCCGCCAGCGCCGCATCGACCGCCAGGCGCTCCAGGCGCTGCGCCAGCACCAGCGGATCCGGCGGTACCACGTAACCATTGATGCCGTCGCTAACGAACTCGAGCACCCCACCGGCATCGTGCGTCGTCACCACCGGGCGCGCTGACCCAAAGGCTTCTACCGTGGCAAAGCCGTAATCTTCGTCGACTGGTGCGTAATACACCGCCCGAGCATTCGCATACAGGTCAATCAGGCGTGCATCATCGACAAAGCCCAGGAACTGGACGCGAGCGCCCAGGCCCAACCGGGCGGCCAGTTTCTCCAGCCGCACGCGATCCGGGCCGGTACCGGCAAAGAGCGCCCGCAGCGGCGGATTGCAGTGCGCCAGCGCTTCCAGCAACAGATCCAGCCGCTTGGCCGGGTCGAGCCGGGCCGAAGAAAAAACGTAATCGCCGTACGGCCCGCTGCGCAATTGCCCGCTATAACGGCTCGGCGGGTAGAGCGGCGTACCGGCAATCTCGTTGAAGTGTTGCAGCCGCTTACTGACATTGCGCGAGATGGTATAGACTGCACGCGCCTCGCTCAAGCCGATGCGATCCATCCGAAACAACTGCTCGCGTACCGCCCGATCTGCGGCCACATTGAAAAAATCGCTCAGCGGCGTACCATACTGATCGTAGGCCTGGCGATGCTGATGAACCAGCCAGACCGTCTTGTTCGGATGGCGCACGAGATAAGATGGGAACTTGGTGCAGATCACCTGGTCGACCGGAATATCAGTGAAATCGGTCAGGTCGATCAGGCGCCAGGCCAGCGCACTCTGCGTAACCCGCTCGACCGGGTGCCAGTTGAAAGGCATAGTTACAATATCGACGGTATGGCCACGTTCGGCGAGCGCATCGCGCAACCCCTCGCTGAGGTACTCGGCACCGCCACGCACAAACGGCACCTGGGTGCCGCAGATCAAAATTCGTTTTGCTTTCATGACGTTCGCAGTCGGCGTTTCAAGCACGCTTTGCTTCAATATAAACAACACGACTTTCGCAGTAGCGACCACAATCGCCTTTTTCGCCTGCGGCAGCAAGGAAGGAGCATCCTGTTCCGGTGTTCTGGCGGCTTTGCCGCCAGAACACCGGAACTACACGTCTTCTTCCGCCCTGCCGTAGGCGATTCGGCCCCATTCGCAGTGTGACTGCGTACGTCGTGTAAATTATAAGCCCAGAAAGGCGGCGCTGCGCCGTGCGACGACCTCCCAGTCGCAGGTCTCCAGCACGTAGGCCTGCCCACGCTCGCCCAGGCGGCGGCGCAGCGCCGGGTTCGGCAGCAGCAAATCGAGCGCAGCGGCGAACTCGCCGAAATCGGCGAACGCCAACCCGCCGCCGCTGCGCCGGGCATGATCCGCAGTGACGGCACAGTCGGCGTGAACAAGGGCCGGCGTACCCTGCAACCAGGCTTCCATCAGCACAATGCTGAAACTCTCCTGGGTCGACGGCTGCACAAACAGGTCGGCGGCGGCATAGGCATCATGCTTGACCTGTTCCGGCACGAAGCCCAGGTCGAGCAGCGGATCGCCGGGCCAGGCTGGTCGCGGGCCGATGCCGAAATCGAAGTCAGTCCAGGGCAACTGCGGCTCGCCCTGCCCCAGCATAATCAGCCGCAGTGCATGGCCACGGCTAGCGCGATATTCGCGCAGGTAGGCCAGCAGCAACGGCAGATTCTTGGTTGCGTCGCGGCGCCCGGCATACACCAGCAAATTCGGCGCCGGTGACTCAGCGCGCAACTGCGGGAAACGTTCGGCCAGGTAAGCATAGAAACGCGCCGGCTCACCGCGTGCTTGCCGATCGATGCCCTCACCGGCAACACAGACCTTTTCAGCCGGCAGGTCGTAAAGCCGGCAAGCCAATGCGGCTTCCGCCGGGCTGTTGGCAAGCAGGCCACGCACCCGGCGAAACAGGTAACGATAGGTTTCGTAGCGTGCATAGGGCTCATCGTGCAGGCAGGGTAGCAGAAAAGCATTCGAGCCGGCGATGGCCGCGCCCCAGAAACTGGTCGGAAAAGGATAGGGCAGAAACAGGAAGCGCGAGCTGTCGCGCTGGGCTAGAATGGCAGCGTACAGCTCATCGCTGCCCAGCAGCGTGCCGAGCAACCGGCGCTCGTGTTCGGCAAAGCGCCGCCGATAATCGGGCGGCCATAATTCCGGGTGGCGACGCAAAAAAGTGCTCAGACCATCGGCATCGGCGGGGCCGGCTGGAAAACGGCGAACGGGCAACCCGTCGAGCAAAGCCTCGCCAGGCGGATAGTGCGGCGCGCTGCCGGGCGCCATACCGGGCGCCGCCGGTGCAAAAGAATCGCGGCCGGTACTGCTCCAGACCCGCACCGGCTTGCCGATGCGTTGCAAAGCGGCAGCCAGGTTCCGCGCCTGGCTCTCGGCGCCGCCGCGGGTATCCGGGCCATACCAGGGCACCACAAGCGTAATCATCATCGGCGGCGAAACTGTTCGGCACGCAGCAGCGCCAGGCGTGCCCGGCTCTCGGCATCGGCAGCCAGCATAGCGGCCAGCGCGGCGGCCAGCGCGGCATTGTAGGCGTTCTGCTGATCGACAATCGGGTTGATGTACCAGCGCAAGAAGCGCCGGATCAGGCGTTGCAGCCTCCCGCGCAACTGCTCGAACAACGACGCACCGGCCAGTTCCCAGTGCGCATTGACCCGCGCCTGTTCCGCCAGTCGCGGTTGCAACGCTCGCAGTGCCAGGTCACTCAGCGCTGCCGGCGGTTCCTGCTGCCCGCGCTCACCAATCAGCGTCTGAAGTGCCGCCGTATCGGTGGGCGGTACTACCGGCGGAGTGGGCGGCGCTGCCGGCGGCACGGTTTGCTCGCCGGCTTGCAGCGCCTGGAGTTGCGCCCGCAGCTCGGCATTGGCCGCGATCAACCGGCGCAGCGTGCGCGCACTGACATCATTGAAGGCATTTTGTTGCTCGACAATCGGATTGATATACCAGCGCAGCAGACGGCGCACCATTTTGTTGAACAACGCCTGAATCTTCTGGAGCAAATTTTTTTCCTCCAGCGGCCAGTGCGCACTGACCACTCGCGCAATCTCGAGTTGCTCGACACACTGGCGCAACTCGTGCGCAATCGGATCATCGCCGGCCATCGCTGTCGTTGCCGCCCGGCTCCGAATTTCGGCGCGCAACCCTTCAAGAATAGCCGCCACATCGGGCGTGGGCGAATGGTTTGTAGCGTTCATCCCCCCGGTTCCTTCGTTCTCTGGTTTCTCGGTTCCTCAACCCTCAAACCCCCGCCCGGCTCAACAGATCCTGCACCCCCGTGCTGCGCACCTGGGCGATATCATCCTGATACTTGAGAATCGCCCCCAGTGTATCATTGACGACCGCAGGCGAGAGCGCAGTCTGGTCAAGAGCGACAAGCGCAGTAGCCCAATCCAGAGTTTCGGCAACGCCGGGCAACTTGTAGAGATCCATGCGCCGCAATTCCTGAACGACCGCAACCACCTGCTGCGCGAGTTTTGCATCAGCCGCGGGAATGCGGGCGCGCACGATGTCGAGTTCCCTGGCCAGAGTCGGATAATCGATCCAGTAGAAGAGGCAGCGCCGCTTGAGCGCATCATGAATTTCGCGCGTACGATTGCTGGTAATAATCACCGTTGGCGGCACCGCAGCGCGCACCGTACCCAGCTCGGGAATGCTGATCTGCCAATCGGAGAGCAACTCGAGCAAGAAGGCTTCAAATTCTTCATCAGCGCGGTCGATCTCATCAATCAGCAAGATCGGCGGATGCTCCCAGGTTTCTTCAATCGCCTGCAGCAACGGGCGCTTGATCAAAAAATCGGGGCCGAAAATCTCCTGGACGGCACTATCGGCCTGCAGCACGCCACGCGCTTCGAGCAGCCGGATATGCAACATCTGGCGGGCATAATTCCACTCATACATCGTATTATTGACATCGAGACCTTCATAACACTGGAGCCGGATCAGGTGGCGCTGCTGCATAGCAGCCAGAGTTTTGGCAAGCTCCGTCTTGCCGACACCGGCCTCACCTTCGAGCAAAAGCGGTTTATCGAGCTTGAGAGCCAGGTAGAGGGCAGTTGTCAGCGAGCGATCGGCCACATAGGCCTGGGCTGCCAGCGCCGCCTGCAAATGATCAATACTGGCATAGCTCCGCAGCGGGGATTCCATATATTCGAGACTCCTGAAATGCAAACATTGACGGCGCACAGCCGGGAAATGCTGTTCAAAACGGGGCGACAGCATCACCATCGACACGCCCTAGTCTGGTGATTATGCCTTATTGTACCTTAAATGTGGGAACTATCGTGCGCCGGTTCTGAGCACCGCTATAGCAAAGCGCAAAGCGGGTATGCATTGCAGTGCCGGATACGCCGGCGGGTGGGGTTCAAGCGTTCGGCCCAGAGCTATAGCAATACTATTTGATGGTTGAGTCGCAACGTCCATCCGGTTCTGCACTGGCAGCATCCCCTGGTCCTTCAGTTCCCTGGTTCATGGTTCCCGTAGGATTGCTCTATCATGCCACCATGGTGCTGAAAGCTACCTGATTCCAGGCTTTACACTGTGCGCTTTGCCTTAAGGGGCATCGCCGACGGCGCGGCGGAGATAGCCGGCCAGCGAGGCAAAGCGGGCATTTGCCGACCGGATCTGGGCGAGCATTTCTGCAAGCTGGTCAAAGTCCCCTGCCTGCATATGCAAACGGGCATCATCCAGCGCAGTATCGATCTGTGCCTGGACAGTCGCCACGTGCCGGTTATAATGGCGCCAGGCGTCGTGCATTTCGGCGTGGCGCAGGGCCAGTGCCACATAACTCCCAGTCAATTCCAGCAAACTCAAATGGGAAGTACCGAACACATTCGAGCGGGTTGTCGTGACCGTCAGCACCCCCAGCGGGCTATCGGCCCAATTCAGCGGCACCGCCATAGCACAGCGGGTCGGCGCACCGGAGTCACGCGTATTCAAGGCCAACCAGCGATGATCGGTATCCGTCTGATCAATAATCAGTGAGCGACTCTCGCGCAGCACCAGCCCGGCCAGACCCTGGTCGCGCACCATAATTGCGCGTGCAATCGGGGCGATATTGCCGTTGCTGAGAATAAGCAAAGGTTCATCCTGGCCGTCGAGTCCGAGCAAAAGCAAACTGGCGCGGTCAGCACCGACCATTTCCGGCACCCGGATCGCCAGCTCGACGGCAGCTTGCAGTGGGGTACTATTGCTGCTGTTCAGATAGCGGCCAAAAGCCAGCAACTGTTCACAAGTCGCGGCATAAGCTTCAGCGGCATACTGTTGCTCATCGACCCGGCTTTGCAGAGCGACCCGCTCAAACACATCGCCGGCAATCTGGCCAATGCAGGTCGCCATCGCCAAATCGTCTTCATCGAAGGGATGCGAGCGCCAGGCCCGCAAACTCCCGAGGGGGCGCCCACCAATCGGCACCGGGCGTTCGAGGTAGTGGAGTACCCCCTGCGGTGCCGGTGCCAGCCCGGAAGGAACCACAATCTCAACCTCATCTGCCTGGAGCAAATGGGCGGCAATTTCCTTCAGCCCCGGTATCGGATCGCTCTGGCCGGACACTGCCAGCAAGGAACTAAAAGCCGCCAGAAACCGATGGTAGCGTTTGAGTTTGCCCTGAAGCAGTTCAACTGTTGGTTCTCTAGCGGGCATCATGACAGACTCTTGCCGGTTTTTGACAACACGCATTGGCCCCTGCCTGTTCTGCTGTGAACGATGAGTACGAAACTGGCGCCGAGAGCGGTATGCCGTAGCTTGCTTCCTCGGTTGGAAACCTATTATACATGAACTCTCTGGCAATAACCTGTATTAAACATAACATATCTTTCATCCGAATGTTTGCGCTCGCAATCCGACGAGAAGCAGGAACCGGCGCATTGCAAAACCGGATGGACGTTACGAACGCAAACAGCATTGCACTATTGCACCATTGCACCATAGTACCGCTTTGCAACTGCAATCGCCTTACGATACTTGCTGAAACAAGTCGAATCGGTTATCATATACCGGTAGTCGGCCGGCTGGTTCGGCTTATAGAATGTGTGCATAACGGATCGGTAGCGTGCAGGTCTGGCAGGCAGCAGGATAATAAACCCGGCGTTGCGTCGGGTTTTTGCGTTCCGAAAGCCGATGGAGGTATCCGGAACCGGCGGAGAAGTATTCGCACAAGCAAGAACTGGAGGTCGGCTCACTATGACTCACCATGAATTACTCGAAATCATTGAGGAAGGCGTAGAAAACGGGCGAATTTCGCGGCATATGGCAGCCTATATTGCAGCTGAAGTGCTCGGAGTAACGGTTGATGAGACGGATTTTTACGATGAAGATCTGACTGTGCCGGTACGGATTACCGGCAGCGCAACCCGGTCGGAGCCCCAGATTGAAATTTCGGCTCCGCTGCTGAGGGTAGCCTGATTGTTATCCATCACCCAATATAGCAATCCTACCAGAACCATGAACCAGAGTCCTGAAGAACCAGGGAACACTGCATTGCAGAACCGGATGGACGTTACGACTCAAACAGCATTGCTATAAGTTGCGTCGGCTTGCCAGGCCGCTCCTGAACGGCTCCTTCCGGTGCGGAAGGAGCCGTGTTTTTGTCGCGCAATGCACGTTAATAGAAATCCAACGGAAAACGGTTCACCTTGTGCTATACTATATTCGAGTCAAACAGTGCAAAGAAAGCTGGTTTTGCTATCCTCACTCATCGCTTCGTAAGTGTTGCATACCGCATACTCTGGAATATACCAGCGCGTAAGGAACGATATCAATGAGATTGGAGCGGTTTACCGAAAAAGCTCAAGAGGCCTTTCAAGAGGCCCAGGAAATAATGCAGGAACAGCACCATACCCAGCTCGATGTCGAGCATGTGTTCCTGGCAATTCTACGCCAGCGCGAAGGTCTGGCGGCCCGTGCACTCAATCGCATGGGTGTTGACCCGGATCTGGTGGCGCAACGGGTGGAACGTGAACTCGAAAAGTCGCCCAAAGTCTATGGGCAGTATGGCTACGGCAATCAGGTGTATGTGACGCCCCGTACCCAGCGGCTGGTCAAACGGGCCGAAGAAGAAGCAAATAATCTGAATGACCAGTATGTCGGGATCGATCATTTGATGATCGCTATCAGCGGCGAACGGGAGGGTGCATCCTCGCGGATCCTGGCGGCGCATAATATTGATCAGGAGCGCATCTACCAGACGCTGATGGAAATTCGGGGCTCACAGCGTTCGGACGATCCGGGGGCCGAGGGTCGCTATGAGATTCTGGCAAAGTATAGTATCGACCTGACCGAAATGGCTGAGAACAGCCAGCTCGACCCGGTGATTGGCCGCGATGCCGAAATTACTCGCGTGATCCGAATTCTTTCGCGCCGCACTAAAAATAATCCGGTGCTCGTCGGTGAAACCGGTGTCGGCAAGACGGCGATTGCCGAAGGCCTGGCCCAGCGCATTGCCGGCGGCGATGTGCCGACCACGCTGCGCGACCGCAAGGTGCTGGCACTCGATCTGGCGGGTATGGTTGCCGGCAGCAAGTTTCGCGGTGAGTTTGAAGAACGTCTCAAGGCGGTGATGGATGAGGTGCGCGCCGCCAAGGGCCGGCTGATCCTGTTCATCGACGAGTTGCATACAGTCGTTGGGGCCGGTGCCGCCGCCGGAAGCATTGATGCGAGCAATATGCTCAAGCCGGCGCTCAGCCGCGGCGAAGTGCAGGTCATCGGTGCTACAACTATTGATGAGTATCGCAAGCAAATCGAGAAAGATGCCGCGCTCGAACGGCGCTTCAGCCCGGTCTTTGTGGAAGAGCCTTCGGTCGATCTGGCGGTCGAAATGTTGCGTGGCCTGCGCCGGCGCTACGAGGAGCATCACAAACTCACCATCAGCGATACGGCTATCGAAGCTGCGGCAATGCTGGCCAGCCGCTATATTGCCGACCGCTTTCTACCCGATAAGGCCATCGACCTGATCGATGAGGCCAGCGCCAAGCTGCGGATCGATATTTATTCGATGCCCAGGTTGCTGCGTGACAAGGAAACCGAGTTGTTCGGCTTGCAACGCGAGGAGGAAGAAGCCGGCGCCCGCCGCGATTATGAGCGCGCTGCCAATCTGCGGGCTCGCTATCTCACGCTGCACGAGGAGTTCGAGCAGGAACGCAATGCCTGGCTGGCCAGCAGCAACCTCGATGAGATTGTCGACGAAGAGGATGTTGCGCAAATTGTTTCGAGCTGGACGGGGGTGCCGGTGGCGCGTATGCTCGAAACCGAGCGCGAAAAACTGGTCAATATGGAAGATCGCTTGCACGAGCGGGTGATCGGCCAGCACGAGGCGATTGTGGCCATCTCCGATGCTATTCGGCGCGCCCGCAGCGGTCTGCGCGATCCGCGGCGGCCTATCGGTAGCTTCATTTTTGTCGGGCCGACCGGCGTCGGCAAGACGGAACTGGCCAAGGCGCTGGCCGAGTTTATGTTTGATAGCGACGAGGCGCTGACGCGCGTCGATATGAGTGAGTTCCAGGAACGGCATACGGTCAGCCGGCTGATCGGTGCGCCTCCCGGCTATGTCGGCTACGATGAGGGCGGCCAGCTTACCGAGAGTATTCGCCGCCGGCCCTATCAGGTAGTGCTTTTCGATGAGATCGAAAAAGCTCATGCCGATGTCTTCAATGCGTTGCTGCAATTGCTCGACGACGGGCGATTGACTGATGGACAGGGGCATACGGTCGATTTTCGCAATACGATCGTGATTATGACTAGCAATGCCGGTACCGAGCACCTGCAGAGCAGCGGCATCGGCTTCGGCGCTCGCGATACGCGCAGTAAGCCCTACGATGTCAAAGAAACCCGGCGCAAGGTCGACGACGCGCTCAAGCAGGCGTTCCGGCCTGAGTTTCTTAACCGGGTCGATGAGATCATTCTCTTCCATCAGTTGACAATGGAAGACCTGACCCGGATCGTTGATCTCCAGATCGCCGACCTGGTCAAGCGGCTGGGTGAACAGAAGATCAGTCTGGAGCTGTCGGCAAGCGCCAAGGAAATCCTGGTTACTGAGGGGTACAACCCGATCTATGGGGCGCGCCCGCTGCGGCGTACGGTGCAGCGGATGGTCGAAACGCCGCTCTCGCGTATGCTGTTGAAGGGTGAGTTCGTCACCGGCGATAAGGTGCTGGTCGATGTCGAAAACGGTGAACTGATCTTTCAGCGCGGCAGTGTCATCGCCATCGAGAGCAAACATCCGGCTGAACCGCTGGGTGCGTAAGGGTTCGCCAGGTTCCGCCAGGGCCGACACAAAACCGCAAAGCGCCGGGCGCTTTGCGGTTTTGTGTCGGTGGGCGGCAACGGCAGGCCCAGGGGTGCATCATAACCCGGTGGTGATGCCGTGCCGGTGTTGCGTCTGCCTTTGTCCTTCTGTGCTATACTGGCGGCGAGATGTGTCCGTTGAACAGACCAGGACGATAGGCATGACCACAGAAGTGCCCGATGTCATCGTAACACCGCAAACCACGTATAAAGTGGTTGACCGGGAAGAACTGGAAAAGCCCTACCGGGTGATCATTGAAAATGATGACGTCACGCCGATGGAATTTGTCGTGCTGGTATTGCGAGTGATCTTTGGTCTCGCTTACGACCGGGCAGTCGAGATAATGTTTACTGCTCATAACGAGGGGCGCGCCCATGTGGTCACGCTGCCCTTTGAAGAGGCCCAGCAACTCGTGTATGCTGCGCACTCGCTGGCTCGCGAGGCCGGGTACCCGCTCAGTTTTTACCTGGAGCCCGATGAATAAGTATGCCCATGTTGCCGGCAGCCTGTTGCTGCTGCTGGCATTGCTGATCAGCGCCTGCACAGCGAACCCGGCTGTGTCGCCCACGCCCACCGTCGAGCCAACGGCGGTCGGCGATCCGCCTTCGCCACCACCGCCTTCGCCAACCGCCGAACCGCGTTTTGCCGCCGAAACCTATGTCGCCGGCGTCGATGTCTCCGGGATGACGATGGAAGAAGCCGCTGCCGAACTGGGTACCGCGATGGCCTCGCTTGAACGACCGCTCGAGATCCGGGCCGGTGAGCTCCGGTTCAATCTGCGCCCGGAACAGATCGACCTGGCACTCCCGGTCGATACGCTGCTGGCCGAGGCAATGGCGAACGGCGGACGGATCCCGCTGACGATTGACTATGATGCGGCCGCTCTGCAAGCCACGCTGGAGGAACTGGCGGTCGAAGCGGCACAACCGGCGCAGACCGGAATTATCACGGCGAGCGAGCGTATCTCGCGAACGTTTGTGTATACCCCCGGCCAGGTGCTCGATGTCGGCACGGCGATGGAAACCATCGAGCGCCGCCTGACGGCGCCTGGTTCCAGCCGGCGGGTAACCTTGAGTATGCTGGCCGACGAAACGCCGCCGCCGGCCGATTTTGCGGCGATGGCCGAACAACTCGATGATATGATCCCGCGATGGGACAGCATCGTCGGCTTTTACCTGGAAGACCTGGCTAGCGGCGAGACGTTGACACATAACGAGAAGGTGGTATTCTCCGGGGCCAGCGTGATGAAAGTCGCCATCATGCTCTATGCCTACACTCAGGTTGAGGTGTTCGACGAGAATGCCCGCGAGTGGCTGCAACTGATGATTGTCGACAGCGACAATAAGGCGGCGAATGCCATGCTGGCCATTGCCGCGGCCGGCGGCGGCGGCACCGACGAGGCGCTGATCGGGGTGCGGGCGATGAATGAGATGCTGAAGGAACTGGGCCTGGAGCATTCCTACCAGAATATGCCCTACGAGGCCAGCGATTACCTGCTGCGCGTTCGCAATCTGGATATCCCGCGTGGCCCGGCCCAGGAGGGGCCGCCCCCCTTCACGGAGGCTGACCCGGTGCTGCGCACGACGCCGGCTGATATGAGCCGACTGTTCAAGTTGATCGACCAGTGCAGTCAGGGTGAGGGCGAGTTGCTCGCTTTGTACGCTACGCTCTCGGCCGATCGCTGCCGGGAAATGCTCGACCTGCTGGCCGATAATGCCGATACGACCCGCATGGTTGCCGGTATGGACGAGCGCGCTCGCGTTGAGCACAAGAGCGGCTGGCTCGAAGATATGCACGCGGACGTCGGCATTGTACGTTCGCCGGGCGGTGACTTTATTCTGGCAATTTATGTCTACCAGCAGCAGCGCAATTCCTGGCTGACCGATGCCGAAGCAGCACCGGTGATTGCCGCCTTCGCCCGAATGGTGTACACGGCGTATAATCCCATGCGGATGGAGTAGTGAGTTTTTTATGGCGGAATTGCCTATCAAGCGAATCATTCTGTATAAACACGGTGTCGGCTATTTTGAGCGGCATGGCGAGTTCAGCGGCAGTAGTCTGCGGCTGAACTTTCCGCTTGAAGCGATGGACGATGTGCTCAAGAGCCTGGTGGTCATCGACCGCAGCGCCGGCCAGGTGCTCGGCATCGATTTTGAGACACCCGAGGATCGCCGGGCGTTGCTCGCCAAAGGCAGCATTCACCTGTCGGACGATCGCAGCCTGGTTGATCTGCTGCGTGACCTGCGCGGGCGGCGGGTGCGCCTGGTTTATGGCAAGGGCGACGATGAGCAAAATCTCGAGGGCATGGTCGTTGGCGTTGACTATGAGGATGAGAAGCGCATCGAGCGGGCGGTAGTGGCGATCTACCAACCCGAGTTGCGCTCGGTCAGCACGCTCGAACTGGAACAACTGCGGCGGCTCGACCTGCTCGATGCGGCGGCGGCTGATGATCTGAGCTATTTTCTGCGGGCGGCGCAGAGCGAAGAAGAACGGCGCAGCGCAAACCTGCACCTGACACCGGGCGAGCATCAACTGGTTGTGGGCTATATCGCGCCGGCGCCGGCCTGGCGGGTGAGCTATCGTATGCTCTACGAGGCGGCCGAGGCCGCTGGCGAGGATCGGTTGCTCTTGCAGGGCTGGGGGTTGTTCGACAACCAGTTGGAGGAAGACCTGGAGGAGGTGCGCCTGACGCTGGTCGCCGGCATGCCGGTATCGTTCCGCTACCGCCTGTATGAGCCGAAAACGCCGCAGCGCCCGCTGTTCGAAGATGAAGAGCGCAGGGTTGATCGCCCGCTGGCCTATGCCGGTGCGCCGCCACCGGCGCCGAAAGCCATGGCGATGCAAGCGGCGCCGGCGGCATTTGCCGATCAGATGGCAGCGGAGCCGGAGGCAGCGGAGTTGGCGGCGGGCGGCTTCGGTCTGACTGAAATGAGCGAAGCCGTGCAGGTCGCGGCTGCGGGCGACGAACGCGGCGCCCTGTTTGCCTACGAAGTCGGCCACCCGGTCAGCGTCGGGCGCGGCCAGTCGGCGATGGTACCGATTTTGAGCAGCCGGCTGGCCTGCCGGCGCGAGTTGCTTTACAATAAACGCAAATTGCCGAAATACCCGGTGGCCGCACTACGGCTCGAAAACCAGAGCGGCCTGACGCTTGAACGCGGCCCGGTGACGGTGCTGGAGAATGGCGATTATGCCGGCGAAGCGGTACTGCCGTTCACTCGCGCCGGCGGTGAAATGATCGTGCCTTATGCCGTTGAGATGGGCATCACGGTCAATGAAGATTACCAGAGTGAGCGGCGCATGGCCGGAGTTTCCGTCCGCAACGAGTACTTGCTGCTCGAGGAGTATGAGTTCTTCACCAGCCGCTATGCGCTGACCAGTAGCCTGAACCAGGATATGTCGGTGATGATTGAGCACGAGCCGCGCCAGGGCTATGAACTGGCTGATACGCTGCAGCCGGATGAAGTGAGTGCCGAGTTTATGCGCTGGATCGTTGCCTGTGCAGCCCGGGCCCAGACGACATTTGTAGTGCGGGAGCGCCGGCTCATGCAGCGCCAGGAGCAGGTGCGCAGCCTGAGTATGCAACAGTTGCAGCGCTACATGCGCAGCCGGTTGCTCGATGAAGAACTCGGCGCGGCGCTGGGCGAGATCATCGGGCTCTACCAGCGGATCGGTGGCCTGGAGCGGCAACTGCGCGACATCGAGAAAGAACGCGAGAAGATCCATAAACAGCAGACGATGATCCAGGGCAATTTGCAGCCGCTCGGGCGCGAGGGCAGCGAGGGCGAGTTGCGCCAGCGCTACGTCCGCGAACTAACCAGCCAGGAAGATCGCCTGCAGGCGCTGAGCAACCAGGAGCAGAACTTGCAACAGCAGATTGCCGACCTGCAACGCGATGCCGGCCAGCGCCTGGCCCTGTTGAATGCCGGGAGCGAATAGCACAATGACGAGCAAGCGCAGTTTTGATGGGCGCAGTTTTGCGATAATGCTGGTCACCACTCTGCTGGGGGCGGCCTGGGCCTATTTCAACTGGGTCAGCGCCGGCGGCGCACGAGTCGATGCGACGGTGCGCCCGCTGGTCTGGGCGATTTTTGCTACGCCGGCAGCGCTGTGCATCGGCTGGCTGATTGCACGACGGGTTGAATGGGCGCTGGCCGCGTTTTGCTGCTTCTGCCTGTATTTTCTGACGCCCTTCGTCGCAGCGCGCATTGAGTCGCTGCTGGTGCCGGCGGAACAGATCGGTACGCACGAGTTTTATTTCGGCACCGTAATCGTGCTGCATCTGCTGGCGGGCAGCGCCATGGCGGCCTGGCGCGCCCTGAGCCCGCCTGTGGCAGCCGGGGCGGCGCACGAGCCGGTCGAAGCGACGGGCAACTAACGTCAAAGTCGGGATTTTGCCCGCCAGGAACGCAGAGTTTGTTGCAAGATGGCGTTCATGAAGGGCTCCAGCCGATGCATTGCCATCGCTGCGTACCTCTGCGATCAGCAAAAATAAACACCGGGTTGATATACGCAGGAATGCTATGACACTCAGCAGTCGGCAGCAGTACGAGGCCATCGAGGAGCAGATCCTGTCGCCGCTGGCGGCACGCAGCGCGCAGGCGCAACGCGCACAGCCGGAAATCGAATGCCCGATCCGAACGACGTTCCAGCGCGATCGCGACCGGATTCTGCATTCCAAGCCCTTCCGCCGGCTCAAACATAAGACACAGGTGTTTATTGCACCGCTCGGCGACCATTATCGCACCCGGTTGACGCATACGCTGGAAGTGACGCAGATTGCGCGCACGGTGGCGCGGGCGCTGCGCCTCAACGAAGATCTGACCGAGGCGATTGGTCTGGGCCACGACATCGGCCATGCGCCCTTCGGTCATGCCGGCGAAACTGCGCTGACCCGCATTTTCCCTGAGCATTTTCGCCATAACGAACAGAGCCGGCGGATTGTCGAGACCATCGAGCGCGACGGGCGCGGCCTGAACCTGACTTACCCGGTACGCGAGGGGATTTATCTGCATTCCAAAGCCCGCCGCGATATTATGACGACGGCCTGGGGTACCGCCAGCACGCTGGAAGGTCAGATCATCAAGATTGCCGACAGCATTGCCTATATCAATCACGACATCGACGATGCGATCCGGGCGGGCATTCTGGCCGCGAGCGACCTGCCACGCGACTGCATCGCCGTGCTGGGCGACAGCCACGGCGTACGCATCAATACCATGGTCGCCGATATGATCACGCATAATGCCTGGGCCGGCGGCGCGGCTGAGCCGCCCGATCCGCCGCTGCTGGCGATGAGCAGCGAGGTGCTGGCGGCCACCAATGCGCTGCGCGAGTTTATGTTCGAAAACGTCTACCTGACCTCGCGCGCCAAAGACGACGACCACAAGGTACGCTTTGTGATCGAAACGCTCTATTCGCATTTTGTGGCCAACCCTGCGCAGTTGCCGGAAGATTTGCGACGTATTAACCACGAGCGCCGGGAACCCATCGAGCGGGCTGTCGTCGATTATATCGCCGGCATGACCGACCGCTATGCCATCGAGGTCTTCAATCGCATCTTTGTGCCGCGCACCTGGCATGTCTGACGCCCCAGGGCGTGGCCCCTGAATGTTGCTGCTCAAGCCGCAAGGGCTGTTTCGCCCCATTCGACAGGCTCAGGGCAGGCGGCGGCAGCAAGGAAATGACTATCTTTTTTCGTTGTTCTGGCGGCAAAGCCGCCAGAACAACGGAAGTAAACGGTTGCTTCCGCGTAAGTCCGGTCAATAACACCATGGGTGTAATAGATGAAATCAAGGAGCGGGTCGATATCGTCGACCTGATTCAGAGTAGCGGGGTGAACCTGCGGCGCACCGGGCGCAGCTGGCTGGGATTCTGTCCCTTCCATTCGAATACGCGCACGCCGGCCTTTACGGTCTACCCGGACTCACAGAGTTTTTACTGCTTTGGCTGCCAGGCTTCCGGCACGGCCTTCGATTTTGTGATGCGCAAGCAGGGCCTGGATTTTCGCGGTGCGCTGGAACAACTGGCGGCGCGAGCCGGGGTGCAACTCAAGGAACGCAGTGCGGAAGAGCAACAGGAAGATGCGCAGCGCACCCGCCTGCTGGAGATCTGTGCAGCGGCGGCTGTGTATTTCAATGCGGTCTTGCTAAACCAGCCAGGCGGCCAGACCGGGCGCGAGTATATCGAGCAGCGCGGCATCAACCCGGAGATGGTCGAGGCGTTTCAACTGGGCTATAGTCTCGACGAGTGGAGTCGCCTGTTGCGCTACCTGACTGATCGGCGGGGGTACGACCCGGCCGAAATTGAGGCCGCCGGCCTGGCGATACACCACGAGAGCCGCGGCTACTACGACCGCTTTCGTGGGCGGCTGATGTTCCCCATCCGCGACGCCCGCGGGCGGGTGATCGGCTTCGGTGGGCGCGCCATCGGCGACGTGCAACCCAAGTACATGAACACGCCGCAAACCTTGCTCTTCGACAAGAGCCATGTGCTCTACGGCCTCGACCAGGCCCGCGATGCCATTCGCAGCGCTGATGCCACAGTTGTCGTCGAAGGCTATGTCGATGTGATCACGGCACACCAGCACGGCTTCAAGAATGTGGTAGCGCCACTGGGGACCGCACTGACCCAGGGCCACGTGGCGCTACTCAAACGGCTCTCGCCGAATGTGTCCCTGGCGCTGGACGCCGACGCCGCCGGGCAACGCGCTACCCTGCGCGGGTTGAACGTCTTGCAGGAAGGAGTTGCCGCAGAAGAGGCCAGTCCGGTGACAACCGCGCAGGGGCTGGTACGCTGGCAGAGCGATGTCAACCTGCGGATTATCACCATGCCGGTGGGACGCGACCCGGACGAGGTAATCCGGGCCGACCCGGCGGAGTGGCAGCGACTGCTGGATCATGCCAGCCCGGTGATGGATTTTTACATCAACGCCTACACCGCCGGGCTGGATCCGGCGCAGCCGCAAGATCAGCGGGCGGCACTGGATCGGCTCCTGCCGCTGCTGGCACGCCTCGACGCCACCCAGCAACGAGTATACATCGCACGGTTGGAGCAGGTAATCGGCATCCGGGCCGAGTTGATACTCGATCTGCTGCGCGGCAATACTCAGAGCGCGACCCGCGAACGACGCTCGCGCCGTGATCAACGTCCGACTCCGCCGGCAGAACCACCGCATCCAGCCGCTGCCGGCGCTGCGAAACTCAGCCGGGAAGATCACTTGCTCGTCGTACTCTTGCGCTATCCCAACCTGGCAGTTGATGTATCGGCCGCCATGGCTGCTAACCTGGCCGGATTTCCGGCCTTGCAGGGTCTGCTGGCCGGCGAGATCAGCGTGCTGCTGGAAAACCCGGCCAATCGCGAGATCTGGCGGCTACGCCAGGCGACGCCCAATGCCGAGCTGCAAACCTGGGCTGCCGAACTCGATCCGCTGTTGCGCGAACAGGCGCAACGCTTGCTGGCCGGCGCCGGGCCGCTGCAACACCAGTACCGCTATCGCAACGAAGCGATGGAATGTATGCAGCACCTGCGCCTGACCCAGATTCGCACCTGGATCCGCCGGCTGAGCCTGCAATTCGCCACAGTGGAAACGGATCGTGAGCGGGAAGAGATTGCGACCCTGTTGCGCACCGTGCAGGATTATCAACGGCTGGTGGGCACACCACGGCGCAGCAGCAGCTTCCCGGATATGCGCGATACCCTGGGACACAAACTCGAATAAAATCCGGACAGCGGAAACTGCCTGTGTTCAGACAGTGCATTGTCGTTGCCGACGTGCTTTTAGAGCGGTGGAGCCAGGCGCAGGCCGGCGGCCTGTTCGAAGGCCCGTCCGGCCCGCAGGACGCGCGCTTCGGCCCAGGCCGAACCGACGATCTGCAGGCCGATGGGCAGACCGGCTGCATCAACACCGCAGGGCAACACCAGGGCCGGCAGGCCGGCCAGATTGAACGGCGCCGTAAAGCGCGTCAGCACACGCGCCTTCTCGACAGCCGTATCGTCCAGCACCGGGGCGGTAATAGGCGTAGCCGCAGTGAGCAGCACATCATACGTCTCGAAAAACTCATCGAGGTAGCGCCGCCAGACAGCCTGGCGGCGGCGGGCCAGGATATACTCAGTCGAGGTATAGGCCGCACCGCGCCGCATGCGTTCCAGCACATCGGCGCCGAACATATCCGGCTGATCGCGCAATTGCTCGTGATGACAGGCAGCCGCATCGCTGGTAGTCATCAGCGCATTGGCCTGCGCCGCCGCCGCCGCATCGTTCAATTCAACCATCCCAATATCGGCACCAAGTTCACTCAAGCGGCCGGCAGCGGCATCGACGGCGCTGAGCACCTCAGCATCGGCATCGCGGAAATGCGCATCGGTCGCGATAGCGATCTTCCAGCCCTCCACGCCGGCATCGATGCCCTCGTCGTACCCATCCGTCGGCACAAACGCCGAAGCCGGATCGGCGGCATCGTAGCCGGCAATCGCCTGAAGCAGAATAGCGGCATCAGGTACGCTGCGGGTTAGCGGACCGGCGTGGTCGAGGTTCCAGCTCAGCGGCACAACGCCACGCAAACTGATGCGCCCGAAAGTCGGCTTCAGGCCGACGATTCCGCAAAGCGATGCCGGAATGCGGATCGAGCCACCGGTATCACTACCTAACGAAGCAATACAAAGCCGGGCGGCCACTGCCGCCCCTGAGCCACCCGAGGAGCCGCCCGGCGAGCGGCTGGTATCGTAGGGATTGTGGCAATCGCCGTAGTGCGGGTTGGCATTGGTAACACCCAGCGCCCACTCGTGCATATTGAGCTTGCCGAGCAGCACCATGCCCAGGTTGCGCAGGCGACGTACCGCTTCGGCATCGCGCTCTGGCAGCCGGTCGGCATCGAAACGTGAGCCGGCCGTAGTCCGCAAGCCGGCCGTATCGTAGAGATCCTTGAGCGCCAGCGGCATACCATGGAGCGGCCCGCGATAGGTACCGCCGGCAATTTCGGTTTCGGCAATTTCAGCAGCCCGCAAAGCCTGATCGGCATCCAGCGTCAGAAAACTATTCAACTGCCCATCGACATGCTCAATGCGTGCGAGATAAGCCCGCGTCAACTCAACCGGCGACAGGTCACGCCGTTCAATGCGTGCCGCCGCCTCGGTGATGGTCAATTCAATGATGTCACTCACATCTGGTTTCCTTAATAATCAGTATTTCGGCGGTACCGGCGCAGGGCGCAGCAGCGGAACCGCTGCTGCGCCTACGCCGGCACCGGAGCGTGGGCCACGACTTTGCCACGCCCGATGGTGGTCAGCAGTGGCCCGGCAGGATGGTGGCCGGTCAACGGGCTACTCGGCCCGACCTGCACTTTATAAGGCACCCGCGTCGTGCGCAGCGCAAAATCGCAGTTGATCAATTGCGGGCCATTGGCAAAGTTGAAGAAGGGCACCGTCATGCGTACCGGCCAGAGCCGGGCATTGCTGGGCGCTTCGCTGATGCTGCAAATCAGCGTCACGCCATCCCAGACCCGCACCTCGGCCGCGTCTTTGCCGACCTGCCACTCGAAGCCCCAGAGCCGCTTGGACAACTGCCAATGATCGATGCCGCCGCGCATCGACCGCGGATTATCGACCGCAACATGGCTGATGAATGGGCTGACGCGCGCACCGTGGCGCACCAGGAAGCCGGCAATCAACTCGCTGTACTCGAGCGTCGAGCCCGGCCCATAGCGCGCAATAGCCAGGTAGGCCATTGCCCGCCCGCCCGGTGCGGTCACCAGCTTGAGCGGCGTAGGCACAAAACCGGCGGCAGCATCGGCGGCAACCGGGTAAGCCGCCACCATCACACTGCCCATCAGTGTCCATGGCGGCGGCGGATAATCCATCGTAATCGCCGTCGTCTGCGCCGGCTTTACTTCGCTCATAGTCTTCACCGCTCCCTACAGCAAACTAGCTCAAACCGGCGCGCCGCAGTGCCGCCGCCATCGGATTATCATCATCATCATCATCGTCATCGGCCTGCTCCCGGCTGCTGGAATAGACCTGGCTGCTGGTCGATTTCTCCGGTATTTCCAGGTCATCTTCCGCATCCGCCCAGTCGAGCGCCAGATTCTCGGCGCCGGCCAGTTGCACGATGTCATCGACGCTGAAGCGCAGCAGACCAATTCCCTCGGCGACGTCGGCCTGTGCCGCGAGATCGGCGAGCAGGTGAAAATCGGGACGCGACGTGAGCAAGGCATCGAGCGTTTCAGGCGAGTGTGCCGGCGGCGCGGGGCCGGCCATAATCTCCGCCACCGCCGCCGCATCGGGGATACCGGTATCGATTAGCAGCACCGTCAGCGCCACCGCAGGGTAGCGCAGCCGCAGAATATCGCGAGTCTCGTAGAGCTGGCCGCCGGCCCGCCGCAGGCTGCCGGCGCTGCGGCTGGCCTTGATCTCGAAGACATGCACGCTTCTGGCGGCTTCATCGAGCACCAGCGCATCGAGCTCGCGGTACTTTGTGCCGGCGCGCCGGCCGCGGCGTTCTTCGTACTCAAGGATACGCTGCTCGCAGAGCTCGACCCGTTCGGCGAGCCAGTCGCGCAGAACTTGCTCGGCCTGACCGCCGAAAATATCGCGCTGGCGAGGTGGGCGCATCGCTTTCTGATTATTGCGTTGCAGAATGAACTGCTCGACATAGGCCCGGTAGCGTTTATCGTCGGCAGTGATCAGGCGCGGGCGAGCATAGCGAACCATGAGCCTACTGCTTTCCCAATTCCACCGAGCGCCGGTAGGCCGCCCAGATCGCATCGCCGAGCACCGTCCGCAGGCCACCGCGTTCGAGTTCGCTGAGCGCCGCCGCGCTCGTGCCGCCCGGCGACGTCACCGCATTGCGCAACTGAGCCGGATGCTGACCGCTTTGAATCGCGTAGCGCACGGCGCCCTGCATCGTTTGCAGCACCAGTTCCTCCGCGATGCGCCGCGCGAGGCCCAGGTGTACTCCAGCGTCGATCATCGCCTCCATCATCATAAAAAAATAAGCCGGGCCGGTGCCATTGATGGCCGTCGCCATATCCAGGTAATGCTCATTGTCGACGTAAAGCTCGTGACCGAGCGCACCGAGCACCAGCCCGGCCCAACCGCGCTGTTCTTCCGTGACATCGGCTGCCGCCGTCCAGACCGTCATCCCCTCGGCGATCTGGGCCGGCGTGTTGGGCATAGCGCGCACCACCGCCGGGTGTTCAAGCGTCTCGATAAACTGGCGCATCGAAACGCCGGCAATAATCGAGATCACCAGTTCATTATCGTAAAGCGAGCCACGCAGACCGGGCAGCAACCGCGGCAGCGTTTGCGGCTTGACCGCGAAGATCACCACCTGGCCCCAGCGCGCCGCCATCAGATTATCGCTGGTTACCTGAATGCCGTAGCGATCCTCGAGTTCGCGGCGGCGCTCCTCGCGCGGCGCAGTCGCCATAATCTGGCCGGGCGGCACCAGTTCCTGGCGAATCAGGCCACCGACCATCGCCTCACCCATAGCCCCGGCGCCAATCAGCGCAATGCGTAGATTATGTAGCATAGGATATCAATTTCTGGTCTATTCTGGATGTGTTTCAGTAATACCACGTGGGGACTGATCCTGTCAACTGTGGTGCAGTATAGCTGACTCGCCAGAGTTTTAGCGCCTTTGAAAGGCTATTTTTCATAATGATAACGACAGGCAATAATGATTAATTCAGTTGCGGTTGCCTTATACACCAGGCGCTGCTCGTCTGTAACCGCTTGCATTTGTATCTCTCCTCCCAAAAGAACATCCTCATTATACAATGCAGCACTGCCATCCGCTTGAACGCTGCAGCGCTTGAACGCTCACCCATATTTCTGTGCCAATCCCCGCAGTTCCGCCCGCAACTCCGCCGCCGGGCGCACATTCAGATCCGGCGACAGCGTGGCCTGCAGCAGTACCGCGATGTCCGGCGGCAACGTACCAGATAGACCAGCAGTTCGGCGACGCTGGCGGCATAGCGCAGGGCCTCGCCCGACAGCAGCGCCCGGCCGGCAACCGGCTTGCTGTGCTGATCGACACGGCTCAGACGCTGTTCAAGGGTTGGGCCGGCCAGATAGTCGAGCACCAGGTAGGGCAGGGCGCCGTGCGGTTCATAAGCTACCTGGCGCACGATGCGTGGATGATCGAGACGGGCCGGCACTTGCGTCTCGCGCTCGAGGCAGGCCTGTGCTGCGGCACGCCAATCCGGCTGGCCGGCAGCATCGACCGAAGCCGGCGTTTTGAGCACGCGCTATGCCCCTATCGCCACCACAATTTCGCTGGGCACACCCAGTTGCACCACCACCTCACGACTGAGCAATTGAAAGCCGGCCGGCTCGACCAGGCCGGCCAGTTGCAGCGGGCGACAGCCGCCGCAGGCGAAGGGACGCAGTCGGAACAGGCTTTTCCAGAGGCCGATCACCGTGCGGCTGGGCGCGTCGATGCCCTCGGTGAGCGAGACCAGCACCATGCGCCCTCCGGGTTGCAGCACCCGCCGGCAGTCCTGCAGCAAGCCCGGCAATTCCGCCAGCGACAAGAGATCGAGCAGGTACGAACTGAAGATGCGGTCGAAGCTCGCAGCAGCGAAGGGCAACCGGGCCGCATCGGCGCGTAGCAGCGGGGCGCCGACCCGCGCCCGGCTGATCTCCAGCATCACCGGCGAAAGATCCAGGCCAACGGCGCGCCCGCCGGGGGCAAGCGCCGCCTGGATGTGGAAATGCTCCTTGCCGGTGCCGACACCCAGGTTCAGCAAACGCAGACCCGGTGCCAGATCAAGCTGTTCCAGACCACGCAGTTTGGCGCGCCCCTCATAAATCTCGGCGCGGTCGTGGCCGGCGCCGAGCCGATTGTAGAAGCGCAGCGCCGCCTGGCGACTGATGGTTTCGGGATAAAGGAATGGCATAGCAATAATAAGCGTTCAGTATAAATCTATTGTACCACAGGCTCCTCAGTTGCACTGTGCAGGCACTACCTCAGGCAACCCCTTTCCAATAATACCACCATAGCGCACTTGACCGCATAGTTGCGAAATATCAACTAAAAACCCTGACAAGTTATTGCGCATCCGGTAACTAATATAAAAGGCACGTCCTGTACTGATAACCCGAAGCGCCTGCCTGGTCAGGAGATCGGGAACGCCACTTGCTGTCGGGATAGGAATTCAAGGAGGCTTCATGCAACGTCCATCTTCGTACCGCTTCGTGATAGTGCTGGCCGGCGCTCTGCTGACCCTGGCAATGCTGCTCATTCCCGGCATGACCAGTGCCCAGGATGAGCGTTGTTTTCCGGAGACCGGCTATTGTATCAGCGGGCCGATTCGGGCCTACTGGGAGGCCAATGGCGGCCTGCCGGTGTTCGGCTACCCGATTACCGCCCAGGCTGAAGAGATGGTGGAAGACTGGGTCGGGCCGGTGCAATGGTTTGAGCGTGATCGGCTCGAGGATCACGGCAGTCTCGGGGTGATGGCCGGGCGGCTTGGCGCCCGAATGCTCGAAATGAATAACACGCCCTGGCAAACCTTCGCGACCGTTGATTCCGCGCCTGCCGGTTGTCGCTACTTCGAAGTCACTCGTCATAGCCTGTGTGAACCATTTCTCAGCTATTGGGAGCAAAATGGTGGTCTGCCGCGCTTCGGCTATCCGGTCACTGAAGAATTTACCATGGAAATCGGCGACTGGAGCGGAACGGTTCAGTACTTCGAACGACGGCGGATGGAGCATCACATCGAGTATTCCGGCACGCAGTATGAGGTCTTGCTGGGGCTGCTCGGCAACGAACTCAAAGATCGGATGAGTTCACCCAACCCGTATCCCGCTCCGGCGGATCCGACCACCGCGCCGGTCGAGCCCACCACTGCGCCGGTCGAGCCCACCGCCGAACCCACCGCGCCGGTCGAGCCCACCGCCGAACCCACCGTCGAGCCCACCGCGCCGGTCGAGCCCACTGTCGAGCCCACCGTCGAGCCCACCGCGCCGGTCGAGCCCACCGCCGAACCCACCGCTGCGCCGGTCGAGCCCACCGCTGCGCCGGTCGAGCCGACTGCTGTGCCACCGACAGCAACACCGGTTCCTCCATCAGCATACCAGCCAGGCGTCTGCCTTACGGCGCGTGAAGCTGAACTGGGGCGCCTGATCAACGAATACCGAGCGCAGAATAGCCTGCCGCCGGTCAACCTGTCGAAATCGCTTTCCCACGTCGCCCAGGCCCACGTTGTTGATCTGTTTGAAGAGCGACCGCACAGCGGCACCGATGCCCGCGGCTTGCAGTGCAATCTGCACAGCTGGTCGGACAAAGGCCCCTGGACGCCAGTATGTTACACCTCGGATCATGCCTATGCTGAGGGCATGTGGATCAAGCCCCGTGAGATCACGCGGGATGCCTACAGTGGCAATGGATACGAAATCTCCTCGTTCGGTGCAACGACCGCAGCCGAAGCACTGGATCTCTGGAAAGGCAGCCCCGGCCACAACGCCGTCATTGTCGAAATGAATGGTTGGAGTGGCTGGAATGCCATGGGCGTAGGTTTTTACGAAAATTTCGCCGTCGTCTGGTTTGGGCACGAAGTCGATCCGCAGGGCAGCATGAGCCAGTGTAACTGAGCCATTGTCGTGCTTGCGGTTATCGCAGCGATAACCGCAAGCACTGCATTTATCGTTCCAGCATCGTATGGAGGCACTGATGTTCAAGTCTCGTCTTTCGCTCATATTCGGGGTATTCCTCAGCGGCGCATTGCTGATAGGCTTGCTGATAACCCTCAGTTCGTCGGGGCAAGCTCAGGATCAAGCGCCCATCCTGGAAATGCCCGACCTGCCGCCGACGCCGACACCGGCAGCGCCCCCAGCTGTCGGACTATCCGCAAACCCGCTTACGACCCTCCGCTTCGATTCGCCAACCGCGCTCGATCGGTTGCGCTTCAGTGATCCGGAGGCAGTCTGGCAGATCGAAGATGCCACCCTCAACCAGGAAGGTGTCGGCCGGCTGCGCGATCATCAGATTCGCGATGCTTTTGCCTTGCTCGATGCCGACATTCCGGCTGATGCTACGATCGTGCTGAGTGCCTACAACGAGCGATCCGGGGTTGCCGATGTGCTGGCCCGTGCCGGCACAGGGGGCTACTATCGCTACCGGGTACTTGCCGATAGCTACGCCGGAACGCATCACCGTCTGGAACTGGTGCAGGGTGAACAGGTAACCCTGCTGGCCGAAAGCCCGGCGCCCGGTCTCCTTCAGTACCAGTGGCATACGCTGACCCTGCACATAGCAGCCGACCAGCTCGTGGCCAGCTTCGACGGCACGGAAATGTTGCGTGCCAGCGATAACACGCTGTCAGCCGGACAGGCCGGCCTGGGCAGTCTGGCCATTGGCGGCATCCGCTTCGGCAGCCTGGAGGTACTCCCGTGACACGTCAGACCTCGACAAGCCGGCAGAACTGCTTTGCTCACATCTCCGCCAATGTTCGGCACCGACCCGGCTACCTGCTGCTGGCAGTGTTTGCCCTGTCGACCATGCTCCTGAGCGGCCTGGCCAGCCCGTCGGCCCATTCGGCCCCTGCGCAGAGCGAGGCAATTCTTGCCAGGCACCTGATGCGCCTGCCACCGAATGCCAATGAGACGAAATACCCCTCGGTGCAACTGAATGACGACCAGGTCTGGCTCAGTGCGCCCAGCAATCGCCACGATGCGGCGATCTGGCAGGCCGGCGTCGCCGATGCAGCCTTCGGTCAGCCGATGGTCGTCGGGACGGCCGGCGGCCAGCCCGATTATTCGCCGGTCAGCATCACCAGAACCGATGACGGTTCGATCTATGCGGCCTTTATCGACCAGGAAACCCACCAGTTTTTGATGCGTCGCTATGCCGACGGTGCCTGGGGGCCCGCCCGCCCGGTCATACTACCAGGTAATACGTTTCTGGCTGAACTGACAATGGGATCGGCCGGCAATACCGTGTTTGTCTTCTGGCGCTCGCCGGATGCTCCCTTCTCGGTTCGTGCGACCTCAGACGGCGGCATAAACTGGACACCGCACCAGTATGTGCATCCCAAACACGTCGGCTTCGGCGCGCTTTCCTTTGCCGTCGGCCCCGATGGTAGTGCCCATATCGCCTATACCACCGGGCTTGACGATTATCTCCAGATCGTCGTGGCAAGCTGGAACGGTAGCAGTTTTGTCAATCATAGCGTTATTTCGCGGGGCGGACGCAATGCAGCCAATCCCGGCATAGTCGTTCAGGCCAACGGCGTACCCATGGTGGCCTGGCGCGAAATCGAGGGCGGCGTCTACATAGCGGAACACGTGTCCAACCAGGGCTGGGTTCCACAACTTCTGGCCGGCGTCGTCGGCCATGGCATGGTTGCACTGACCCGCGACGCCGTGGGCAATACGGCAGCATACTGGCTGAGCGATCATAGTGGCGAGCTCGATCTTTACGCTGCCGTCAAACCACTCGACGGCAGCTGGATTGGCCCCTTTAGCACCGGCAATGACGGCATGTTCCTCGCCAATGTTCGCGCCGACGGCCTGTTGCACACCGTCACCGAGGCGTTTAGCGGCAATTCACTGACGATCCGCTATGTCCAGTTTGCCGCTGCCGGGTTGCCAAACCCCAATCCGCGCAAGCCGGTAACTGCCCGCCCGGTGCTGGAACATGGCGCCGCTATAACGACGAAAGAAACCCTGGCGCTCAGCTTTGCCGATGCCAGCGATCCGATTGCCAGCTATCGCAGTAGCTGGCATGCCTCGACGCTGGAGCAGGCTGCATGGTCGCCATTCACCGAGGATTTGAGCGTAACGGTGCCGGCCGATGCCCTGGTAGCGGCCCGCGATTACTGTGTGAACCTGAACCTATCCGCCCAGGTACGAACGAAATATAGCCAGACCCAGGCCGGCTCCACCTCCGACAGCATCATGCTTGATCGGGGTTCGCAGGCGCATGCTCGCCTGATCAATCCGGCAATCGGCGAAGACGATGCCACGAACTCGCTGACGACGACTCTTTCTATCAATGCGTACGCCGAGTGCAGCCAGATCGCCCAGGTAACCGTCTCGTTGCAGCCCGGCAACGCCCGCGACGAAGTCGCCGTCGCCATGCCGCAGCCGCTGACCCTGGGGCCGTTTGCACCCGGCAATGTTCATTCCGTACCCTTTGTACTGCCCGCTGCCGAAGACAGCTACACGGTGACAGTGCAAATTACCGATGAACACGGCCATACGAGCAGCCATAGCGATGTTCACGATTTTGATGTCACCGGCCCGAGCATCGTGCAGACCGGCACGCTGACGCTCGAAGCCAATCCGTATGTCAGCGTACACCCGACCCTGAACATCAGCGGCACAGTGCTGCGCGACTGGTTTATGGATCGCGATCAGCATCATGCCGAGGAGCGCATCTGGGGTCTGCTGATCGCGGCACGTCACCAGGCCGACGAGCCGGCACCGGCGCAAGCCAGAAGCTGGCTCGTACCGTTCAGCGCCGCCGACGTCATCCCCGATACGAGAGAACAGACGGAGGTGATCAGTGGGACATTCGGAATTCCGCTGGAGCACCTGTTTGCCCCCGGCGATCTGACTATCGACACGTATGTCGTCGAGGTATACGCCCTTGATGACGCCGGCAATGCCTCGCCTTTGCTGGCCGAACCGAATATCAAACTCGACGCGATCAGTTACCCGCCGGCGCTCCTGCCGCTCGTCTTGAAGCCCTGAGGCCGCATGATCAGTTATGGCGCATGTGTGGTAATGTGGTAACGCTGCCGCAGATGCGCCATAGCGCCGCTACCGATACTTGTGCCGGAGGCAAAATCAGGTGGAATATGCTATCATCTGGCTTGCTACCGGCTGATCACGAGGTACCATCTATGCTCCGACTGCGCACCATTTTGATTGCGTTCACCCTGCTCGCCCTGCTGGTACCGTTCACCGCCACGCATTCGGCGCCAGGCGCGACATCCGGCCAATCTATGTTTGGCGTCAATAGCCATATTGCCTCTCGATATGCAGTGTACGAAACACTCAATGTGCCGGCCCGATCATTGGCCGATATAAGTACCGGCTGGGTGCGCGAAGATTTCCAGTTCTTCCGCATTGTCGAGTCACCGGGAAATTATAACTGGGACTGGCACGATAGAATGATCGACCTGATGCAGCAGCACAATATTCAGGTCATTGGCCTGCTCAACGGGCCGACACCGGCCTGGGCGCGGCCGGCGGGCAGCCCCGATTTTCACCCGCCGGATGCGCAGGTCTTTGCTGAATTTGCAGCAGCGGCGGTTTCGCGCTACAAAGGGCGCATCAGTCACTGGGAAATCTGGAACGAGCCCGATAACCCTCACTACTGGCCGGGCGCCCCCGATCCGGCGGGCTATGCCCGTTTGCTCAAAGCCGCTTACCCGGCCATCAAAGCCGCCGACCCGAATGCGCGGGTGCTTACGGCCGGCCTGGTCTCCCCCGACCCGGCCCGCGATTTTCTGCAAGGCATTGTCGATCACGGTGCCTGGAATTCCTTCGATATTATTTCGCTGCATCCCTATGCCGATCCCAGCAGCCCCGAGCAGGGCCAGATCGGCGCAATGGGCGTCGGCGCCGTCAAAGCACTTGCCGATCGCCACGGCGCCAGGCCAATCTGGGTCACCGAATTCGGCTGGTCGACGCAACCCGGCGACCGCGACGGCAATATGGTCAGCGAAGAGATCCAGGCGAACTACCTTATTCGCGGCGCCGCAATGATTGCCGCCGCCGGCGCCGAACGGGTGCTCTGGTACAATTACAAGGACGTCAACCCGAACGATGGGCTTGGCCTGTTGCGTTATGGCGCCGGCAATACCGATTATGGCCAACCCAAGCCGGCACTACTCGGCTTTCGTACGCTGAATGAGCAACTGGCCGGTGCCACACCTGCCGGTATGATCGATCTGATCCAGCAGAACCGGATCTTTGACTTTGAGCAGTTCGGTACCTGGCGCCGCGGCGATGAGCCCAACGGCAGCTTCACCCAGAGTAGCGACCAGCAGCATAGCGGGAATTTCTCCGGCCGGCTCAGTTACAATTTCCCGAATGGCGACAATGATTATGTGGTGTTCAGTGCCGGCAGCCCGATTCCACTGACCGGCAACCCACCCCAGCTCGGCATCTGGGTCTACGGCGATAGCAGCGGGCATTCGCTCAACGTCTGGCTGAAGGACGCCCAGGGTGAGGTGCTTCAGTATCGACTGGGCCCGATTGGCGCTGCCGGCTGGAATATGCTGTCGGCGCCGATCAATGGTCCGGTTGAGCGTTGGAACCGCATCAGCGGCTCCGGCGATGGGGTATTGACCTATCCGGCCAGCCTGGTTTCGATTGTGCTCGACGATGAACCCGATAATCGGCCGGCCGCCGGAACGATTTACCTCGATGACCTGACCGGCCTGGTCGGGCCGGAAGCGTATGGCGCACGCTTCAACAAAGGCAACCAGGCTGTCGATGTGCTCTGGGCACCGCAGGCTACCCAGATCAACCTGCCGACCCGGTCGAATCAGGGCACGCGGGTTGAGCTCTGGGGCGAAGAAAAAACCGAAGTCGCCGGCAATGGCCGCTTTACCATAACGGTTGGCCCCAACCCGGTGTTCCTCACACACCAACCCGGCCAGAACGACTCTCCACCCACCCCCATGCCAACTCCCGACCCCGGCAGCAACCCGCCGGGAACGTCGCCGGCTCCCAGCGACAACTGCCCGGCGCCGAGTGCCAATGCGCGCTGTTTTGACGAGACCGGCTTCTGCATCGAAGGGCGCATCCGCCAGTACTGGGAACAGAACGGCGGCCTGATGGTCTTCGGCTACCCGATCCGGCCCCAGTGCGAAGAACTGGTCGAAGGTCGTCCTTACCAGGTACAATGGTTCGAGCGTAATCGGCTCGAACTACATCCCGAGAATGCGCCGCCCTACGATGTGTTGCTCGGCCGGCTCAGCAGTGACCGCCTGCTTCAGCAGGATCGCAACTGGGAAGATTTTCCGCAGACCGGCAACCAGCCCAACTGCCGCTATTTCGCCGACACCAATCAGAGTGTCTGCGGTGCCATTCTGGCCGCCTGGCGCGCCGATGGGCTGGAACTCGATGGGCGCGCAGGCAAATCTGAAGACGAAAATATTGCCCTCTTCGGCTTGCCACTCAGCCCGCCGCAGCTTGAAACGCTCAGCGACGGTCGCGAATATACGGTACAGTGGTTCGAGCGGGCACGCTTTGAATTGCACCCCGAAAACCCACCACCCTACAATGTGCTGCTCGGTCTCCTGGGCAACGAAGTGATGGAGAATGCGAGCCCTTGACGGTATCGAAAATAATGTATGGGTTGCTCGGGTGTTCCGGCGGCATAGTTGCCGGAACACCCGAGCAACCCGCTTTAGTGCGCATGCCTTAATCTAAATTGGGGAATCAATCCATGAATGCTCACATCCATCGGATCTTGCTGCCGCTCCTATTGATTGGTCTCGTCCTGAGTACCACCCCGATCTATGCTCAGCCGCCGATCGCTACCCCGGCCTTCCAACAAGTCTGGAATGCCCAGGATGGCCCCGTCGCCGATGAGGTCGAACTGCGGCGCTCCTGGACATGGGGGCCGGCACCGATCAGCGACCTGCTGCTCGAGCCGATGGCCGAGAGTCCCGGTGGCCGGCGCCAGGTGCAATACTTCGACAAGAGTCGCATGGAGATCAACAATCCGCAGGCCGATCCCAATGATCCCTGGTACGTCACCAATGGTTTGCTGCCGATTGAAATGATCACCGGGCGCATTCAGGTGGGCTTCGATGCCTTCACCGAAATTGAACCGGCTCCGGTATCGGCCATCGGCGATCCGGGCACCTTCCCGACCTATGCCGCCCTGGCGCCGTTCTACCAGAGCCCCGGGAACGTCGATCCGGCCACGCTGAACCGCCCGGTAACGCAGTTGCTGCTGGCCAACGGCGAACTGGATACATTGACGGCCTACCAGAATGATCCGGCCACGGTTTTGCTCGCAGGGCCGAATGGCCACGGCGTGCCGCGCGGCTTCCTGGAGTTTCAAAGCAGTCGCGGCATCATTTACCGGAACGGCCAGGCAGTACAGGGCCAGGTCTATGCGCCGGCCTTCGTGTTCGGCCTGCCGGTGACTGCGGCCTACTGGGTGAATTCACAGGTCGCCGGCCAGGCTATGCCGATCCTGTTCCAGGTATTTGAACGACGTGTGCTGACCTACAATCCGAACAACCCGCCCGGCACACGCGTCGAAATGGGCAATGTCGGCCAGCATTTCTACCGCTGGCGCTACGGCGATGCGCCGCCGGCCAATGTGGCGCCTGATCGCCCGGTGCAACCGCAGCAGATCAGCTTCTTCGGTATGAACACCTACATCACCGGCCTCGAACGCATCAAGAACGACGGCGACGGCGGCATCGCGCAACTGGTCGCACTCGGACGTGCGGCCGGCGTCGAGTGGGCTCGTGAAGAGCTGAGCTGGGCCAACCTCGAACGGGTACGCAAGGGCCAGATGAGCTACGATTATTACGATCAGCGGATCTTGCAACTGGCCGAGGCCGGCTATGGCATCATCGGCATCCTGCTGACGACCCCGCCATGGGCGCAGGTTGGCGATTGCGGCAGCCGGGCCGGGCGCATCGCCGATTACTGGTGCCCGCCGGCCAATCCGCAAGATTTCGCCGATTTTGCCGGGCGCATGGCCGAGCGCTACGACGGCGACGGCAACAATGACGCACCCGGCTCGCCCCGCATCGCGGTCTGGCAGATCTGGAACGAACCAAGCACCCGCGGCACCTGGCCCGGTACGCCCGCCGAGTATGGCGCCATGCTGGCTGCCGGCTACCAGGCCATCAAAGCCGCCGACCCCTCAGCCACCGTGATCACCGGCGGGGTCTATCTCTACGATGGTATGGGCACCGACCCGAACGATGGGCTGCCCTTTTTGAACCAGGCTTTTGCGGCAGTACCGGCAGCAGCCGGTTCCTTTGATGCGCTGGCGATCCATCCCTACATGCCGACCGCCGCGCCGGATGCGCCGGTGATTTTCTCGACCATCACGCTCTGGGGCCGAATCAATACCGCGCAGAACTGGCTGCAACAGCATGGCGGGCGCCCGCTCTGGATCAGCGAGGTGGGCTGGACGACCTGCGCAAGCGGGCAACCCGGCTGCAACGACGATGTCGCGATGAACGAAGAGCAGCAGGCCAACTACATGGTGCGTGCCCACGCCATCGCGCTGGCCCGGAACGTGCAGCACGTGAACTACTTCCAACTCGAAGACAAATTCGACGGCGCGAGCCGGGTGTTCTGGGGTGAAGCCAGTGTGCTCGGCACCATCAACGAGGGCTATCGGCAGAAAGCGGCGTACCGCGCCTACCGCGTGATGGAGCAGCAATTGCAGGGCATGCGCTTCAGCAATTTCGGTGCGCACAACACCTTCAACTACAACCCGACAATTAAGAATCCACCGGATCTGTACCACCTGCGGTTCAGTCATGCCGACGGCACCCTGGTCGATGTGCTCTGGCACAACGCCGGCGCGCAGCAAGTCACTTTCCGCCCGGAGCCGGGTTACACCGCAGAGCTGATCAGCCGTGACGGCGCCGTCACGCCGATCAGCGGGAGCAGCATAACGATCAATGTGAGCGGCGAGCCGGTGTACCTACGGCAGAGCCGGTAGAACCGGGCAAATACAGCTACCCGACAGGCAACGCCCGGCGGCAGAGCCGCCGGGCGTTGCCATGCCTGCCCTGCGCCGCATGTCCGCTCTGATTTCAGCAATTCGACTGATCCGTCATGTCGCCAGTTGCATTTCGGGCGCATCGGACTGGTGCGCATCCGGATCAACGACCACCAGGTTGCGCATCGCTGTGCGCTGCTGGTCGGTGCCAAGCACCGCCAGGTTGTCATCGATGACAAACACCAGGTCGAGCGCCGGATTCACAATCACCTCGCCGTCACGCAAGATCGCCACCACCGAAGCTCCCGTCCGGCTGCGCAGTTGCGCCGCACCCAGGCTCACCCCGACAATTTCGCTCTGCTCCGGCAACTGCATCCATTCGATTTCCAGTGACCGCCCGGCGCGCCGCAGCGTACGCAGCAGCGTGATCTGCGGATCGAGCCGATCGCTCTGGTACATCGGCGCATAAAATTCGTGGTGGATCTCGTCGCTGAAGCGCTGGATGTCGGTCGGTGTCACGCCGAATTGCAGCAGAGCCTGGCGCACAATTTCGAGCCCGGCCTCAAATTCCGGCTGCACCACTTCGTGTACCCCCAGCCGTTGCAGCGTGCTCATCTGCTCGAATTTCGTCGCCCGCGCAATCATCGGCAGCCCCGGATTGAGTCGCCGTACATGCGCGGCAATCGTACGCACCGCCGCCTCATCATGCACCACGATCAGCAGCAGCCGGGCGCTATGCACATTGGCCACCTCCATAATCACATCGCTGGTCGCATCACCGAAAATCACCGGCAGCCCATCAGCCTTGCACTGTTCCACCCGCCGGTAATCGCTGTCGATACCGACAAATTCGACCTCGAAACGCTGCATGACTTCCGCCGCAAAACGGCCAACCCGCCCATAGCCGGCGATGATTACATGATCCTGTAGACCCTGGGCCGGCAGGTTGAAGGTGCTGATGGCCTGGCGCGGTTTACGGCGGCGCCAGGCGCGGTACAGGCCCGGCGCGGCGCGTACCGCAAATGGTGTCAATACCATCGTAATGATCGCCGAGGCCAGCACCAGGTTGTACAGGTCTTCCGAGATCGAGCCGCTACTCAGGCCGACCCGCGCCAGCACGAAGGCAAACTCGCCGATCTGAAACAGCCCCAACCCGATGATCAGCGGTGCCGCATTGCGGTAGCCGAAAGCATAGGCGATCCCGCCAAAGATCAGACCCTTGCCCAGCAACACCAGCAGCACCGTGCCCAGTACCATGCCCAGTTTGCCCAGCAGAAACGCCGGATCGAGCAGCATGCCCACCGAAACAAAAAACAGGATGCCGAAAATATCGCGCACCGGCACAATATCGCTCAGCGCCTGGTGACTGTAATCCGATTCGCTGAGCACCATGCCGGCCACAAATGCGCCAAAAGCGAACGAAAGCCCGAACAGGTAGGTCGCATACCCGATGCCAAGCCCGATCGCGATTACCGAGACGGCGAACAACTCGCGCGAATTCCAGCTCGCAATAATCCGCAGCAACCAGGGCATCACTCGCGTACCAACGAAAATCATCCCCGCCAGGAAGATTATCGCCCGCAACACCGCCCAGCCCAGCAGCGGCATGCTATTGCTCAAGTCGTTCAGAAGCGGCAACATGATCAGCAAGGGCACTACTGCCAGATCTTGTACAATCAACACTCCGATCATCACCCGACTGGCCAGCGTACCCATCACGCCCATCGCGCCCAGCGTCTTCAAAATCACCATCGTACTCGACAGCGAAATCAACGCACCGAACCAGACTGCTTCCTGCCAGGGCAGGCCAAAGAGCAGGCTACCGACGCCATAGCCAAAGAGGATCGTCAATACCATCTGGATCGGCGTCCCGATCAGAGCGACCTTGCGCACCGGCTGGAGTTCGCGAAACGAAAATTCCATGCCCATCGCAAACAGCAGCAGCGCCACACCGATTTCGGCCAGCATCTCAATATCGCGGATCTCGGTAATCGTGATGAGGCCGGTATTTGGGCCAACCAGCACCCCCGCCAGCAAATAGCCGATGATCAGCGGTTGACCCAGACGATTGGCCAGCAGACCACCGGCCAGCGCCGCCACCAGAATGATGGCTATGTCCGCAGCAATTCCCATAACGTGCTCCTTGTGAAACAGACGACGGCCGTCCCCGATCGCGAAGGCACCCATGGCACACGTCCGGATCGTCTATGGCATCTCGCGAGGTGGGTGTATCGAGTGTATCGACAATAGTAGTGTAACACGCGCATGAGCCGGGGCGCAAAAGCCCCGGTTCTTAGGCCACGTCAAAGTCGCCGCGATCATGTCATGCGGAGGGGATAATGGCCTCAATGGGGGTCACTGCCAAGGGGTCTCAAGGGGTCACATGCCGCCCCTCACCCCCATCGTTCGCCTGATGGGTCGCGATCCGTGCTTACGTATACAGCACCCATATTGGGGGCAATAAGCGTCCCAGGCTCGCCAGATGGTGCTGCCACGCCCGGCCAATCAGAAAGAGACTGTACCGCCAGGCATGCGCCGACCCCCGATCCACCCGGCGACGCCAGCCCTTCTTGACCACATAACGGCCAACACACACCAGCCAGCGGTAAAGCACACACACGACGATCAGTAAGCGGCCAAAGCGTTCCGGCTCGGTCACGCCACTGGCCTCCAGGTCAACGCCCTGGCTTTGCCAGTCGCGAAAGACCGTTTCAATCCACATGCGCCGCCGCCCGAAGACGTATGTCTGCCAGCATGCCGACCGATTGGTCATCACCGCCCGCACGAGCGCCTTCCCATCGGCATCGGGCGTCCACCAGGCCAGCACGTTGACGGGTCCGGTGCGGGCCTCGGTGAGATAGACCGCCTGCCGATAGAGGATCCCGCGGCGCGGCACGATGGCGGTGAGCGGCCTGGCGCGCGCCGTGGCGGTCTCCGCCATCAGGGTGCCGCCCTGGATCCCCAGCATGACATCACAGCCGCGCGCCCGCAGCCAGTGATAGAGCGCCTGACTGCGAAATTCGCTATCGCCATGCACCGTCACGCGCACGCGCTCCGGCAGCAACTCCATCGCGGCGGTCAGCAGTGCCTGCTGATCCGCCAACGCGCTGGCCCCGGTATGCGGCAGCACCCGCCACACCAGCGGGATCGAGCGTCGGCGGAACGCCGCACTGACCACCAGGACATGCTGCCCATGGCGCAGGAGCACGCGGTCG
>DAOTUJ010000022.1:0-5409 GCA_034437175.1 Chloroflexaceae bacterium | reverse complement strand
GGCGCCACGCGCCGAAACCGGCGAGGAAGCGGCGCTGCGCCTGCTGGCCGGGCTGGTCGAGACGGCGGCGGCACCCCGCGAGCAGCGCCAGGCCGCCGCCGCGCTACTGGGCGAGCACGACCCGCGCCTGCTCGACCCGCAGCGCGGCGACTCGGCGCTGGGCAGCTACTGGTGCCAGATCGAAGCCGGCCCGTTCTGGTTTGGCGACGACCGCCGCGAAGAACTGCGCCAGGTGACGCTGCCCTACGCCTACCGGATCGGGCGCTACCCGGTAACGAACCTGGAATACGGGCGCTTCATCGCGGCCGGTGGCTACCGGGAACGCCGCTGGTGGACGGATGCAGGGTGGGATTGGAAAGGTGATCGCCGCCAGCCGCGCTATTGGGACAACGCCCGCTTCAACGCGCCCTTGCAGCCGGTGCTAGGCGTGAGCTGGTGGGAAGCGGCGGCCTACTGTGCCTGGCTGACGGCGGGCGCACAGGCGGCCGGCCGGCTGGCGGCCGGCGAGGAAATCCGGCTGCCGACAGCGCTGGAGTGGGAGCGGGCGGCGCGCGGGACAGAGCGGCGGCGCTACCCCTGGGGCGACGCGCCGCCGGACGCCGAGCGGGCCAACTACCAGGAGACCGGACTGGGCCGCCCCAGCCTGGTGGGCCTGTTCCCGGCCGGCGCATCCGCTAGCGGCGCGCTGGACATGGCCGGCAATGTGCTGGAGTGGCTGGCGACGCCGGTGAACGACCCGGCCCAGGTGTCGGCGGCAAAAGACTTTACACGTTTCGATTTTGTACTGCTGACACGGAGCTACTTTCGTACTGAAAGCGAACACTTGTGCTGCGGCGCCCGTGACAGGGTCGTCCCGGACCACTGGGTCAACTACCGGGGTTTTCGGGTCTGTCGGTCCCTCCGCGCTCAGTGAATCTGGCTTCTGGATGCTGGATGCTGGTTGCTGAATTGCTGGATCCTGATTCCTATGGGGGTTTGGGGGCTACGCCCCCAACCGCGCATATTTTTCGGGAGGGGTGTAAAAGGTTTGTCGCAGCAATCAGCGCCACGGTCCAGTGCAATACAGCAATGCCATGCCATGGCGTAGGGGCAATCCCGGTGTGGTTGCCCGCAATGGGCTCCATTGCCGGGCAATGCCGGGCATTGCCCATCATTGGCAATGGGCGCAATGAGGGCATTGTGGGCGGGCACGCCGGCCCGCCCCTACGGGCGCTGAAATTCATTGATTAAGGAGCCAGTGCGATGACCAGTGCGGAAAACGAGCAACACCTGCTGCGTGAGCAATTGCTGCGCCTGCTGGCGCTGGAGGAAGAACTTGCCCAGGATGTCGGCAATGTCAACTTGCAGCTGCGCCGGCACGAACTGCGGCGTGCGCTGGCGCTGCCGGCGCAGCTGCAGCCAGCACATGCGCCGGCGGCGCTGTTTGCCGATGCCGGTCTGCGCGATGCGGCGCTGGCCTCCTGCCGGCGCCAGGCCGCTGATCTGGCCAGCCGCCGAGCCGAACTGCAGCTGCACCATGCTGCAGCCGGCGGTGTCGAGCGCGTCAATTTGGAGATGCAATTGCGCGCGATTGCAGAACGCGAAAGCGAGGTGGCGCAGCTTGTCACAGCGCTCGCCGCGTTGCCCGATCCTGCGGCAGCGCCGCCGGCGCCGGCGCCGGCGCGGCAGGACCGGGCGGTACCGGCGGTGTTGCGGGCCGGCGGCGAGCTGTGCCTGCCGGCGGAACTGCATGGTCGCCTGCGCAAGCTGCTGATGCAATGTGAGGAATTTGAGAGCCACAGCGATCTGCGCAGCCTGTTCAGTGACGAACGTCTCCAGCCCTGGCGCAGTGGCCTGCGCGAAACCAGCAACATCAAGTCGCGGGTCGACCAGACCATCGATTATCTGCGCCGGCAAATGAATAGCGCCGGCGAGCCGGTATTGCTGCTCTTCCTGCAAGTCCTGGCCGAACGCTACGACGAGGAAAATGCCCGTCACCAGGAGTTGCTGGCATTATGGAACGAGTTGAATGGCCCGGCGACGCCGGCGCAACCAGAAGCCCCACTGCCGGCCGCCGACCCGCCGGGAACAGTGGTGCCACCCGAGCCGCTGGCAGCGCGCTTGAGTGGGCCGGACATCGGGCGTCTGCGTGACATTCTGCTCGAGGCCTTCAATCCACCCGAACTTGATGATCTGCTGTACTACCAGCTCGACCAGCGACGCAGCGACATTGCGCTGGGCGGTTCGCAGCGCGAAATTGTCGGCAAGGTGATCGAGCATTACAATCGCCAGCAGATGGTGCCGCAGTTGCTCAATGCGGCCCGGCTGGCCAATCCCACTGCCGGCGACCTGGCGCTGTTCGCCCGCCGCCAGGGACTGCGCGGTGGCCTGCCGGCAAACACGCCGGCCGGCGACAACCTGGAACGCATTATTCGCCAGAGCAACAGCATGCAGCAGCCGCTGGCCTGGCTCAGCCGCCTGGCCGCCATCATCGGCCAGGTCTGCCGGGTCACCGTGAACTGTGCCGGCCGCGTCGATCACGGCAGCGGCTTTCTGCTCGGCCCCGACCTGATCATCACCAACTATCACGTCGTCGAGCGGCTGATCAAGGGCATCGCCCAGGCTCAGCAGGTCACCGTGCTCTTCGACTACCTCTTGCTGGCTGATGGCGTGACGCCGCACAGTGGCAGCAGCTACGGCCTGGCCGAAAGCGACTGGCTGGTTGATTATGCCGAGTACAGCCCGCTCGACCGGCGAATCGACCGCGGCGCCGTCCCGCAGGCCGATCAACTCGACTACGCCCTGCTGCGGCTGGCCGGTGCGCCTGGTGAGCAGCCAGTCGGCGGCGCGGCCAATCTTTACCCGCACGCCGGGCCGCGCGGCTGGATCAGGCTGCCGCCCGATGAGCCGGACTTCGCGCCCAATTCGGCTGTCTATATTGTGCAATACCCGCAGGGCCGCGAACTCCAACTGGCGCTGGAAAGCCAGGGCATCATCGGACTCAATGCGAACGGCACGCGTGTGCGTTACGCCACCAACACCGAACATGGCTCATCGGGGTCGCCCTGTTTCGACGCGAACTGGAACCTGATTGCACTGCACCACAGTGGCGACCCCAACTATGCTGCCTCGCACGATCCGCAGTACAATCAGGGCATTCCGTTGCCGGCCATCCGCAATTTGCTGCGCGAACGCGGCAAACTCGCAGTATTAGGAGGCGCTGCATGAACACGCCATCGATCCGTTTCTGCATCGACCAGATTGTGCCCGAGGAATACCACCAGATTGCGGCTCAGCACGCAATCGCCGAAAACCCGGCCAACGCCAACCCCTTCGAAGCCGCCGCCGAAACCGCAAAACTCTGGCGCCCGGGGCGTGTTCTGCGGGTGCGCTTTCTCAATGGCGACCCGCTGGTGCAACAACGGGTCATTCAGTACGCCCGGCAGTGGAGCGACTACGCCAATATCAGCTTCGACTTCGGCGAACACCCGGACGCCGAGATCCGCATCTCCTTCAACCCCGGCGGCTCCTGGTCGGCAGTCGGCACCGATGCACTGATCACAGAGTTGTTCCCACCCGAACAGGCGACCATGAACTTCGGCTGGTTGCAAGCCGACAGCAGCGACGAGGTCTATTCGGCAGTCGTGCTGCACGAATTCGGCCATGCACTGGGCCTCATCCACGAGCACCAGAACCCCGATCAGGACATTCCCTGGAACCGCCAGGCCATTATCGACTACCTCTCGCGCCGCCCCTACTACTGGACCGAGGCACAGATCGAGCGCAACATCTTCCAGCGCTATTCGGTTACCCAGACCCAGTACAGCACATTCGACCCGGAATCGATTATGCTCTACGCCTTTCCCACCAGGTTTACCCTGGACGGCCGCCATTTCCCGGAGAACAAAGTGCTATCCGCAATGGACAAGCAGTTCATTGCCGAGTGTTATCCGCAGTCGGAATCATAAACCGCCTGGATTGCCGGTGCTCTATGTCGCACCGGCAATCCGGACGGTCAGTGCAGGGCGGCTGTTGTAAATTCCAGTCGCCAAGTGGCTCTTGGCCAATTCTGATACTGCTGGCGAACTCCGCGTGAGCGTCGATTTCCCGAATCGCCCATAGCCCCCAAAAGGGAGCCGCAAATTTTTGCGGGGAAGAGCTGTGACGACTTCACCAGACAACGCAGGGCGCACGCAACGCGATTTTTCGATGCAAGACAACCCAAAAGACGCAGGGTACCGCTCAGATGGGGTTCGCCAGCAGTATCTTGACAACTGGAATTTACAATAATGTCCCAGGCTCTGGATGCTATAATGAATCCAATGGATTCGTGTACAGTAACGCCGAGATCAGGAGATCACTGATGCGTCTGGAAGAGTATCTTGATGTCCAGGGTGACGATGTCATTCGCCTCAAAGGGCATCGCATTGGCCTGGAGCATATTGTCGAACGGTACCACGAGGGCTACAGCCCGGAGCACATTGCCCTGGAATTCCCAGGCGTCAGCCTGGAGCAAATCTACGGCGTCATTACCTACTATCTGCATCATCAAGCGGATGTGGATGCCTATATCGCCCGCATTGATGCTATTGCCGATGCCCGCTACCGCGAGTGGGAAGCAAATATGCCGGAAGTGTCGAAGCGCGTCCGCGCGATCCTGGCGCAGCGGCAAGCAGAATCGTCTCTCGAATGAAGCTGCGCTTTTTGCTTGATGAAAACCTCTCGCCGAGAGTTACCCTTACGATCCAGCGCCACTATCCTGAACTCGATGTGCTACGAGTTGGTGATGCAGGAGCCCCTGCATTGGGAACGCTCGATCCAGAGATCTTGCACTGGGTCGAAGCTCACCAGCGAACGTTCGTAACCGATAACCGTAAGAGCTTGCCCGGCCACATTGCTGATCATCTGGCAAGCGGTGGTCATCATTGGGGCATCTTTCAAGTTCGCAAACATGCTCCCTTGTTGCGCCTGGCAGAAATCCTTCACCTCTACTGGAGTGTGACGGAGGCCGAAGAATGGATCGACGTGATGGAATGGCTATCGGTGTGATTCTTGATAGCCACCAGCGTTATGGTATCGGCCGTGGCCACATCACGCCGTGGCCACAGCCTTGAAAAAGGTATAGCAAAACACCCCATCGGCTTCCACTGTGCGATACAGATCGCGAATGCCCTGGTCAAACACCTCCTGGTCTATCAGGATGGCCCGCAGCGCCGGTTCGCGTACCCCTTCAATCATCGCGGTGAAGTGCGCTTCGTGAAGCCCTCAACTGGAGTGTATCATAGCACAAAACAGACTCGTATAACGAGCTAAGGATTCATGTGGCGCGAAGCCGACACATAATCCAGCTTGAACGAAGCGCAAGCGATCCGCCCTTTGGAATTTGCGCTCACTCCGATCCGACTCTGCTGCCGTATCGTCGCGCCGCTG
>DAOTUJ010000021.1:0-51326 GCA_034437175.1 Chloroflexaceae bacterium | reverse complement strand
CCGCCATCTGACCCCGCTGACGAGTCTGCAGCAACGTCTGCTGGCGCTGGCAGGCCTGGAGGATACGTGCTATCTGCGGCTGGTTGCGCATTCGTCTGAACCACCTGGATAAATAAGCGAACGGTAAGCTAAAAGCTTTTCGTAAACAGTAAAAAAGCGGAGCGGCATGCCGCTCCGCTTTTTTACTGTTTACGAATAATTACAAATTTCACGCTCTTAAAGGCAAAAAACCGGTTCTGTTGCCAGAATATTTGGTTGTGAGTATAATAACATTACTCAGATTCCCCGTTACCAAGATGAGGAGCAACCATGAAACGACGACAGTTTCTACGTGGCGCAGCCGCCGGAGTGTTCGGCACCGTAGGTATGACCCTGGCAGCCTGCGGCGCAGCACCGGAGGAGCCGGCCGCCGGCGGCGAAGATACGCCGGCGGCCGAGGCACCGGCCCAGGGCGCGGAAATGCCCCCTGTCGAGTGGCGCTGCGGCACGAGCTGGCCCATCTCACTCGATACGATTTATGGCGGTGCGACAACCGTCGCCGAACGGGTGTCGCAGATGACCGGCGGTATGTTCGAGATTACTACCTTCCCCGGCGGCGAACTCTTCCCTGGCCTGGAAGTTTTGCAGAATGTGCAGCAGGGCACGGTTGAGTGCGGCCATAGCGCCTCATACTACTATGTCGGCCTCAACAGCGCGCTGGCTTTCGGTACCGCCGTGCCCTTCGGCTTCACGGCGCAGCAGCAGAACGCCTGGCTCTACTACGGCGGCGGCCTCGATGTGCTGCGCCCGGTCTATGCCAGGTTCGACACCATCAACTTCCCGGCCGGCAATACCAGCGCCCAGATGGGCGGCTGGTTCCGCAGCGAAGTCAATACCGTCCAGGATCTGCAGGGTCTCAAGTTCCGCATCCCCGGCCTCGGCGGGCGGGTGATGGAGCGGCTCGGCGCCAATGTGCAGAACGTGGCCGGCGGCGAGATCTACCAGTCGCTGCAAACCGGTGCCATCGATGCCGCCGAGTGGGTCGGTCCCTACGATGACCAGAAGCTCGGTTTTCAGGATGTGGCCCAGAATTACTATATTCCGGGCTGGTGGGAGCCCGGCCCCACCCTTGACCTCATGGTCAACCTCAATGCCTACGAAGCACTGCCGGATATCTACAAGCAGATCCTGGCGACGGCTTGCTATCAGGCCAATATGGACATGCTGGCCAAGTACGATGCCTTCAACCGCATCGCCATTCGCGAAATCATCGACTCGGGCGTGAATGTGCGGGTTTATAGCACCGAGATCCTCGAGGCCGCCGAAGCTGCCGCCTTCGAGCTCTACGAAGAAGATGCGGCCGCCAACCCGGATTTCCAGGCTGTCTATGACTCCTTCCAGACCTTCCGCCCGGAAATCTACAGCTGGCACGCCTCCAACGAACTGGCTCTGATGAACTACCTGATGCGCAATAGCGCCGGCAGCTAGTTTCCCACCTGTTCCGAGATCCGCAAGGAGTTGCCGTCCGGGAGCGCGGGCGGCTTGCCCGCATTCGGCGCTCGGCGGGCAAGCCGCCCGCGCTCCCGATGAGGCGCTGCGAGCTTTCAGCAAGAAGCCGTACTCGTTGTACCTGCTTTCCAGCCGGAAGCAAAACCGGCGGTTCAGCGAATGCTGAACCGCCGGTTTTGCTGGCTGCCGGTCTGCTATCCCCCCCACGACGGTAGCCAGGTCACCAGCGCGGGAAATATGATGACTAAGACTAAGACCGTTACTTGTACTGCAATAAAGGGTAACACCCCAAAATAAATATGCCTGACCGTATTGATTTCGGGCGGCGCCACACCGCGCAAATAGAAAAGCGCAAAACCAAAGGGCGGCGTAAGAAACGAGGTTTGCAGATTGGCGCCCATCACCACCCCGAACCAGACCAGGTCGATGCCGAAGGCCAGGGCTACCGGCACGAACAGCGGGATCACAATGAAGGCAATTTCAAAGAAATCGATGAAAAAGCCCAGGAAGAAGACAATCAACATCGCCGCGATCATGAAGCCGATTTCGGCACCCGGCAGGCTGGTCATCAAATCGACAACGAACTGATCGCCCTCGAGCCCACGGAAGACCAGCGCGAAGGCCGTCGAGCCGATCAGAATGAAAATGATCATACAAGTCGTGCGGAAGGTCGCATCGGAGACATCGATGATCGTCTTGAGCGAAAGGCGGCGATTGGCGGCAGCAAGCAAGGTTGCCCCAAGTGCGCCGACGGCACCGGCTTCGGTGGCCGTCGCGATACCTAAGAAGATGCTGCCCAGCACGGCCATAATCAGCAGCAGCGGCGGCAGCATCACAATGCCGACTCGCCGGAAGAGCGCGGTTCCACGCAACGTGCGCTCTGCGAGCGGCAGGGCCGGTGCCATGCGCGGATTGATCTGAGCGATGATCCAGACATACAGCGCGAGTGAGCCGGCCATCAGCAAGCCGGGGATGAGCGAGCCGATATAGAGATCGCCGACCGAAACGCCGATCTGGTCGCCCAGCACAATCAGCACAATACTGGGCGGAATGATCTGGCCGAGCGTCCCCGAAGCACAGATAACGCCACAGGCCAGACCCTTGTCGTAGTTGTAGCGCAGCATAATCGGCAGCGAAATCAGGCCCATGGCAACGACCGTTGCGGCGACCACGCCGGTAGTAGCGGCGAGCAACGTCCCGACAAAAACAATCGCGATGCCGAGGCCGCCACGGAGCGGGCCGAAGAGCATGCCCATCGTTTCAAGCAAATCTTCGGCGAGGCCGGATTTTTCGAGCATCGAGCCGAGGAAAATGAAATAGGGAATGGCCAGCAGGGTAAAATTCGACATGATGCCGAAGATACGTGAGGGCAGCGCCCGCATCAGGACAGGATCGAATAAATCGAGCGAAATAGCCAGGGCGCCGAACACAATCGCCACCGCGCCGAGCGAGAAAGAAACCGGATAACCGATCGCCAGCATCAGCAGGGCGCCAAGGAACATCAAGGGCCCAAGCGACTCAAGAAAGAATTCCATGGAGCCTCCACTACAGCACTTCTTCGTGCTCTGCTTCGGGGAGCATAGCATCACCGGTAAGGTACGCCAGATTTTTGATTGCTTCCGACGTCCCCTGAACGATCAGCAGAATCGGGCTGATAATGATAAAGGTTTTGAGCGGGTAGCGCGGCAGGCCGCCCGGGTCACCGGAGACCTCACCAATTTCCCAGGAAAACGAGACCGGCCCCCAGGAAAAATAAATCAGCAGAAAGCAGAAGGGGAAAAGCATCAGCAAGGTGCAGATGAGGTTGATCCAGGCTTTGCGCGTCGGGCTATATCGCGAATAAAGCACATCGACGCGCACATGGCCGTCGTGTTTGAGTACATAGCCCGAGGCAATCAAAAAGATCAACGAGAACAGGTACCACTGCAACTCGATGAACATGTTCGACGACAGATTCTGGCCGATGAAACGCCCGATATACCGCGCTCCGACATTGTACACCCCGATCAAGGTGACAATCGGTACCAGCCAGAGCCCGATCCGCCCGGTCCATTCCGTAAAGATGTCGATAATCCTCGACACGGGCAGCAGCGCCCGCGCCACCGGCGATAAGGCCCGTACCAAAATAATGCCTCCCTCACACTAACCATACCCCCGCCAGGGTATCCGCCAGAGTCGAAAACCTGAATCATGCGCCTGTTCCTCTGCTGAACAGCGCATCGACTACAGGGCAGTTCGCTTCTCGCACCGGTTCTTGATTTCTGGAATAGCTGGGATTTCGAGGTATTCGAAAATCTGGGGTATTCTACTCGTATGGTGATATTCTGTCAATCTGTTTGCTCAAGCCGCAAGGGCTTTTTTCGCCTGCGGCAGCAAGGAAATTGATGTTTCTTTCTGTGGTTTTGGCCGCTCGCGGCCAAAACCACAGAAAAGGGCATTTTCGCCTGCGGCAGCAAGGAAAGGACTATCTTTTTCCGTTGGTTTGGCGGCTTTGCCGCCAAACCAACGGAAATAAACCGTTTCTTCCGCCCTGCCGCAGGCGAAAAAACGATGGTATACTTCCCACATCGTCAGAAACATGTAATTAAAGATTTGCTGTCGCGGCACGGCCGTAGGAATCCATCCCTTGCAAGCTGGAGCACTGCATGAAGTATCGACCCTTGATCGCACTGCTGGTACTGGTTGCCGTCCTGGCTTCGGTTGCGCCGGTGCGCGCCGAAGTGTTCGACATCAATCCGCGTCGCCCGCCGGATCCCGAGTTGAGCGAAGCTGAAGCCTTGAAGCTCCAGTTGCTGCAAACGGTAGTGCAGCCGGCGATTCAGAGCGACATTAGCCCCGACGACCAGACGATGATGATCTCGACGGCTGATCCGGTTCGCGATGAATTTGGCCTGGCGATGCTCAATATTCAAGACGGCAGCATGGTCGACATCGAGGACGAGATTCTGCTCTACGGGCCGATTACCGAGCGGCGCTGGCGCGACAATGATACGATGGCCTATATCGCGCTCGGGCGTGGCTTCCGCCTCTACCAGGTGACGGTCGACCGGCGCAACGGTGCCGTACGGGCCAACGAGATCCGCCTGCCCGGCTTTCCGCTCAGTATGGCCCCCGACGGCTATGGCCTGCTGATGGCCGACGAAGTTGAACTGCCCGCCGAAGAATCGGCCGGCGCTACGAACGGGGCCGGCTTCAATCTGCGCCTGCCCACCGGCTTCCCGCAGCGCAACTCCTTGCTCACGCAGGCCGGCTGGGGCACGCCGCTAACCGATGAGCCGGAATATACCTACCGGGCTTTCGCCGATACTACGCTCAGTGCGCTGTACATAAACTTGCAGACCAATGAACGCCGCCGCCTGCTGAACCTGCCGGTCGGCAGTGAAATCGCTGCCGTGGCCTGGTCGCAAGACGGAACCCGGCTGGCGCTGGTACACAACCAGGTGCCCGCGATCAGTCGCGACGGCAATGCGCTCTCCGATAGCGCCACCCGCGACGGGCTTGGCCGGCTTGCTCCGGAAGACAATCCGTTCTACCAGAATAATACACTCGATATTTTCAATCTCGACCTGCCCGCCGAAACGCGCAATCAGGCGACCCTGCGGGCGGCCGAAAGCGGCAGCGATATTTTCGCACGCATTAGCTGGAGCACCGACGGGCGCACGCTGCTGGCTTTGATGCAACGCCCGGCCCGGCTCGCCGGCCGCGAAAACCCGATCTATAACTATCCTGAGAGCGCCTATCTGCGTTTCTACCAGGAAGACGGCAATCTGCTCTCGACCTTTGATCGCCTCGAACTGGCCTCGCCTTTCAGCGCGCCCTTCTTTACCTCGCCCGATGAGGTCTTCATTGTGGCGCCGGAAGGCACCAACCAGGGGATTTATTACCTGAACCGGGTGTCCGGCGAGTTCCGTGCGCTGCCCCTGCCGCCGGGTACGGTCAGCAACATTGCCTTCAGCCGCCTCTCGCAGCAGGTCGTCTACCGCCACGATTCCTTTACCAGCCCGCCGGAACTCTACCGCATCAACTGGGACGGCAGTGCCATCTATGGGCTCAGTTTCAATAATGTCGAACTGGCCGCCGAAAATCAGATCCGCGTCGACCCGGTCTCGTTCCGGCTCAGCAACGGCGCCGTGCGCAATGGTCACTTGATTCAGCCGGCCGGTGCCACGTTCCCGCCACGCAATGTGCCCATCGTGGTCTGGCAAGAGGGCGGCCCGACCGCGCCGATGACGAATTACTGGGGTACGAATGTCGAGTCGCCGTTTGGCCTGTTGCCGAATTTCGGCATTGCAGTGCTGGCCGTGCCGCTGCAAGGGCGGCTGGGATTGGGCGCCGGCCAGCTCAATGCGCTGGCCGACGGCACCAATTTTGGCCAGGTCGACATCGATGAGCAAGCCGCGATCGCTCGCCAGATGATTCGCCAGGGCTGGACAAGCTCTGATCAACTGGGCATTGCCGGTTGCTCCTACGGCGGCTATTTTGCCACTATGAGCATTGCTCGCCACCCGGATCTGTATGCTGCCGCCAATACGCAGTGCAGCCTGCTCGATCTCTTCCACGAGTGGCAGTTCGGCTTCACACCTTACCTGTCGTACCTGAGCGGCCTCCCGATTACTGCGGCCACCGAGTATGTACGCGACTCGCCGCTCTACAATACCAGCCGTATTCGCACGCCGCTGCTGATCTTCCACGGTACGCGCGATTTCCTGCCACTGCAAATCGCCGTCAACCTGCACGACCAGGTTGAGGCCAATGGCACACCGGTGAAAATGCTCACCTTCCGCGGCGAAGGGCACGGCCTGGGCAACCCGACCAGCCAGTATACCGCCGCCGAATCGCAAATCCGCTGGTTCCGCGAACACTTGCAGACGAAATAGGGCTGTAACCCTATGCCGTCTACAAGTGTTCTGGCAACCTTTTGTCAGTTATGCTTGCTTTTTTGGCGCACTGCTGATGATGCGCTCACACCCACTGGGAGCGAGCATTCGAGCGTTGAAGCGTTCGAGCATTCAAGGGTTCGAGTGTTTGCATGCTTCAACGCTTAACTGATGCTGTAATTGAGGCGCCGCAATGCATATTCAAGGCCGTCTTGCAGGCTGGCCATCGTCACGATCTGGCCAAAATCGACATTGAGTTGCACCAGCGTCTGAGCAATTTCCGGCCCAATGCCGACCAGCACACATTGGCAGCCGAGCAACTGGGCGGCCTGCACCGTCTGCATCAGGTGATTGGCCACCGAGGTGTCCACGATGGGCACGCCGGTGATGTCGAGCAGGGCAATGCGAGCCGCCGATTGCTCAACCGCCTGGAGCAGATCCGTCATCACTTGCATTGCGCGGTGGCTGCTGACTGCCCCGACGAGCGGCAACAGCAACACCCGATCCCAGATCTGGATGACCGGAGCAGCCAGCTCGTTGAGCATGCGATCTTGATCCTCAATGACCTGGAGCTTCTGGTTCAGATCGGCTTCGAGGCTACTCAGGCTATCCTGAAGGTGCTTGAGCTCGGTAATGTCCGTGATTGTGCCCATCAAACCGACAATCGTGCCGCTCTCGTCACGCACGGGGAACTTGCGCGTCCAGAGCATGCGCCGGCTGCCATCGGGCAAGGTAATCGGCTCTTCATTGATATTGGGCTCGCCGCTCCGGCAGACTTCGTCGTCCGTACGATAAAACTCGACAACCTGGTCGGCGGGCAGAAAATCGGCATCAGTGCGCCCGATAATCGCTTCGAGCGGCTGGCCAAGCAAGTCGGCGAGTGCCCGGTTGCCGACGATCCAGTGATGTTCGGTATCTTTCACAAAGAACGGATCAGGCAGCGCATCGATAGCTGCTTGCAAGATCTGATCACGCTGTCCGGTGAACGGTGTGCTTGATTGTGCCATGATAAGCATCCTTTCTGTCCGATAGTGGCAGATACGCTACTTCTGGTCTGACCGAGATATTTTGAGCACTGAAATCGACCGCCCTGACAGGTGGGCACCAGGCATTTCTTCCATCATCAGACAATCACGTTTGGGCCCACCTGTCAGGGCCGACCGCGCACAACTCCTGATTGTGCACGACCCATGTCGAGTACTACGTTTCCTGCAAAAACGCATGCAAAGCTGCAAACGTCTCCTCAGGGCATTCTTCGGCCAGGAAGTGGCCGGCGTCGAGCGCCTGACCACGCACCTCACGGGCATACTCCTGCCAGACGGCCAGGGCATTGTACTGTTTGCCGACCCAACCGCGACTACCCCAGAGCACCAGCAGTGGGCATGCAACGCGCCGGCTGCGATCGGCGGCATCGTGCTGCATATCGATAGAGGCACCGGCGCGATAATCATCGCAACTGGCGTGGATCATATCGGGGATGAAGCAGCGTTCGTATTCGGCCAGAGCCTCAGGCGCAAAGGCCGTCAGCGAGGAGCCCCAGCCCGCCAGGGTATGGTGCAAAAAATAGATCGGGTCGGAGTTGATCAAATGTTCCGGCAAATCGAAGGGCTGAATGAAGAAAAACCAGTGATAATAGGCCGTCGCCATCATCTGGTCGACCGTCGAATAGACATGATACGTCGGCACAATATCGAGCACTGCCAGGTGGCTGACACGCTCAGGAGCATCGAGAGCCAGGCGGTGGCCGACACGCCCGCCGCGGTCGTGGCCAATCAGGGCGAAACGCTCGAAGCCCAGGCTCTGCATCACCTCGAGCTGGTCGCGGGCCATTTCACGTTTGCTGTAGCCACGGTAATCATCGCCGCCGGCGGGTTTGGAGCTATCGCCATAGCCCCGCAAATCAGCCACAACGACCGTATAATGCTCAGCCAGTCGCGGCGCAAGCTGGTGCCACATCGCCATCGTCTGGGGGTAGCCGTGCAAAAGCAGCACCGGCGATCCGGAGCCGGCATAGGCCAGGTTGATACGTGCGCCACTGGTGCTAACCTCAGTTCGGGTAAAACCTTCGAACATAGCCGTGTTCCTCTCGATGCTAGAAATTCCCGGCTTCTATTGTACCGGATTCCAGCAGCATTGTGCCTCTAGAGAATTCCCCATTTCAAACGTGCGAGGGCTTACCGATTGAGCTCGAAATGGGCAGGTGCGAACAGTGGTCATAGCAAAAAAGCACCGTTTCCGGCGGGAACGATGCAAGTGGATTGCCCCGGCGGAGCGCCGGCTGCGCAGGTTGGAAACATCAGGCAATTTCGAGAATCTTGAGAAAATTAGTCGGCCCGAACTGATAAATCGGGTGTCCGCCGGTCAGAACGATCAGGTCGCCGCGCTGAATGTAGCCGAATTCGCGCATCATATACTGAATCTGGTGTTCGAGCTCATCCAGGCGCTCAGCAATATTGATCTTGATCGAGGTAACCCCCCAGAGCAGGCTCATCCGGCGATAGGTTTCTTCCACGGGAGTCAGTGCAAAAATCGGGACATGCGGGCGGTAATGCGAAACCAGTCGTGCACTATTGCCGCTCTGCGTCAACACGGCAATCGCCCGCACCGGCAGCGATTTCGCGATGGTACAGGCTGCATTAGCAATTGCCCGCGGCGTTGATTGAATATCCGGAATTGCCCAGCGCGGCACTGCCGGGTGATCACCGTGCCGCCCGCTGGCCTCGATTTCATCAGCGATCAGCGCCATCATCTGGACCGCCTCGATCGGGTACTGGCCAATCGCCGTCTCGCCGCTCAACATCACTGCATCCGAGCCGTCGATGATGGCATTCGCCACGTCACTCGCCTCGGCCCGCGTCGGACGCGGGTTTGTAATCATCGACTCAAGCATCTGCGTAGCCGTGATCACGGGAATCAGCATCTTGTTGGCTGCGTCGATGATCTGCTTCTGCACAATCGGCACCCGCTCCGGGTTCATTTCCACCCCCAGGTCGCCGCGCGCCACCATCACCCCGTCCGTCACCGCCAGGATTTCAGGCAGCACATCGATGGCCTCCGGACGCTCGATTTTGGCAATCACCGGAATGCTCTTGCCGGCTTGCTTGATCAAATTCTTGACCTCGATCACATCGCGAGCCTGGCGCACAAACGAGATTGCCACATAATCGACATCGTTCGCCAGGCCGAAGGCCAGATCCTCCTTGTCTTTGTCGGTTACGGCCGGCGCACTGACCCGCACCTTGGGCAGGTTGATGCCCTGGTGCTCTTTCAGCATACCGCCGTGGATCACTTCAGTAACTACTTCATCATTGCTGCGCGAGACCACCTGGAGCTCGATCAGGCCGTCGGAGAGCAAAATGCGATCCCGCGGGCGCACATCATTCGGGAGATCTCTATACGTCGTGCCGACCACCTCGCTCGTGCCGAGCACCGGCTCGGTAGTCAGCACCAACGACTGCCCGGCCACCAGTTGCACGGGCCGGCCCTGTTCGAGCGAGCCGGTTCGAATCTTCGGACCCTGGAGATCCTGCAAAATCGCTACCGGGCGTTCCATTTCACGGGAAATCCGGCGAACCATATCGATACGCGCCGCATGTTCGACATGGGTACCGTGCGAAAAATTGAAACGTACGACGTTCAAGCCGGCTTTGATCAGGAGACTGATACGTTCCGGTGTGCTGGTCGACGGACCAAGGGTCGCGACGATCTTGGTGCAGCGCATTGCGGTTCCTCTCACGCGGACGCCTATGGACCGACGGTAATGCTGGACTGAATTTGCCCATAGAGCGCCGGACCTATGCCCTTGACATTCTGCAAATCTTCAATAGTCGCAAAGGGGCCATTGCTCTCCCGGTAGTCGATAATCCGCGTGGCAATTGCCTCGCCAATCCCCGGCAATCCCGCCAGTTCCGCCACACCGGCTCGGTTGAGATCGACCAGGCCGGCCACACCGACACCGGCCGCGGGAGGGACGGCAGCGCCGGTCGTCTCACCCTGCACCGGCACATGCACATGTTGCGCATCGCTGAGCCCGGCCGCCAGATTCAAGCTCACCGGATCGGCGGCGGCCGTCAACCCGCCGGCCGCCAGCACCAGATCCTTCACCCGCGCATCGGCCGGCAGCGCATAGACATCGGGATGCGCAACCGCCCCGGAGATGTAGACCAGCACCATGGGCACCGCCGTCGGCGCTCCTGGTTCCGGTGCCGGCAATGGCACCTCAGCGAAAGCAGCGGCATCAAACGCAAACTCATCGTGGGTTGCCGGTTCAACCGGCGCCGAACGCCAGGCAACGTACGCTCCGGCGCTGATTGCCAGCAAGCCGGCCAGTGCCAGAATGATCCCCAGCCGGCTGTGTGTTTCAAGATTTGTGCGCATAGCAATAGGCCTCGTGTATCGGGCGCTCTCCAATCGGCGCCCCATGTATATACCGCGAGGCTGCGCAAAACGATATGCCATGCATCGTTGCCCCACGATTATACCACGCGCAGCACAGGCTTTCCCTACGCTGCCAGGCAACAACGCACGCGGTGGCGACCGCGCACACCGAAATCCAACGGTTTCTCCTGCCGGAAGCGAAAACCACAGCAAAAGATGGCCCCTTCCACGCTGCCGCAGGCAGAAAAGCTCTGGCTTTGGCCAGGCACCAGTACCGGCTGCGCAAGCCCGGTTCCCGGCGATGGGGGTGTATCCATACCGCAAATCCATCGCAAAAAAGACAGCGTGTGCTACAATATGCGCGGCAAATCATAATTCGCAAAGGAACCGGTTTCTCGAACCGCAATATGCAAATCTTTACCATCCAGGAAATCAACGCCTATCTGCGCGAACTGCTCGAAAGCGAGCGATTTTTACGCGATATCTGGCTTGAGGCCGAAATCTCGAATTTCAACCGGCATGCCGGCTCGGGGCACTGCTACTTCCGGCTCAAGGGCGAAAATGCCGTGCTCGATGCCGTAATGTGGCGCAGCCACGCCGATCGCCTGGCCGAATTGCCGCGCAATGGCGATGCCGTGCTCATCCACGGCTATATTTCGTTTTATGAGTCCGGCGGCCGCCTGCAACTCTATGCCGACGCAGTGCTGCCTGCCGGTATCGGTCTGCTCCATGCCCAGCTCGAGGCGCTGGCGCAGCGCCTCGCCGCCGAGGGGCTCTTCGCCCTCGAACGCAAACGTCTGCTCCCGCCGCTGCCCCGGCGCGTTGGCGTTGTCACCTCGGCCCAGGCCGCCGCTTTCCAGGATATTTTGCACGTGCTGCAACTGCGCTGCCCACTCGTCGAGGTCGTGCTGGCACCCTGTCAGGTGCAGGGCGAACGCGCCCCCGACTCCATCGTTACCGCACTGCACAGCATTTATGCCGCCGATGTCGATATCGTCATTCTGGCCCGCGGCGGCGGCGCCATCGAGGATCTCTGGGCTTTCAACGATGAACGGGTGGTGCGCGCTGCCTTCGCCGCGCCCATGCCGCTGATTAGCGGTATCGGCCACGAAACCGATTTCACTCTGGTCGACGATGTCGCCGACCTGCGCGCCGCTACGCCCTCCGCCGCCGCCGCCGCTGCGGTGCCCGACCGCCCGACCATGCTGGCTGCGCTGGCCGAGGCCCGCCAGCGGATGGAGCAGGCTGCGCTGGCAATGCTGGCCGAACGCTTTGATCAGATCGCTGCCGCTGCCGCCCAGATCGAACGCCGGAATCCGACCCACCGCCTGGCCCAGGCCCGCCAGCAGGTTGATGAACTCCAGGAACGCAGCCGCCGTGCGGTGCTGCATGCGCATGAACGCCGCTCCCTGCAACTTCAGAGCCTGGCCGCTCGCCTGCAAACTCTCGACCCGCACGCAACCCTCGCGCGTGGGTATGCCCTCGTTCAGCACAAGAACGGCGGTAGCGCCGTCACCAGTGCGCATCATGTGCACCCCGCCGATGAGCTCGATATTCTGTTCCAGCGGGGCCGCCTGCGCACCAGGGTGCAGCACGTCGAACATGACCACAGCGTTTGAATTTTTTTCTCCCTGAATACGATGGAATATGCTCATGATGGATAGAGCTCTGCCGGTTGAGACCTACGAACAACTCTTTGCGCGTCTGCAGACAGTCGTGGCTCGCCTTGAACAGGGCGACCTGGCCCTGGCCGATATGCTGGAAATGTATCAGGAAGGAACCCGCCTCGCAGTCGCATGTCAGCACCTGATCGAGGCCGCCGAGCTGCAGGTGCGCGAGCTTTCCAGGAGCAACGATGCCGAAGACTGAGCGCCGAATAATGCGTTCCTGCGGCTGTTTGTAGCCAGAGAGGTGCTCGATGTACACCAATGATGAAATGGTTCATCGCTACACACGCTGGATCACCTGGGTGATCGAGTTGCTCTGTACCCTGATCGTGGCGCTGGTGATGATCAATCTTGGCGTGACGGTGCTGCGTGCGCTCTGGGATTTCTATGGGCTCGACCGGGTGATCAGCGACCAGGTGCCCGGGCTGCGCCAGCTGGTTGATTGGGCCAATGGCTCCTTCAATCGGCCCCGCATCAATGAACTGCCGATGCTGTTGCCGGCCCTGCTCTGGGCCTTCTGCGGTCTGCTCTTTGCCCTGATTATGCGCAATGCCTTGCCTACCGTGCGTACCAGTTCCGCCGGTATGCTGGTAGAATTTACCGGCGGCTGGTTGCCGGTACGCTGGGAAGGCATGCGCGCCATCAAGGTAACCAGCGATGTGAGCGGCGAGCGCTATGTGCTGCTGCTGCAAACCGATACCAAACAGCTCACCGGCTGGCACCGGGTGTACAGTTTTATCTATCGGCTCGGTCATCGCCACGCCTTCCTGGTCACTTCAAATATTAGCGACTTCGACAAGCTGGTCAAAACGGTGCTCAGTGAGTCCGGCCGGGTAGCTCGCCTGAGCGAAGGCAAAGACCGGCAGATCTCGCTCGATGAGTCCGATCAGTCGCCGCTGTTTCGCTTTTTGCTCAGCCCAGCCGGCTTCTTCAGTGGCCGCACCAGTCTGGATGATGCCGGAACCCAGGATTCCAATGCAACGATACCGCTCCCTTCCGATATGAGCGGATCGATCCGGGCGACCTACCCGGCCCGGATCAGTGCCTTTTTCACCTGGGGGTCGATCGGGCTGGTATTGCTGGCACTGGTTCACTATTTCAACAACTGGGTGCGCTTTCTGGCGCTCGAAGTCCCGGCGCTGCGCCAGGTGCCTCCGTTTAGCTGGACACAGAGCGATTCACGTTATGTCGAGTTATTCAATGCCTATGCCACCCGCCCGGTGCCCTTCCTGGGGCTTCCCGGCAATGATGTTTTGCCGGCGCCCTGGTGGCTGCTGGTTTCAGCGCATCTCCTGCTGATCCTGGCGTTCGGCCTGGCCTTGATGCTGCGCAATCTCCTACCGGCACTGGAAACCCGTCCGGATGGCCTGGCTGTGCGCAACAATTATAATGGCCGCTGGCAGCTCATCAACTGGTCCAGGGTACTGACCATCAAGGCAACCGATCTCTCGGAAGATACCCAGATTGTTCTGTTGCAGACCCGCGGCGGCAAGTTACCGCCGGGGCGCCGCCTCTCCAGCGTGCTCTACGACGGCAGCACCGCTCCCGGCATCCTGATCACTTCGGCGCTAAGCAATTTTCAACCGCTCCTCCAACAGGTGATCACCGAAGTTACCCGCGTGCAAGGGGATCGCGCCGAAAATGAAGCCCCCTTGCTGCAACAGGAGGCCCAATCCTGGTTGCTCGGCCTGACATTGCAGCCCCGCGCAACCCTCGAGCAACTGGTTGCCGCTGGGCGCGATGATCCCGACACCAGCACGCTCACGCCCGCGAACCTGCTCCGCCCGGTTCGCCCTATGCTCTGGGTCACGCTGCCGATCGCGCTGATGCTCGTCATCAGCGCCGGCCTCCTGCCCGATGTTGCTCCCGGCATCGGTCTCCTGTTTCAAGCTCTGATCCTGTTCTTCTTTGCGCTGATCGAATGGCCCCTGGTCAGCCTGCTCTCCGTCGTGCTGGACGAAAACACCGGCGGCGGCGAGGAAGGCTATCGGGCCGTCTATCTGTACCCTGTCGCCCAGTTGCCGCGCTTGCTGGCGCTCCTGCTGTCCCTCGCCCTGATGATCAGCGGGCTCCCCGGCCTCTGGATTATTGCCTGGCTCGGCGCGGTAGTCTGGTCTTACTTCCTGAGCTCCGGCCTCTGGCAGACGCTCTACAACTGGGAGGGCAATCAGAGCCTGCTCGGCGGCCTCATTCCCGTCATCTGGCAATTGCTGATTATGCTATTCTTCTTGCTGGTACAGGCGTGAGAATCAGCGGAGCCGGTGGTTGTGATCGCCGATCACAACCACCGGCTCGGCCGACCCGCCGACTAGAACACCAGTAGAGTATGCAGCTCGCGCAAAGCCGCCAGGATCGCAAAGACGTTAGAAAGCGATCTTCTCTGTGGCTTTGCGCCGGCTTTTTTCAACTACGCTACTGGCGCTCTAATAGGCCAGCAACGCACGCGCCGCCGCCAGGATTTTTGCGGCGTTCGGGCGGTAGGCGTCCTCCAGCGGTGGGCTGTAGGGCACCGGGGTATCCGGCGCGGCCACCCGGGTGATCGGCCCGTCGAGGTATTCGAAGGCGCCCTCCGCGATCAGGGCGGCTACCTCGCCGCCGACGCCGCAGGTGCGATTGGCTTCGTGGGCGATCAGCACCTTGCCGGTTTTGCGCGCCGTTGCCAGGATTGCTTCGCGGTCGAGCGGCTTCAGTGTGCGCAGATCGAGTACCTCGACCCGGTGGCCTTCTCCTGCCAGCGTTTCCGCAGCCTGCATCGCTTCCTGCACCATCGCGGCATAGGCGATAATACTCAAATCCTCGCCTTCACGGCGCAGCGCAGCCTGACCGATAGGTACCAGGCCGGCTTCGCCCTCCGGTACCGGGCCGCGCAGCGAGCGGTAGAGGTATTTAGTCTCGTAGTAAATCACCGGGTTGGGGTCGCGAATGGCGCTGAGCAGCAGGCCACGAGCGTCGGCGGGGGTAGCCGGCGCGACGACTTTGAGGCCGGGGGTGTGCACGAACCAGGCCTCATTGCTCTGCGAGTGGAAAGGGCCGGCGCGCAGGCCGCCGCCGCCCGGTGCGCGAATGGTGATGTTGACCGGCTGGCCCCAGCGGTAGTGATTCGTCGCCGCGAACTGTACAATCGAGTCGAAGCCGCTCGAAATAAAGTCGGCGAATTGCATCTCGACGACCGGCACCAGGTTCTGGAAGGACATGCCGGTCGCCACACTGATCATGCAGAGCTCGGTCATCGGTGTGTCGATGACGCGCTGCTCACCGAATTCCTCGACCAGGCCCTGGGTCACTTTGAAGGCTCCGCCGTAGACGCCGATATCTTCGCCCATCAGCAGCACGCGCTCGTCGCGCCGCAATTCGTACTGGAGAGCATCGCGAATCGCCTCCAGGTAGGTCAGTTCGTGGCTGCTGCTCTCCACTGCCAGGCTCGTCACCGCACGATGCATGCCTTGATCCCAAGTCATCGCATTGCTCCATTGCCGGCGGCCGGCGCGGCGGCATAGACGGCTTCGGTTACGGTGTTTGGATCGGGGTAGGGGCACTGTTCGGCATAGGCCAGTGCTGCATCGATGTCGCGCTCGATCCCGGCCTGCAACTCGGCGAGCAGGTCGTCGTCGAGCAGACCCTGAGCGCGCATATGCGCCTCCAGGCGTAGCAGCGGATCGCGAGCGTGCCATTCCTCAAGCAGTTCTTCCGGTACGTAGGCCATATTGTCGTGCAGAGCATGGCCGCGCATACGCATTGTCTTGCATTCAATCAAGGTTGGGCTGCCACCCGAGCGGGCGCGCTCGACGGCAATGCTGACGGCGTTGTAGACTTCGAGCACATCGTTGCCGTCGACTACCACACCGGGAAAGCCATAGTTTGCGGCGCGGTCGGCAATATTTTCGATCTTCATCTGGCGATGAAGCGGAGTGGAATAGGCGTACTGGTTGTTCTCGCAGATCATAACGACAGGCAGATCGAAGACGGCGGCCCAGTTCATCGATTCGTGAGCCAGACCCTGGCTGCTGCTGCCGTCGCCGAAGAAGGTCACGGCGACGCGCGGTTCACCCTGGAGCTTGAAGGCATGGGCCATGCCGACGATCACCGGCATCGAGGCCGGCAGATGGCTGATGAAGCCGACAATGCCGTGATCGAGATCGCCGCAGCCGTGCAGATTGGTGTCGCGCCCACCACTGACTCCGGCGGCACGCCCGAGAAACTGGGCCATCATGCGCTGCGGCGTGATACCGCGCACCAGGTAGGTGCCCAGGTCACGGTGCATCGGCGCGACTACATCGTCGGGGCCGAGCGCAAGGGCCGCGCCGACACTGATGGCCTCGTGACCGAGCTGCGAAAAACTACCGCCGACGATCACGCCCTGCTTATGTAGAAAGATCAGGCGATCATCAAAAGCACGAGTAAACCGCATCCAGTAATGCGCACGCCCGAGCAGTTCGTCGGTCGAAATCTCCATTGATTTATGCTCCCGTTTTGCATCAAAATCGGCTAATATCTATTGTACCATTTTGTCCGGCGGGCGGTGCCGGAATGTGGCACCGCCCGCCGGACAGGCCTGGCAGAAGAGGTTGCTCGCGCCGCAATGGCGTTTTCGCCTGCGGCAGCATGGAAGTGACGGTCTTTTTCGGTTGATGTTGCGGCTTCGCCGCAACATCAACCGAATTTTGATGGGTTTTCCATATTGTCGCCTGGCAAGGAGATTCCATGTTCACGCATCATCCGCCGCACCATTCGCTGCTGGTTGCCCTTTGCCTGTTCGCGCTGATCCTGAGTGCCTGTGCCGCTGAAGTGCCGGAAGCGGCGCCTGTGCCGCCGGCCGCTGAAGAACCGGCTGCTGAAGAGCCGGCTGAGCCAGTTATTACCGACTCACTGGCGCGCTACGAGGCCGCCGATTGCCCGGAAGAACTGGCCGATCTCAACCAGGTCGAGATCGGGGTGGAATGCGGCCGGCTGTATGTGCCGGAGAATCGCGCGCAGCCCGAAGGTCCGGAGGTAGCACTGGCGCTGGCCCGCCTTCCAGCACGCGCCGCCGACCCGGCGCCCGATCCGATACTCTACCTCGAAGGTGGCCCCGGTGGTGCGGCGCTCTTCAGCCTGGCCGATTGGATCGATAGCCCGCTGCGCGATGAACGCGAAATCATTCTCTTCGACCAGCGCGGCACCGGCTTTTCGGCGCCCAGCCTCAATTGCATCGAAGAAGAGCTGGCCGGCGACGAAGATTCCGATAGCGCCACCCTGGCCTGTCGCAACCGCCTGCTCGACGCGGGCATTGATCTCAGCGCCTACAACAGTGCCGCCAGCGCCGCCGATGTCGCCGACCTGCTGGTGGCTCTCGATATTGCCGAAGTCAATTTGCTGGGCATCTCCTACGGCACCCGGCTGGGCCTGACGGTGATGCGCGATCACCCGCAGCGACTGCGTAGCGTCATCCTCGATTCGGTCTACCCGCCGCAGGTGCAGGCCTACGAAGAGCAGGCGCTGACGTCGGGGCGGGCGATCCAGGCCATGCTGGCCGGCTGCCTGGCCGACGAGGATTGCGCCGCGACCTATCCCGAGCTTGATACGCGCTTCTATGAATTGCTGGACGCGCTGAATGCCGCGCCGCTGCTGATCGAGGTCGCGGATCCTTTCGACCGCACGCTGACGGAAATCGAAGTGACCGGCGACGACCTGGTGAACCAGATGGTGAACTGGCTCTACGTTACCGACCTGATCGGCTACCTGCCGCTGATGATCAGCGAACTCGCAGCCGACGAGACGACGACCCTGGAATTTCTGTATGCCGAGGGCGGCGAAGGGGCGGCGCGCCAGGACGACGAGGCCGATCTGAGCGATAGCGAGGGCCTGTATTATTCGGTCGAGTGTCACGAAGAACTGGTTTTCAACGACCTCGCCAATGCCTTCGTGATGGCCGAGAAACTGCCGCCGCAACTCAGCCAGGCACTGCTTTTCGATGTCGAAGATCTGTTTGCCACCTGCGAAAGCTGGGGCGCCGGGCAAGCCGATCCTATCGAGAACGAAATCGTGCGCAGCGCCATCCCGACGCTATTGCTGGCCGGCGAGTACGACCCGGTGACGCCGCCGGCCTGGGCGCTGGCCGCGCAGGCGGGGCTGAGCCGCAGCTACTACTTCGAGTTGCCTGGCGGCGGCCATGCCGTCATCGATGCCAGCGAATGTGTGATGGGCATCGCGCTCACCTTCCTCGCCGATCCCGAGGTTGCGCCGGACGGCACTTGCCTGGAAGGGCTGCGCCCGCTACCCTTCTCCTACAACCTCCACCCCGATTCCTCTCACCACGGCATTCCCTGCCAGCCGCAGCCGGCTCTCGCCAGCCGAGATGTCCAGCGTGACATGCAGTGGGCCGCTGCCGGGTTCGTGCCGCGCCAGGATGTCTTCGCCGCGATACAGGGTCGCCGCGCCGTTCTGTTCGACAACATCGATGCTGAGGCGCAACCGGCGATCTATGGCGCTGTAGATCACGATCTCGCCGCTGCCGTCGAGCTGCCGGCTCACACTGCCGTCGGCAGCGACGACGGGGGCGGCCCAGCCCGGCCCGATGCCCAGGAAGGGCCGCGGATCCTCCGGCGGCACGACTTCGTAGATCAGCAATGATCCGGCGGGCTCCAGGCGGCCCGGGCCCAGCGAGCGGATCAGGCCACTGGCGCCACGGGCGTCGGGCACCACAGTGGTACCGCCCTGCTCAATAGGCGCCATGCCGCCGGCTGCCGCCTGCGCGATCGCCGGGAGTGCGCCGTAGCGCAGCGCCCCGCCGTCGCTGTGCAACAGCACATAGCGAATGTCGAAATAATCGAAGACGCTGGCCGCGATGCGCTGCGGATCCTGCGCGATGATGTCGGGCGCCGGCTCGGCAAAGGCGAACTGGCGCAGAATCGACAGTTCTGCCAGCATTTTGTAGGGCAGCCGGCGCGAAGTGTAGCCACCGACCAGCGGCTTGTCGTGAACAACCTGGTAAAGCATGTAGACCGGACTACTGAAATAGTAGAAGGGTGCCTCCAGCAGCGCGTAGGGCTCCTCATCCTGCGCCATCTGGTTGAAGATCGGCGGAATATAGATGCCGGCCATCGGAAAAGGCAGGGTCAGATTGTCAAGCACGATCAACCCGATTAACAGCCCTACCAGCAGATTGGCTGAGTGGCTTCGCGGAGCTTCCCCAGCCTCTGCGTTCTCGGCAGTTCCCAACCACCGCATTGCCAGCAGCCGCTGTGTGCCCAGGCCGGCCAGCACCGCCAGCGCGAGCATAGCCAGGGCCATGTAGCGCACCGGGTAGCGAAAAATATTCACCAGCGGCAACTCAAAGATGATCACGCCGGGCAGCGGCAAACCGCTGTTCCAGCCGGCAATTTGCAAGACCGGGCCCATTGCCAGCAGCCCAAACAGCAGCGCACTCAGCAGCCAGAAGCGCCCGGCCCGTTGCCCGGCGCCGATCCCGGCCAGCAGCAGCGTCACCAGGCCCAGGTAAGCGGTTTTGTTCTGGATATGCGTCTCGGCTTTGTATGACTGCAGCTGCTCGGCCAGGCGGCCCCAGAGCGGGTGCAACTGGCTGGGTATCAGCAGATCGGCCAGGTCGACCGATTGTTCCTGGCGGAAGTCGGGGCCGCCCTCGGTGCTGGCGGTTTCGATGGTGGCGGCGAAGCGGGCGGTGGGAATCGCCAGTGGCAGGGCCAGCAGCACCGCCAGGCAGCCGGCGGCAAGCGTCGGCAGGGCCGCCCGCCAGTTGCGCTGCAGCCAGACCCGGCTCAGCCCATACCAGCCGGCCCAGATCATAATAAACAGAAAATACTGCCAGTCAGCCAGCAGATTGAGTGCGAGCGCCAGACCGGCCAGCCCGATGCGCCAACGACTCGGCTGGGCATCGGCGCGACGCAGCGCCAGGACGGCCAGCGGCAGACCCCAGGCTGCCATCATATGCGTATGGCCGCCCATCACCTGGGCCAGCAGGTAGCCGCTGAAAGCGAAGACCGCCCCGGAGACCAGGGCAGCCCGGCGGTTGCCGATCACATCGAATGCCAGCAAGTAGCTGAAGTAGCCGCTGAGCGTCAATGAGATCAGCACCACAAAATTGTAGGCGGCGACCAGGCCGAAGAGCGCGTGAACCGGCAGCGAGATCAGGAAATTGATGGGATTGAGCGTATGCAAAAATAACGGCGCGCCCTGCGGATGGTAAAGCATATGCGTGAAATAGGGCGGGTAGCCTTCGAGCAGCGCCTTGCGCAGCCACCACATATTCCACATATTCTGCCAGCTATCGAAGCCATTGCCGGGCACTGCGGTGAAAAAGCGCAGCGCCAGCGGCCATGTCAGCAACAGGGCCAATCCGGCGTAGAACAGCAATGGGGCGAGCGGGCGCCAGGCCAGGGCGATCTGGCGGCGTCGGGTTGTCAGTGGAATATCCATGCGGGTATCGGGTATGGGGTATGGGGTATCGGGTATGGATTTCAGTATTTCGCAGAAAACTTGACCTCAAACCAGCAGCCAACCACTGCATCAGAGAATGTGCTCCAGAAATGGTTCTCTGGTTCCTGGTTCTCTGGTTCCTGGTTCTCTCGTTCCTGGTTCTCTCGTTCCTGGTTCTCTCGTTCCTGGTTCCTGGTTCTCTGGTTCCTGGTTCTCTGATTCCTGGTTCCTGGTTCTCTGATTCCTGGTTCTCTCGTTCCTGGTTCCTGGTTCTCTCGTTCCTGGTTCTCTCGTTCTCTGGTTCCTGGTTCCTGGTTCTTTAGTTCTTACGCTAGCGCACCGGGAACCGCCGGCGGCGACGGGAGCGCAGGCGGGCGATGATGCTGAGCAGGGCCAGGGCCAGCAGGTTCAGCAGCAGGGCATATAGACCCGGTTGCCCATCGTGATGCGGGCCGTACGCTGCACCGCTTGCGCCACGAAATGCATCGCCGTGGCCAGCAGCAGGGCCGGGCCGAGCACAACCAGCAACTGGAACGCCGTCGTGCCCAGCACAGTTAGCAGATATTGCACCATGCGGCTATTGTACACGAGTTTTGGTGTGAACTGTGCGGAGCGTTACGGTACATTTGTGCTATAATGAAAGCATGCATGGACGATTGAGGAGGGCGCAATGGGCACAGCAATCATTATGGAACCGGATATCCAGCAGAAGCTGGCGATTCTGGCCGATGAGGCCGATCATGAGGTTGCGGCGGTGCCGGATACGGCAAGGGTCAGCGAGGGCATCAAGCATGCTACCGGCTTCATTTATCCGGCGGCCCGCAGTGGCGGCGGCACGACGAAGCTGTTCAAGGTGCTGCAAACCAATGCCTGTCGCTTCAGTTGTGCCTACTGCTTCACCAGTTGTGCGCTCAAACGCCGCCGGACGACCTTCAAGCCCGATGAACTGGCGACAACGTTTATTGGGCTCCAGCGCCGGCAGCGCGTCGAGGGTTTGTTCCTCTCCTCGGGGATCGTGCCCGACGCCGATACGACTATGGAAAAGATGCTCGCCACAGTCGAGCGCTTGCGGCTGCGCGAGGACTACCGCGGCTATGTGCATCTCAAGCTGATTCCCGGCGCGTCCTACGATTTGATCGAGCGGGCGGTCGAGCTGGCCGACCGGGTTTCCTTGAACCTGGAGGCGCCCGATGCCGGGCGGCTGGCCCTGCTGGCGCCCGAAAAAGAATTCGTGCAGGCGATGTGGCAGCGCCTGCGTTGGGCCCGCGAAATCCAGCAGCGCCGCCAGTTGCAGGGCCTGCCGGCGGCGCGCAGCATCACCACCCAGTTTGTCGTCGGCCCGGCCGGCGAGAGCGACCAGGAGTTGCTGCGGACGATTGCTCGGGCCCGCCGCGAGTTTGGCCTGCGGCGGGCCTATTTCAGCGCCTTCAATCCGCTGGTCGGCACGCCGCTGGCCGATGCGCCGGCCACCGATCCGGCTCGCGAAGCCCGGCTCTACCAGGCCGAGTTTCTCCTGCGCGACTATGGGTTCAATCTGGCCGATCTGCCTTTCGATGCCAATGGGCGCCTGCCGCTCGACCGCACGCCCAAGAAGGCCTGGGCCGAACGCCACCTGCACGAGCCGGTCGAGATCAACCGGGCCGAGCTCGCCGATTTGCTGCATGTGCCCGGCATTGGCCCGCGTTCCGCCGAACGCATTCTCAAGCTGCGCCGCAGCGCCCGCCTGCGCGAGCTGCGCGACCTGGCGCGCCTCGGTGTCAATACTGGCTGGGCGGCACCCTATGTGCTGCTGGATGGGCGCGCCCCGGCAGTGCAACTGGGTTTGTGGTAGGCGTTGCAGATAGCTTCTGATATCAACTCTGAAAAGAAACGTCCATTATCTTTCAAGAAATGGGCATGTTTATAATGATTTTTGGCGGCGTAGCCGCCGAAAATCATTATAAACGCACGTTATCTTTCACGATTTGATACAAAAAACGCAAGGAGGTCAGTTGTGCCGTTTCAAAACAACTATGCCAATCTGGTTGCCGAGAAAACCCAGGCGCATACCCGCTTGATCCGCGACTATGATGGTGCTAATCGAGACTTTGATTTTATCATTGTTGGTTCCGGGATTGGCGGCGGTATGCTGGCGGACGACCTGGCAGACCGCCTGGGCCAGAGTCATCGCATTCTGGTGTTAGACGCCGGTTCGTTTATCTATCCCACCCATGTCTACAATATCAGCCGGGTGCCGAACTTCGCGGTAGCCGATCATTTTGGGGTCGATAATTTTACTCAGAACCCGACCAACGCCCATTTCATTGGTGGAAAGCCGCAACTGGCCTTTGGCGGTCGTTCGATATTCTGGTCCGGTCTGATCCCTCGGGCGCAGGGCTGGGAACTGGATTTCTTCCCGGATAATGTTCGCCGGGATTTGACAGCCGAGTACTTGAAGCGGGCAGCCGACCAGATGAACATATCATTCTCGCTGGGCGCAAAGGCAAAAGAACTGGTAGCGCATTTCCGCAATAGCAGCCTGAATGATGATTTTATAATCGAAGAAACCCCGCGTGCGCTGCATCAACCCTATCTTAATCCTGACGGAACACCGCGTGATCAGTTCTTTGTGGAACCGACCGGGGTGTTCAATACGGCTGAACTTCTCATCAACCAGGTGGGGTTAACGCCTGGAGCCAATCAGGATGGCAGCGGGTTGTTCATCAAGCTTCATTGTTTTGTTGAAGCCATCAACGACGTGCCTTTCGATTGGTATGAAGTCAGAACCACGAACACCGTTACTGGCGAGCAAATCAGTTTCTACACACCACGCGTCGTGATTGCTGCCGGCTCTATCGAAAGCCCGAAGCTGATCAATCGTTCCTCGATCTATCAAAGACTGCCCGATCACGTGAAGCAGCAGGTAGGCTTTGGCCTGACCGATCACCCGGTTACCGCAGAATCACAGGCGTATGTTGCATCACTCGGCACTATTTCGCTGAGTCGCCGGGATCACGCCAAGATCATTTTCTATTCACGTGGCAAGCCTGACCAGGACGGCCACACAAAGTTTCCCTTTAATATCGAAATGAATGTCAATCACGAATATTGGCATCTTCGCAACAACGATCCTGCCGCCGAAGCAGTTATTGACGATACGAGCAAAACCCGCGTCGATATCAAGTTCAGCTTCGCCAATTGCCTGGACGATGCCAATGGCATTTTCTCGCACGCCAACGATGGTTATACTCCTGAAATCCGCTTCAATCGCTTCTCATCGCTCGATGATCTCTTGCAAACTCGCTTTCCTGCGCTTGCCGGATGGACAAAAGGGCATCAAGCATTTTTCGATTTGCTGAATCAGACCCGAAATCGAGTCTTCGCCGAGTTCCATGGTGTGGAGTGGATTACCGGTGAATATGGTGGGGGTTCCGGTCAACAATCGCCATTTGGCTGGGGTACCGTGCATCATGCCTGCGGCACCTTGCGCATGCCCTGGCGCACCGATCGCCATGCTGGTTTCAACTCCGATGCGGTAGTGGACGAAAATCTCAAGGTTCGCGGCTCCACCGGCCTCTATGTTTGCGATATGTCGGTCATGCCAATCAGCACGGCCGCGAATCCCGTCCTTACGCTTGCCGGGCTGGCATTGCGCCTTGCGCGGCACCTGAGCTGAAAACGGCTGATACGTTAGTTGGCGAGCAGCGATGGACGGACAAAATACCATTGAAAGCCGGCGATCGTTTCGCCGCCCAGGATGCGCCGGCGTGGGATGGTGAACAGATCAGTGACCGTATTGCCGGGTCGCGTGATGACGGCATTGGTGAAGCCGGCACGATGAACCATGCGAGCAACACTGGTTGAATAATCGCCGGCCGGGTAGCTGAAGCTATGCACCTCGATGTTCAGTTTCTCTTCAAGTATGCGGCGTGACTCAACGATTTCGAAGCGCGCCTCGCGTGGTTTGAGGCTGGTCAGTTCGACGTGGGAAACGGTATGGGCCCCGACTTCCATGCCGTTGGCGACCAGTGCCTGAACACCGGCCCAATCCAGGTAGCCGGGGCGTCCGACAAGACCTGGTACGATATAAAATGTGGCCGGAAATCCGTAGCGACGCAAAATGGGCACGGCATTTTCCAACTGGTCGGGGTAGCCGTCGTCGAAAGTAATGGCGACCGGGCGGGCGGGGCAGTCCTGCTGATTGCTGAGACAGGCGGCAAGATCGCTCATGGTGAGCGGCGTATAATTATGTTCATCAAGCCAGGCCATTTGCTCGCCAAAGAGCTGAGGTGTGATCGACAGACGATAGCCCAGCGGATCCGCTGCTTCATCGACTTCGCGTACGTAATGATACATCAACACCGGCACATAGCCGAGAAAGCGCTGGCTGTACCGCGGCAGCGGCGTTGCGGTGGGCGGCAGCGGCGTTGGCGTCGGCGGCACAATATTGGCCTGCAACACCGGCGCCGACGTGGGCGTCGGCTGGGCAGTGGCAGCCATGCTATTCGTCGCGGTCGGCAATGGGGCGGCAACCGGCGTTGCCGTCGGGCGAACGACCAGCGGGATCAGCAATATCAGGGGCAACATGCCTACCACAGTCAGGCCGGTAAGCCAGCGTGAATTCAAGAGAGTGCTCCTTAACCTGCCGGGCAGCGCGCTTGCTGCTCAGCGGGATGCTGTAGGCGTCGGCGTACGCCGGGCGCGTGGGTCGTTCCAGTGAAACAGCAGCGCATTGGCGACATAGCGCTCGCCGGTATCGTCCGACGGGCGATTCACGATGGTGTCGTTCAGTACCATCGTTGTGGAACCGCCGCCATCAAGTTCCATAGCGGTATCGGCACCGAATTCGCGGAACAGGTCGGCGAATTCGCGCTGGGTCATGCCGCGACTATAGCCGCGTTGATAGCCATCGGCAACGGCGACGATCAACTTGCGGTGCTCGCGATCAAAGCCGATGCCGGTACGCGGCATGCGTACATAGTCGTAGTGGCGTTCTTTCCACTCGGTGGTAAAATCTTCGCACAGCAGCGGCGTTGCGGTTGGAACGGGCGTGGCCAGCAGGCTACAATCGCGCAGGGCGCACATGCAATCCTGGACGAAGCGACCATCGCGCAGAATAATTGGCCCGCCGCTGATGGCCTGGTCGAACCGGTCGAGCGGTGGATCAGTGTTGATCTCGATGCGCAGGCGGTCGCCGGCGGAGATATGTTCGCGAAACCAGGTTGACCACTCACCGGTGCCCTGAAGCACTTGCTCGCCGGCATCGATGCGCACACGTTCGCCTCGATAAATACCGGTGACGCGACCGGTGGGCGAGAGCACAATCCGGGTATCGCCGGCCTGGCCGGGCACGACGCGGGCAAATTCATTGAACAGGCAAATCTGGTCGATGGGGCAGGGAACACTGTTCAGCAGCGTCACCGGTGCATCATCGCCGGCGGGCGTAATCACGTGGGCCTTCCATGTCCATTCATCGGTAAAATAGCCGATGAATGGTTCGCGATCGGCGCTCCAGGCAAACGTCGCCCGATATTTGGGGGCCGTCACCGTCTCGCCATCGATAATCGTCAGGCCCTGCGGAATGCCGGTGCCGGAAAACAGATCACCGTTGACGGCAGCAATCGCCTCGTTCTGGGCGGCGATATACGAGGTACGGGTACGCCCCGAGAGCCAGCCGTCGCCGATGCCGACCGCAAGATCAAAGCGTGGATCGGTAATATCGAAGACCAGCACATTGATCCGCAGCGGGTCGTCGGTGACCCGTTTGACATGAACAACGCCGTTATGCAGGAAGTCGACCTGATCACCGGGATAGGGCCGGAAGGGTTCGAAGAGCGCCGGGCGTGCGGTGGCAGTCGGCGTCGGCGTGGGCGTGCCGGTCGGCGTCGGCGTGATGGTCGGGCTGGGAGTAATTGTTGGACTGGGCATGTCGGTTGGCGCGGTCGTGGCAGTCGGACTGATGGCGGTGAGAGCAGTGATCGTGCCGGCCACGATTTGCGAATTCGCCAGATTTCGATTGCCGGCAAAGCGTATGGTGTTGAGAGCCAGCAAACCCAGGGCAAGCACAAAAACCAGCAGTGCAAGCTTCAGCTTCACAGCAACTCCAGAATGTCAGGTACGCGAACCGCATGAGAACAGGTACATTTTACACCAGGTTCGGCATACGAAGTGTAGGGCGGATATGTGAAGCACCGGTTAAAACAAGATTATGGTTCGGCAAAATGCTGTCGGGAGAGGAATTGTAGCTGTGGCGATAGTAATCATTGGGGGGGGCGCGATTGGCCTGCTGGTGGCGGGCAGCCTGGCGCGGGCAGGCGCCGAGGTCGCGCTGCTCGGGCGGCGCAGTACCGTTGAGGCACTGGGCAATACCGCCCTGCGTATCAGCAGCAAGGGGGACTCGTTCATAACCCGGCTGGCGGTGGCGGCAGCGCCGGACGATCTGCCGGCCGCCTGCCGGTCGCCCGAACTGGCGATACTCTGCGTCAAGGGCTACGATACCCCCGGCGCACTGCCGGCACTGCAAGAACTGGCGCCGGAACGGGTACTCACCTTGCAAAACGGCATTGGTAATGAGGAGATGCTGGCGCAGGAGTTCGGCGCTGCCGGCGTGATTGCCGGTGCAATTACCAGTTCCGTCGAACCGGCCACCGCCGATCACATGGTCGTCACCAGGCGCGGCGGGATCGGCCTGGCCTCCCTGTCGCCCGATACAGCCATCGCAAGCTGGCGTGATGTGCTGAGCGGCGCCGGCTTCGAGGTGCAAACATATGCCGATTACCGGGCGCTCAAATGGTCGAAGGCTTTGCTGAACATGCTCGGTAACGCGAGTGCGGCCATTCTGGATATGCCGCTCAACCGGATCTATGCCGATCCGCGGCTGGTGACGATGGAGCAAGGCCTGATCCTGGAGGCGCTGGCGGTGATGCGGGCGCTGGATCTGCGCCCGGTCAATTTGCCGCGCTACCCGGCGGTGATGCTGGCGGGGGCAATACGCCATTTGCCGCAACAACTGCTCTTTCCTCTGCTCCGACGACTGGTGGCGGGCGGGCGCGGCGGCAAAGATCCCTCGCTGCTGCGTGATCTGCGAGCCGGGCGAGCGCGCTCGGAGGGCGAAATGCTGTATGGCGCGGTGGCGCGACAGGGTGCACTGGCCGGCGTACCCACGCCGATCAATGCAGCGCTCTGGCAGGTGCTGGGCGATATTGTGGCCGGGCGGCAGGCCTGGGAGGAATGGCGGGGGCGGCCGGAGCGCCTGTTGGAGGTCATGGGTGATAGGTGAGGTGATAGATGATGGGTATTTTTGGGCGGGTTTTGCTGATGGTGGTAGGATTGGTGATCCTGGTGGGATGTGGACAGTCAACGCCAGTGCCGAGTGCAACGCCGGCACCGACAACGCTGCCGACAACGACAGCTTTGCTGACGCTGCCGACGGCAGCAACAACCAGTGTGCCAACTGTGGTTGCAACTGCGGTGCCGGCAACGGCTACGGTGGCAGCCGGCAGCATGCAGTTGCCGGCAGCATTGTATTTTCTGGAAGCCGGTCAGATCCACCGGATCGATCCGGAAACGCTGAGCCGGCAGCAGATCACGGCCGAAGTTGCGGCGCGCCCGGAACTGGCACCGATCGGCGCCTTCGCAATCACGGGCGATGGGCGGCTGGCCTACAAAGTCGATGATCTGACAGCCGACCGGCTGGTGCTGGCGACGGTTGACGGCACTGAGCCGCAAATCTTGTTTGAGCAGCCGGAAGTCCAGATCGGTGCTATGCGCTGGTCGCCGGACGGCAAGCAACTGGCAGTGCGCCTGGGCGTCATCCCGCCGGAGTCAGCCGATTTTCAGAGTGGCGTGTACCTGTTCGGGAGGCCGGGCGAGCCGCCGCACCTCGTGCAGGCCGATGATCCGGTCGCCGATCCGATCAATCCATCGCCGGAGGTGCGTGCTTACAATCCACGGGCATGGGCACCGGACGGCAGCGCGCTGCTGCTGGATGCATTTTCGCCTTTCTACGAGTTGTGTACTCCGGCGATTCGCGACCTGGACGCGGCGGAAGCTCAGCGCCCGGCAGCGCCGGCAGAACTGACGGCCGTCTGCGAGGATGCCGGCTGGAGCCGGGATAGTCGATCCGTGTATGTGCGATTGGCGCCGGCTGAGGGGCAACTGGCAGGTGCCGGGCTCTGGCTTTTTGCACGGGACGGCAGCATGACCGAGTTGATCGAACGGCAGCGCGAAGGCATCTTCCAGTTGATCGTGGCAGCGGAGGAGCTCCAGACAAACGAGATTTATTATTTCTTCGCGGCAGCCGGGCGTTTGCCGGGTGCATTCGACACCGATCCGGGGCTGGCTTTTGTGATGCAGCGCGTAGCGGCCGATGGCCGGCGTGATCGCACGCCGTTGCGAACAGATGCACTGGTCTTGCCGCAGGAGGCACACTGGGCACCGGATGGCAGTGGGGCGGCAGTGCTCGCAATGCGCGAAAACCAGCCACGGCTGAACTGGTTACCGGTACATTCGGCAGCGATAGTGGAGTTGCCGGCGATGGGCTTCGGGGTGGAGCAGTTGCGCTGGGGGCCGTAGAGCCAGCCGCAACGCAAAAGTAACCATCTATGAACGCGCGTTGCGGCTGGCTTCGAGCTCAGCGGACAGGGCGGCGAGGTCGCTACGGGCCTCGATGAGCTGGCTGCGCATATGCATAATCACCTCGACACCGGCCAGGTTGACACCAAGGTCGTCAACGAGACGCTTGATGAAGCGCAGTTGTTCGATGTCGGCATCGCTATAGAGGCGATAGTTGCCGCGACTCCGCTCGGGCCGGATGAGGCCGCGCCGTTCATAGGTGCGCAGACTCTGCTCGTGCAGGCCGGTCATCTGAGCCGCCAGCCGAATCGTGTAGCGACTCATCTCAGCTCTCCCGGATTCGGCGCAGTTCCTCGAAGAGCTCGCGCTCGCGAGCCGAGAGATTGTCGGGCAACTGGGCCTGGACGGTGACGTAGAGATCCCCGCGGCCTTCGCCGCGCATACGGGGCATCCCCTGACCACCAAGCCGGAACTGGCGCCCATTGGGTGTACCGGCAGGCACCGTCAATGTCAGGGTCTTGCCCATGAGCAGTGGTACACGGGCTTCGCCACCGAGCAGCAGCGTGTACAGGCCGGCCGAGACATCGGTATAAAGATCGTCACCGCGACGTTCGAAACGCTGGTGCGGCAACACATTGACGACCAGGTACAGGTCGCCGCGACGCCCGCCGTTGTAGCCGGGGCCACCCTCGCCGGCAACGCGCACCCGGGTACCGGTGGCAACCCCCGGCGGGATCTTCACCGTGATGCTGCGCGGTGGGTTGCCGGGCGCGGCGAACTGTAATGCACGCTGGGTACCACTGAAGGCCTCCTCCAGGGTGATGTCGGCGCTCTGCTCGATGTCCTGGCCGTCCATCTGGGTGCGGAAGCCCTCGTAGCTCCAGCCGCCGCGAGAACCGCGCCCGGCCCCGGCACCGAACATCGTCTCAAAGATATCCGACAGATCGGGGCCGGCGCCACCGGCGCCGCCGGCCCCGCCGAAAGGATCGTAGGCTCCCCCGGCGCCGGCCTGCTCGTAGCGCCGCCAGTCGGCGCCGAAGCGATCATACTTCTCGCGCTTGTCCTTATCTGAAAGCACCTCATAGGCTTCATTGATCTCTTTGAAGCGCGCTTCGGCCTTTTTGTCGCCCGGATTGATGTCGGGGTGATACTGACGCGCCAGTTTGCGATAGGCTTTTTTGATTTCCTGGTCACCGGCATTGCGCTCGACCCCGAGCACCCGGTAGTAGTCTTTCATATTCATAGTTGTCATAGCTCAGCATTGCTCTTTATCAATACAGATTTCACGATGGCATTGCTATTGGCCTTGCAAATCCGGCCCGGTGCCGCCCCTGGGCGACACTTTGTTGAAAATAGCATTGCAGTAGCTCTATTGTAAAACCTTGAGTCTTTCGGAGTCAAGGTTGCTGTGCTAAAACAACGTTAGAAAAACGGTTGCCGCTGAGCCGACCCGACGGATTGATGCCTGGCGTCATACCAGTGACCGGCAACACAAAAAATCTGGTGGCACGTTCTTTGCAACTGCGTATGCTACACTGGTGCGGTAGGAATCTATGGTATATTAGTAAACAGTTCGAGTATCATATTCTGGAGATTCACGGAGTATGCCGTCATCTAAGCGGCGCTTCCTGAGTAGCGCCATCATAGCAACGTGTGTGCTGTTTGCAGCCCTGTCGCTGCACTTCGCCCTCGAATGGCGAAAAGCTATCGATAATATCAATGCCATGATTGTCACACCGGTGGTTCTCCCGTCGCTTCAGACTGACTCGCCGGCTCAGTCTGGCCAACACGATGGAACCGCGACGTCCGCCGATCCGCAACATACCGCTACCGGCAATACTGCCACTGCCATCGAGGAGCATGACCTCGATTCCGGCATCGATACCCCGGCCGAATCCACCGAAAACCTGCCGATCAAAGCACCGGCCGCCGAAACATTGCCCACCGACGTTATCGTCAATGACGGCACAGTCAATATCTTGTTGCTCGGTACCGACGCCCGCCCCGATGAGGTCGCCGCTACCCGCACCGATGCCCTGGTGCTCGTTCATATCAATCAGCAAAGCGAACGCGTCAGTATGCTGTCGCTGCCACGCGATCTCTGGGTCAACTATCCCGGTGTCGGCGAGGGTCGCATCAATGGCGCCTATCCGGTCGGTGAATATGAATATGGCTCCGGCGGTGGCGCCGCCCTCGCCAAGGCTACCGTCGAAGATTTGCTTGATCTCAAGATCGATTATTTTATTATGATCAATTTTGAGGGGTTCACTACCATTATCGATCAACTCAACGGCATCCGCATCAAGGTGCCCGAGCTGATTGTTGATCCCAACTATCCCACCGAACGCTACGGTACCACCGAGATCCGCTTTGAACCGGGCTGGCAATGGATGGACGGCGAACGCGCCCTGATGTATGCCCGTACCCGCCACGCCGATAGCGATTTCGGCCGCAATCAGCGCCAGCAGCAGGTGCTCATGGCTGTCTTTCAACGCGTGCGCGACCAGGGCATGCTTCAACAATTGACCAGCTTCGATGATTATACCGCTGCCCTGCGCGATTATGTGCGTACCGATATGAGCCGCAATGTGATGCTGCAACTGGCAACCTGGGCTCGCAATCTCGATGTCGACCAGATCCGGCGCTATGCTATCGATGCTTCCCTGATCAAACCGCTCGAAGATCCGGCCACCTTCGCCGCCGACTCGCGCAAATTGCGCAATCTCGTCGCCCGTATGACTGGCGAAACCAGCGGCCCGGCCGGGGGAGAATAGGGGTGACCGGACAGGCAGGCTCGCAGGCGCCCGTCGCCCGTACCATCGCCCTCGCTGCCCTGCTGATCGCGCTCGGCAATATTGCCAGCCGCATCCTCGGCCTCGCCCGCGAATCGGCAATTGCTTTCTTTTTTGCCCGCAGTACCGCCGCCGATGCCTTTACGCTCGCCTGGACGGTGCCCAGCACGATTTATGACCTGCTGATCGCCGGGGCGATCAGCGCGGCCCTCGTGCCCGTGCTCAGCGAGTTTGCCGAGGGCGACCAGGCCGAGTTCTGGCGCCTCGTGCGCAGTATCTTCAGCATTATTCTGCTTGCCCTGGCGCTGTTGCTGCTGCTGGTCGCCTGGCAAACCCCGCTCCTCGCCAATCTGCTCGTCCAACCCGGCCAGGCCGAGCTCCACACGCTCACGATTGACCTGATTCGCCTGCTGTTGCCGGCTCTGTTCTTTATGGGCTGCGCCGGCTTGATTATGGCCGTGCTCTATGCCCGCCGACAGTTTCTCATGCCCGCCTTCAACGGCGCGGTGTTCAATCTCGGTATCGTTGCCGGCCTGTTGCTCTTCCATCAGCAACTGGGTGTGGCCAGCCTCGCCGCCGGTGCGCTTATCGGTGGGATCGCCCAGGTGCTTGTGCAACTCCCCGGACTGCGCGGCATGGCCTGCCGCGGTCGTCCCAACCTGGCTCACCCCGCCGTCCGTCGGATTCTCTGGCTCTATGCCCCGGTGGCGCTCGGCATCGGTTTCTCGATTATCGGCACCACCATCGACCGCTGGCTGGCCTCCGGTCTGCCCGCCGCCCCGGCCACTATGCGCTTCGCCACCACCCTGATCCAGTTTCCGCTCGGCCTGATTGCCGCTGCTGTCTCGATGGCCGTCCTGCCTACCCTCTCGCGCCAGCACGTCCTCGCCGATGAAGATGCCTTTCGCAGTACCCTCGCGATGGGCCTCAAAGTGGTTCTGCTGCTGGTCATCCCGGCTACCTTTGGTATCGCCGCCCTCGCGCTGCCATTAACGACCCTGGTCTATGAACGCGGTGCCTTCGATGCCGCCGATGCTGCGATTACCGCGACGGCTTTGCTCTGCTATTTGCCCGGCCTGCCGGCTGCCGCTATCGACCAGGTGCTCCTCTTTGCGTTCTATGCCCGCAAGAATACGCTGACCCCGAACCTTGTTCAGGGTGCCGCTATCCTTATGTACCTGCTGACGGCCCTGCCGCTCCTCTTCTTCAGCGAACTCGGCTTCCTGGCGCTGGTGATCGGCAATTCGGCCCAGTGGATCGGCCACGCTATCATTCTGACCTGGCTGATGCGCCGGCAGGTGCGCCTCACCGGTCTGCGCATCGGCGAGACGCTGCTGAAATCCCTCCTCGCCAGTCTGCTGATGTCGGCGCTGGTACTGGCCATCCAACAACCACTTGCCGGCAGTTCGGCGCTCTTTCAGCTGATTATCGCCGGCGGCAGCGGCCTGATTTGCTACCTGCTCCTCACTGCCGCCTTGCGCGTTGAAGCACTTGACTTTTTTCTGGCGGCTCTTCGCCGCAAATTCAACTGGTAATTGCCTTAACAAAAAAATTACTGTTTGATTGCCCTACTACCAGTGTCGTAATGGCAAAATAAATTGCTATCGCATTTTGTAAGCACGCACGTTACCATAACAGGCCTCGCGCGTACGTTCTTTTAAGCAGTTGTGATATTTTGTACGGGGTAACTATGCAAAAATCTCAGTACTAGTAGCTGCTGACTCCATATTCTTATATCCTTCTTCACACAAATATTGTATAGTCATGACAAATGCACATAACTGTTTCTGTTTCCATGCAATAGATGAACTCCCGCAACGCCGGCAAGAGCTGATGCGAATTTGTTACTATGATAGTACGTTCGTCGCAGATGATGCAGATCCGGCATATGCAAAAACGATGACATAAATCCTGGTAACCGGCGAGCCCATGGCGAGCCGCCACGTTATACGAGATACCCTATGTGGCTTATCGGACAATTACGCTCCCGTATTCGATACAAAATTATCTGGCCCTTTTTGCTACTGGCGGTTTGTATCGCTATTTTCGGCTCCGCTATTGCTTTCTCCTTAATTGCCGGTAGCTGGCAAGAACGATTCGTGAATCAACTGGCGGCCAGCACACGTATCGCCAACGACACCTTGCTGGCCCAGGAACGCAGCAACCTGGTGTTCCTGCGCCAGATTGCCCTCAGTGGCGCCAACACGCAGACCGGCGCTCCCGCCGTCAGCACGGCCCTCGCCAACAATGACCTCGACGACTTGCTCCTCGCCCTTGATCCCTTCGTTCGTGTCGGGATCGCCGACAGCAATGTGCAACTCGACCGCCTGATTATCTTCGATACCGCCGGCCGGAGTCGCGTTGACCTGGAACGCAGTGTGCTCAGTGATATTGGCTATCGCCGGAATGACTCCGGCCAGGATCTGGCATCCTTCTGGTTTGTTCCACAGGTTCTTGCCGAATCTGCTGCCGGTACCGACGACAAGTATGCCAGCCTGGTCGAAATGCAGGACGGTGATGGAAACCGGCGCATCTATCTGGCAACTGTGGTGCCGATCCGCGAAGGCGAAAATACACCGATTATCGGCGGTGCCTTGATGGCCGTCAGCCTCGATAGTGTGCTCAGTAGCTTACTCCAACGCTCCCACGCCGCCATCGTTACGATCTATAGCACCGATGGCGCAGCGCTTGCCAGTACTGCTTTTCCTGCTGCCGCCAACCTGGTGCTGCCGGAACCGGCCGAAGAAGAACGGTCGCCGGAAGGCATAGCGCAATTACGCATCGCTGATACCGATTTGCACTTGCTGCAAACCAATGCAAGGCCGGAAAATCTCGACGATAAACCAGTTGTCACAACGATTACTGCCGCCGGCCGCGATTACCAGGTTTTTTATACCTATCTGGTCATCAATAGCCGGCAAGTCGGCATTCTTTCCACCGGGATGCCGGCCGATTATGTGTCCCAGTGGAGCAACAGTACCCGGCCGCTGATTCTCGGCCTCACGATGCTGGTGATGCTGGCCGTCATTGGGATCGGCATGCTGATTACCCGCCAGATTACCGCCCCGCTGGAACAACTGGTTGCCACGGCCGGCAATTTTGTGTCCGGTGGTTCGCACCAGGACAGTGCCGCCACTATGTTGCCCCTGGCCGGCTCCGCTGAACAGGATGAAGTAAGCAAACTCTCGAGTTCCTTCCAGCGTCTGACTGATCAGCAGCGTCGCCTGATCCGCGATGTGCTGCGCGAATCCGGTTTGCGCGCTGCCATCCTCGAAAGCATTCCCGATGGTCTGGTCGTCTGCGATAGCCTTGGTCACATCCAGCATATGAATCCGATGATGTATCGCTTTCTCGATCTAAACGAAGGCGACCCGCTGCCGGCTTCGGTCTCCGATCTGCCGCTCGAACCCGTCAATGAACCGATTTTCGGCATGCGCATGAATGATCTGTATTTGCTTAACAATCGCTACCTGCGCCTCTCCAAAAAACCCATTTTTATCAATCACGAAGCGTATGCCGGTGATGTATACTTCTTGCAAGATATGACTGCCGAGGCAAAAGTCGACCAGGCCAAAACCACGTTTACTGCGACCATCTCGCACGAAATGCGTACCCCTCTGACGGTCATCAACGGCAATGCGCAGTTCTTGCAACGTGGGTTGCTCGGCGAACTCAATCCCGACCAGAAAATGATGGTCGATAGCATCAACAAGCATAGCAGCAATATGAGCCGGGCACTGGTGAATATTATTCAGGTGGCCGAACTCGACTCCGGCGCCGTCACGCTATCAATCGAACCCCTTGATAGCGCGGAAGTTGTCCAGGAAGTCGTCAATTCATTCAAACGCCAGATTGCCGATAAGCAGCTTGACTTGCATATCGATATCCCCCCGGATCTGCCCGCTATCGCGGCTGATAGAGTTATGGTAACTCGTGCTCTTGAGCAACTGTTGCATAATGCGCTTACTTACACGACGGAAGGCAGCATCAACGTGGTGTTGCGCCATACGGAAGATCGACTGCAAGTTGATGTACGCGATAGTGGCTCCGGAATTGCTCCGGAATTACAGCCCCATATCTTTGATCGCTTTGTCCGCGGCAGCGGCGATGAGGCCAACAGTCGCACTGAGCGCGGTATCGGGCTCGGCCTCACGATTGCGCAACAGATGATCACCCTGCAGCAGGGCGAAATCCGGATCGCCGATACATCCAATCATGGCACGACTGTGCGCTTCACCCTGCCGCTGGCTACGGTTCCCGCTGCTCAACCCGTCGATGATCCGCTGCCGGCTGTTCCGGCTCCGCAGACGGATCCGCCAGCCGAAGTTGGGGCCAACCTGCCCGAGCCAGTCGGTACGTATCCGGCCAGTGCACCGGCCCTGGCGCTCCCTGGTATCGCCACCTGCCTCGTGAGCACGATTTTGCCCGACCTTGAGGCACTGCCGGCCGCTCAACAAAGCTTGCATCAGGCCGGGTTCCAGACGACTCCCCTGCCATCTGAACCAGCAACTGAGGCACCATCAACGCGACCTGATCTTGGCTTGCTACAGCCGCAGGTCTTTCAGGAATTGCTGCTGGAAACTCTGCCGCTGCTCCACGAACGCTGGCTGAAACGCCGGCGCCCGCTGTCGCCCCTGACGGAATGGGCACGCCAGCATTTCTTTGCGGTACTCAGTCTGGATGAAACTTCACCCAGTGCTACCGGAATCCTGGCCGCACACTCAAAACACCTGCGCCCGCTCTTCAACGAAGCCCGCATCTCCGGTCTCTTCGATCTGAACAATCACCTGCCCCACGCGCTCTGGTTCGACGAGGCCCGCGGCACGCATTGGAATCGCTATTTCTGGGAGCGTACGTATACCATGCTCCAGCCCGGAACACTGTTGATCACAGCTCCCTCAAGCTACGCCTATGCTGCAATGGCCGATGTAAGCGATATGGGCGTTGGCATGATTATTACATCGCCGCCGGCACATGGCTGGCGGGTATTGCAAACTCTGGCCCAGAACGGCAAGCATTGCGACCGGCTTGTCCAGTTTCAAAGTCGCCATCGCACCCAGAAACGCACCTGGCGACTGGTCGAACAACAGGAGTTTGGCAAAATTCATCGCTACCTGACCAACAGTCTCGATCCGGCTGTCTTGCCGGCTGCGCAGATGCACGCGCTTTGCCGGCAACAACAATCAATTCGATCCCGCTTTGTCCACCTGAGTCGGATCCTGGCCAGGGAGCATGGGCCACTCGATACGCATATCTGGAGCAGTTCACGCAATGCTGCCCAGATCCAGGTCTGGTCGGCCTGGTTGCTCTATATTGCGTTGATCGATTGCACTGATCAACTGGCGGAACGCCTGCAACGTCCCGCTGCCGGCCTTGCACTGGATGGGGTATACCATCAGATCCGGCAACACTGGCAGCACCGACGACCTGGAAACGGCGATCCCTTTGATCCGCTGTTTGAACATTTCGAGCACCTGCATGAGCGATTCCCTGGGCAGACCCTGATGCCGACCATTAGCCACCTGGCGGACATCCAGGCATAAGTGAATGTGATACCGATATGCGCAACAATCGTCCCAATCACGATACTCCTACCACCCACGAATATCATCGTCGCAACTGGCGCATCGACAATTCGGTTGCTCACATGTTCGCCGTCCTTATGGCCGCCATGCCGCCACGACGCGCCCGCCCGCAGTTCGCGCTGGTCTGGTTGATTTTGCTGGCGCTGCTCCTGGCTGTTGCCGGCATCATCGCTTCTTCGCAGGTAGTGCTGTGGAATATTTTGCCCTTCAGCGAGCTGTTTCCGCGGAGCGTCCAGGCCGAACGAGCCGACTATTCGCCCTGGGAGACTGCACCGCTGCTGCCGCCGCCCAACCCGGCTGTCATCGAGCAAATCAACCGCGATTTGCAGCCTCCCAGCGCAAGCGCCATCCCTGGTACGTTGCCCACCGCACCGCTGGCGATCATTGCTGATACGCCGGCGCCGCTGGGCAATCCTTCACCAACTCGCGTCGCCCTGATCACTGATGGGCAACCCGATCGCAGCACGACTATAGCCACCGCTCCGCCCACCCTGGCGAATACCGCGACCCTTACGCCGGATCCGCAAATAGATCCAGCCTTACCCACCGCAGTGCCGATTGCGGTTGTTGCCAATACGCCGACAGCACTTGCCTCGCAGCCACCGCCTGAAGTACCGCCGGTGCAACCACCCGTCGCAGAAGAGGCCAGTCCAACTGCCGATGCCCAGCTACCACCACCCGCTGCATCCAGCACCCCGGTACAGCCGGCATCCGCAACTGCCGGGGCTCCAGCGACGGCTACCCATACGGCAACCATAGTGCCGACCAGCACCGGTACGGCTACAGTCGCACCCTCTGCCACACCAGCACCGACCGCAACCGATGAGCCGACCCCAACTGCAACTTCGACACCGCTGCCGACAGTCATTAACGAACCGGCACCGGCGCCGACGGACACACCTGTTCCGCCCACGGCGACTTTCACGCCGACCAGTACGCCCACGGCAACCGCCACGCCGACCAGTACGCCTACGGCGACTTTCACGCCGACCAGTACGCCCACGGCAACCGCCACGCCGGCGCCTCTCGCAACCAGTACAACCGTAACAGGCGACACACCGACAGCAACGCCTATGGCGCCCAGCACGCCTACTGCCACGGCGACCAGCACCGCCACGCCGACCAGCACCGCTACGCCGACGCCGACGCAGACACCCACGGCGACCAGCACCGCTACGCCGACGCCGACACCCACCGTTACGCCGACCAGCACCGTTACGCCGACCAGCACCGCCACGCCGACGCCGACGCAGACACCCACGGCGACCAGCACCGCTACACCGACCAGCACCGCTACGCCGACGCCCACCGCCACCGCAACCAGCACACCCGTAGCGCCCTGTGCCTACGGCGTGATGAATCTAAACAACAGCGGCCCGGGCTCGCTGCGCCAGGCCGTGCTCGATGCCAATGACGGCGATGTGATCCCCTTCTGTGTTGCCGGGACAATAACGCTGGATGGCGAAATCGATATCACTGATGATCTGACGCTGGATGGGAGCACGGCACCCGGTGAGGTTATCATTAGTGGCGACAACAAGAATCGCATCTTCCATATCAGATCTACCTCGGAAGCATTGATCATCAAAGATCTGGCGCTTGAAAAGGGCTGGGCGTCTGATGGCGGTGCAATCTATGTAGAAGGTAGCGCTGATGTTACGCTCATTGACAGCAAGATCAGCCAGAGCCAGGCTGTTGTCGATGGCGGCGCTCTTTATCAATATAACGGCACTTCTCAACTGCGATTGCAAAACAGCGTTATTGCCAACAATTCAGCCGGTGACGATGGCGGTGGCATTTTCCAGTATTACAGCGATCTCGTTGTGGAAATGAACAGCCTGATCGACGACAATGTAAGTGGTTCTGACGGAGGTGGCATTTACAATCACGATGGTGATGTGATCATTCGCGATAGCACCATCCGCCATAACGAAGCGTTTGACGAAGGTGGCGGAGTCTATAAACAGGCTAGTACACTATCGGTTATCAACAGCACCCTTGCAAATAACAAGGTCAATGATCATGGCGGCGGCATTTATGGACTTGATACTTCCGTATCTGTGACGGATAGCGTTCTGGACAATAATCAGGCCGGGAGCGGTGGCGGTATCTCTGCGCAAGACAGCGTCGTGTATGTTGACGGCAGCGAAATCAGGATGAACCAAAGCCTTGGGAGTGGGGGCGGTTTCTACCAGGAACGCAATATGTTGCAGATCAGCAATTCTCTGATCGAAAACAACCGGGCCATCAGCAGCGGCGGCGGCATCCTGAGCAACGATGCATCAATAGTTCTGACATCCAATACCGTCATCGAAGAAAACGAGGGCATTTCCGGTGGTGCCATCTACAGCGATGGCGGCAGCATCTATGTCGATGACAGCAATATCGATGACAACGAGTCTTTCAGTGACGGAGCGGCAATTTCCGCCCATGGAACCAGCGTAACCATCAGAAATGGCAGCAACATTCGCAACAATACCGGCGGCGGCATCTATCAGAATGGCACTACGCTGATCATTGAGCAAAGTACCGTGAGTGGCAACACCAAAACCAGCGGTGCTGGCGGCGGTCTGGGAGCAACATCGACCGCTATCACGATTACGCAAAGCCTGTTTGATGATAACGAAGCCGTTGGAGGTGGCGGCCTGATATCGATTCGTGGTACACTGATGATCGATAACAGTACCTTTAGCAACAATCGGGCTACTACCGCCTCCGGTGGTGCACTCGACCTTTTCGATATTGATCAGCCAGTACGCATCCAAAATAGTACCATCAACAACAATGTCTCGGCGTTCAACGGCGGCGGCATTTATGCCGCCACCAGCGAACTGGATATTCTGAACAGCACCATCAGCGGCAATACTGCACCGGCTCATGGCGGCGGCATTTTCAGTGAGATCGATATACAGATACAGATTACGCTGAGCAGTATCGTTTATAATACCGCAATGGTTCAAGGCGGAGTTGCGCTTAACACCGGTTCTGCAAACATCGCTCAGAGCATTCTGGCCATGAACACTGCCACGTCCGGCACAGCGCCTGACTGTGGTGGTATCGGGAGCTTTATCTCGCAGCAGTACAACCTGATCGGAAATAACGATGCCTGTCTGTACACACCCGCCACCGGTGACCAGGTCGGCACTGCAAGTAGCCCGATCGATCCGCTGCTCGATGTACTCCAGGACAATGGCGGCCTGACATGGACGCATATGCTCCAGGATAGCAGCCCGGCACGCAACATTACCCCTGACGGTATGTGCGCCGCAAACTACGACCAGCGCGGGGAAAGTCGGCCAGGTGCGGGCACACCGAGTCTATGCGACATCGGGGCGGTAGAAAAGGATTGATATGCCGAAGATACTGGTCGTTGAAGACGAAAGCGACGTGAGAACTCTCATCAGCCTGATCTTGCAATCTGCCGGCCACACGGTTATTGAGGCTCACAACGGGCTCGATGCGCTTGAGCAGTTCAACGCCGGCCATTTCGACATGGTTATCACTGATATGAACATGCCGCGCATGGATGGCCTGGAGCTCATCAAGGCTCTGCGCCGACAGCAAGCCGATCTCTACATCATGCTGATTACCGGCTACGGCACGACCGACACCGAAAAGCGGGCCGGCGAACTTGGTGTGAACGAATATATTCCCAAGCCATTTGATATTGAAGCGCTGCGTGAGCGCGTCGATCGCCACTTCCATCGTTCTGCATAAGGGCAGCGCGACCATGGCAGAGGCCGGTCTGCTTTTGCAGACCGGCCTCTGCCATGGTCGCGCTGCTTGCCGCTTGCCTTACAGGATGGCGCTGCGGCGCAGGGCTTCGACCTTGTCGAGGCGCTCCCAGGGCGCGTCGATGTCATCGCGGCCGAAGTGTCCATAGGCTGCCGTCGGGCGATAAATCGGCCGGCGCAAATTCAGGTCGCGAATGATGGCGCCGGGGCGCAGATCGAAATTCTCGTGAATGGCCGCCAGAATCTTCTCATCAGAGACGGCTCCGGTGCCGAAAGTTTCCACGTTCACCGAGAGCGGCCTGGCAACTCCGATGGCATAGCTGACCTGGAGCTCGAATCGCTCGGCCAGGCCGGCCGCCACCACATTCTTGGCAACGTAGCGTGCCGCATAAGCCGCACTGCGGTCGACTTTCGTCGGATCCTTGCCGCTGAAGGCTCCACCGCCGTGGCGCGCCACCCCGCCGTAGGTGTCAACGATGATCTTGCGTCCGGTCAGGCCACTGTCACCCATCGGCCCACCGATCACGAAGCGCCCGGTCGGATTGACGAAATAACGCGTCTTGTCGTCGAGCAACGCAGGCGGGATCACCGGCTTGATGACGTGTTCGATAACATCGTGGCGAATCTGTTCGGACGAAACCTCGGCGGCATGCTGATTGCTGATCAGCACCGTGTCGACGCGAGCCAGTTTGCCATGGCGATATTCGACCGTAACCTGGCTCTTTCCGTCAGGGCGCAGGTAGGGCAGCGTACCGTCTTTGCGCAACTGCGCAAGCCGGAGACCCAGCCGGTGTGCCAGCGCGATGGAAGCCGGCATCAACTCAGGCGTTTCATTGCAGGCAAACCCAAACATCATACCCTGGTCACCGGCGCCAATCGAATCGATTTCGGCATCAGTGACATTGCCGTCGCGATGTTCAAGCGCCTGGTCAACACCCTGAGCAATGTCGGGCGACTGACCGTGGATGGCGACCATAACCCCGCAGGTATCGGCATCGAAGCCAAAGCCGGCATCGGTATAACCAATCTCTTTGACGGTGCGCCGGACAATTTCCTCGATCGGAATATAGCCCTGCTCGTAGGTCACTTCGCCGAGCACCACGATCAGGCCGGTAGAAGTCGCGGTTTCCACGGCAACTCGCGCCCGCGGATCGAGCCGCAGGAACGCATCAAGGATCGCATCGCTCACCTGATCGCAGAGCTTATCCGGGTGCCCCTCCGTCACCGATTCGCTGGTGAAGAAGAGCTGGGGCGATTTCATAAAAGTCGTTGCCATAATCAGGTTCCTTCCTGCCAGGAATTGAGATACCGAGTCTGCTCAGGCGTCAACACATCGATATTGATACCCATCGCCTTGAGCTTGAGCGCGGCAATTTCGCGATCGAGCTCCTTGGGCAGAGCGTGTACGCCGTTGGCGAGCTGGCCCTTGTTTTTCACCAGGAACTCACTGGCGAGCGCCTGGTTGGCGAAGCTCATATCCATCACGGCACTGGGATGGCCTTCGGCACTGGCCAGATTGATCAGGCGGCCCTCGCCGAGCAGGTTGATCTTGCGCCCATCTTGAAGGATGTACTGATCGACAAAATCGCGCGGCTGGCGCTTCTCGGTGGCCATGCTCTCGAGCGCCGGGATGTTGATCTCAACATTGAAGTGGCCGCTATTGGCAACAACGCAGCCATCTTTCATCACAGCAAAATCCTCGACATCGATGACGTGCTTGTCGCCAGTGGCGGTGACGATGAAATCGGCGAAGGCGGCGGCCTGTTCCATCGGCATCACCCGGTAGCCGTCCATCGCAGCTTCGAGCGCACGCACCGGATCGATTTCGGTGACGATCACATTGGCACCGAGGCCGCGGGCGCGCTCGGCAATCCCGCGCGAGCAGTAGCCATAGCCGCCAACCACGAAGGCCTTGCCGGCCAGCAGAATATTGGTCGCACGAATAATGCCGTCGATGGTACTCTGGCCGGTTCCGTAGCGATTATCGAAGAGGTGCTTGGTATCGCTATCGTTGACCGCAATCACCGGGAAGGTCAACACACCTTCGGCAGCCATCGCCCGCAGACGAATAACGCCGGTGGTCGTTTCCTCGGTACTGCCGTACATATCTTTGATGAGATCGGAGTGACTTTTGAGCACACCGGACACCAGGTCGGCGCCGTCGTCCATGGTGATCTGCGGTTTATGATGCAGCGCCGCTTCGATATGCTGATAGTAAACATCGTTGCTCTCGCCCTTGATGGCAAACACCGGAATCTCATCATGGGCGACCAGCGCGGCAGCGACATCGTCCTGGGTACTGAGCGGATTGGAAGCACAGAGCACCACATCGGCACCGCCGGCAGCCAGGGCGCGCATCAGGTTGCCGGTTTCGGTCGTCACGTGCAGACATGCACTGAGGCGCACGCCGGCCAGTGGGCGTTCTTTCGCAAAACGCTCATGAAGCTGGCGCAGCACCGGCATTTCCTGCTCGGCCCACTCCATGCGCTTGCGGCCCTGCTCGGCCAGTTTCATATCTTTGACATCATAGTTTGCGGCCATTAGCTTGCATTCTCCTTTGCTATATGACTTACGCAGTCGGCGTATAAAGCAATTAACTCAGTTCCAGGACTTACGCAGTGGCGACCGCGAGCGCCTTGTTTCGCCTGCGGCAGGGCCGAAGAAACGAAAAAGACCGTCACTTCCTTGCCAGCGCGTAACTCCTGTCAGTTATTGATGCTGGTTGCGCGGGCGACTTCAAAGATGCCGGCGGGCAAGGGTTCACCGAAGGCTTGCTGATAGCGTTCGACAAACTGGCCGGGCGCGAAGCGATGTTCCTGGCCACCGCGAGCCTCGATAGTGAAAGCGGCCGTCAGCGTTGCAATGCGACCGGTAATTTCCAGCGGCAGGTCGCGAACGATACCGAAGACCAGGCCGGCCAGAAACGCATCGCCGGCGCCGGTTGGATCAGCGACCCTGGCAACCTTTGCGGCAGGCACATCGAGCACCCGGCGCTCGTTCTCGCGCACATAGAAGCGGGCACCCTGTTCACCGCGCGTCATCACCGTCAGCGGTGCCCGTTCGATCAAATCCTGTTCGCTGCAACCGAGCATATTGGCCATCATCGCGAACTCATACTCATTGCCGACAAGCACGCGGGCGCCGTCCAGCCCGGCCTGAATTTGCTGCGCATTGAGGCGCGGCGTCTGTTTGCCGGGGTCGAAGACAAAAGGCACACCGAGCTGGCGGCACTCGACAGCGGCACGCTCAATGGCTTCGGGGTAGGTCGGCGAAATCACGACCAGGTCGTTGCTGGTCAGGCCGAGCGGCAGCAGGGAAAGCGCCTGCCAATAGGCCATGGCGCCGGCATAGAAGGCCACCAGTTGATTGTTGGAACGATCGGTATTGATGAAGCAAGACGAGGTAAACTCACCGTCGATTTCACAGACCGCGCTGGTATCGATGTGATGCGATTCGAGCCAGGCACGATATTCAGCAAAATCGTGGCCGGCGGTGCCGAGCAACAGGGGCGGTTCGCCGAGCAGTGCCAGATTGTACGCAATATTGCCGGCAACGCCGCCACGTAATTTGCGCATCGAGTCCACCAGAAAGCTCACCGAGAGCGACTGAGCCCGATCAGCAATCAGATGGTCGTGAAAATAGCCGGGAAAATCCATGATGTAATCATAGGCCAGCGAACCAGTTACCACAATACGCACAATCACACTCCTCTTTGCTTGTTCAGGAAGAAGCTGCCGCTACGGGTTCGGGGTTACTCACAAAACCATTCGCCTGCCGCAACCGGGCGGCAACCTCGGCACAGAGGTTCAGGGCACGTTCTGCTCCGGCCACCGAGAGGCGTTCGAGACTCCCGCTGGTACTGATCAATGCCGTTTCGAGCAACTGCTCATAGGTCAGGCCGCTGCGCACCAGGCGCTTGATAGTTCGTTCAAAGCGCGTCACAATCCGATCAACATTTTCGCGTTCGAGCGCCTGTTCTTCGACCGGCACAATGCCCCAACCCAGGATGCCGCCGCGTTCCAGAAAGGCCGCCAGCGACTCCGCCGCATCAGCCAGCGTATCGCCGTAGGCATTGGCATCGAAAATGAGCAGATCCAGCGAACTGGCAAACAGGACATCCCAGTTGAGTTGCGCCGTCGATGCCAGCGCACGGCAACCATGCACGCCGACCAGCACGCGTTCAATCATCTCCAGACCCTGATCCCAATCGAGGGGGCAAAAGGGCGAGGCAAACATATCGAGAAAGGGTTCTTGCAAACAGGTTCCAACATCGCCGGCCCGATCCGCGACCCGGTTGGCCTGCCATTCGGCGCGAAGCGCCAGGTGCTGCACCAGGGCATCACTCAGCGTCTGATCATAGGCCAGCGGGCGCTGTTGAGCGTCGGTCAGTTGCATACTCAAGCTCACCGGGCCAAACAGCCAGCCGATAACCATCGTCTCGGACAGCTCGGCCTGGCGATGAAGCAGCGCGGCCAGGCCGAGGGCATAATCAAGCGAAATGGCCGCGTGCTCCAGCCGGCCTTCGAGATAAGCCAGGGCCAGCCGGCTCAACTGGGCATCCATATCCGGTTGACGTTCAATCAGGAGTTGCTCAGCGGTCAGATCGACCTGCAGGCCGGGAAAGCCCAGCACACTACGGACATAGAGCAATTCCTGAAACGCCCGCCGGGGCAAAGCCGGCCAGGACAAAAAGCCCGGCGTGCACGTGAGCAGGAGATCGAGCGCCGGCCCGGCCTCCGGATGCGGCAAACTCCCCCAGGCGAGCGGCGCGCAACGCGCCGAAAAGGATAACGACATAAACCTTGACAGCCATCTGAGCAAACCAGCACCTGCCTGAGCGCAATCAGCAGCACCCGATGCAATCCACAGGCAAATACCGACAAGCGATCACATAGAAAAAGCAGCAGCGGCAGCCGCAACAGCTTCGCGCAGGCCGGCAGCAAATGGTGGCTTGATAATGCCACGCTCTGTAATGATAGCTACGATCAAATGATGGGGTGTAACATCGAAGGCGGGATGGGCGGCTACCACGCCGGCCGGCGCGATCAATCGACCGGCCAGGTGCGTCACCTCTTCCGAGGAACGCTGCTCAATCGGAATCTCGTCGCCGTGTGCCAGTTGCAGATCGACAGTTGAGGTAGGCGCGGCAACATAGAACGGAATAGCGTGGGCATTCGCCAGCACAGCCAGGCTATAGGTGCCAATTTTGTTCGCGACATCGCCGTTGGCAACGATGCGATCGGCACCAACAATGATGCAATCAATTTCGCCCCGGCTCATCATAAAGCCGGCCATATTGTCGGTAATCAGTGTTTGGGGAATACCGGCCTGCTGCAACTCCCAGGTCGTCAGGCGGGCTCCTTGCAGGAAAGGGCGCGTCTCATCGACCAACACGTGGATGGGTCGCCCCTGTGCGAAAGCCGTCCGCAGTGGAGCCAGCGCCGTCCCATAGCCGGCCGTCGCCAGACCACCGGCATTGCAGTGGGTCAGCACCCGGCCGCGTTCAGGAATCAGGGCGGCCCCGTGGTCACCGATGGCATGGCACATAGCCAGGTCTTCAGCCAGAATGCGATGCGCCTCATCCAGCAGATTCCGGCGGGCCTCAGCCAGATCCGATTGCGCCTCGGCACAGCGCAGCATGCGGGCCGTGGCCCAGGCCAGGTTCACCGCTGTTGGCCGCTGAGCATCAAGGGTTTGTCTGGCAGTTGCGAGTTCGGCCTGTAGCTCAGCAAGCGTCGTCGCCGGGCTCTGCCGGGCAACCAGAGCCATGCCGTAAGCCGCAGTACAGCCGATAGCCGGTGCCCCGCGCACCTGCATGCGCTTGATAGCCTGGGCAACATCATCCAGTGTCCGGCAACGGACAACCGCATAGGTATTCGGCAAACAGCGCTGATCAATCAGCGCCACGGCGCCGTCGTCCCACCACAGGGTTCGCAATTCTTCAGTGCTCATGCTCATAAAAAAACCTCTCGCAAGGCGAGAGGTTGCTCCTGGTCTTCCTCTCATCTTTCGGGCAATCTGCTGCCCGCAGGAATTGGCACCTTCCACTGGCATTCCCGCTGAACGGGGCAGCATACCAGATGGGGTTGCCGGGCGTCATCGGGCCAGTCCCTCAGCCCTTCGTGATGAGTCACGCTTGTTTGTTCGCTGCTTGCACAGCGGAGTGTCACGGAGCCGATTATAGCATGTCTCCCGGAGGGCTGCAAGGCAAGCCTCCGGGAGCAGCACACAGGCGGGACGACGCGCCGACCTGTAACCTGAACGTAACCGTACTCTGTAGTATACTATTTATGCACTTTGTGTCTGGATCGCAATGAAAGGAGCCGATGTCAGTGACGACAGGTCGGCATATCTGTGTTTTTGGCGAAATGAAGTAGCTCCCCTACGAAGACCTGTTTGCTCTGCTTCGGCCAATGTTCATCGCTGTTTCAGGCACCTGATTTGTGAGTGACCTGAATTTCTGATTCGAGCATAGCATACGAACTCGTGAGAAAGGAAATTGACCGATGCAGCAGGAGCAGATCGCCGCGATTGAACATGACTGGAAAACCAACTCACGCTGGCAGAATATCGAGCGCGGTTACAGCGCCGCAGATGTCTATCGCCTGCGTGGTTCGATGGCGATTGAATACACCCTGGCTCGCCGGGGCGCCGAACGCCTCTGGGATCTCCTGAACAACGAACCTTTCGTCAATACGCTCGGTGCGCTGACCGGCAACCAGGCCGTGCAGCAGGTACGTGCCGGCCTCAAGGCCATTTACCTGAGCGGCTGGCAGGTGGCTGCCGATGCCAATATCGCCGGCCAGATGTACCCCGACCAGAGCCTCTACCCGGCAAATAGCGGCCCCGACCTTGTCAAGCGGATCAATAATGCCCTGCGTCGCGCCGATCAGATCGATCACCTGGACGGCAAGAACGGCACCTACTGGTTTGCGCCCATTGTCGCCGACGCTGAGGCCGGCTTCGGTGGCCCACTCAACGTCTTCGAGATCATGAAAGCTTACATCGAAGCCGGCGCTTCCGGCGTCCACTTTGAAGACCAGCTGGCCGCCGAAAAGAAGTGCGGCCATATGGGCGGCAAGGTGCTCATCCCAACCCAGCACGCCGTGCGCAACCTGGTTTCGGCGCGCCTGGCCACCGATGTGATGGGCGTGCCGACGCTGCTGCTGGCCCGCACTGACGCCAACGCCGCTAATCTGCTGACTAGCGACGTCGACCCGCGTGATCACGCCTTCATCACCGGCGAGCGCACCGAAGAAGGCTTTTTCCGCACCAATGCCGGCCTCGATCAGGCCATTGCCCGCGGCCTGGCTTACGCGCCCTACGCCGACCTGCTCTGGTGTGAAACCGCTGAGCCGAACGTTGAAGAAGCCCGTCGCTTCGCGACGGCCATCCACGAACAGTTCCCCGGCAAACTGCTGGCCTATAACTGCTCGCCGTCCTTCAATTGGAAGCGCAAGCTGAACGATAAGCAGATCGAAACCTTCCAGCGCGAGATTGCCGAGTTCGGCTACAAGTTCCAGTTCGTGACGCTGGCCGGCTTCCACTCGCTGAATTTCGGCATGTTCCAACTGGCACAGGGCTACAAAGATCGCGGCATGGGCGCGTACTCCGAATTGCAGCAGGCCGAGTTCGCTGCTGAAGCCCAGGGGTACACCGCCACCAGGCACCAGCACGAAGTCGGCGCCGGCTACTTCGATGCCGTCGCCATGGCTGTCTCCAGTGGTGGCGCTTCAACCACTGCGCTCAAGGGCTCGACCGAAGAGGAACAATTTCATTAGTTCGATTTGACTGAGGCAGTCGGCAGTCGTGTTCGTTATAAAAAACCAGCAGTGGGAGGGCGATGCCCTCCCACTGCTGGTTTTGCGGTATAATCGTGGCACACAATAATGGAAACAATTTCCACATAGTGAAAGGTTAATACCATGGCCGAACTGAAGCTGCCCACCGGGATGGCGATCCATGCCGACGTGACGCCGGAGTTTGCCGAGATTTTGACGCCTGCGGCGCTGGAGTTTCTGGCGAAATTGCACCGCGCTTTCGATGGCCGCCGCCACGAACTGCTGGCCCGCCGTGCCGGGCGCCAGGCTGAACTCGATGCCGGCAAGCCGCTCGATTTCCTGCCCGAAACCGCCGAAATCCGCAATGGCGACTGGACAATCGCGCCCTTCCCGAGCGATATTCAGGATCGCCGGGTGGAAATTACCGGCCCGATCGAACGCAAAATGGTGATCAATGCGCTCAACTCAGGCGCCAGAGTGTTCATGGCCGACTTCGAAGACTCGAATACGCCGAATTGGGAAAATTCGCTCCAGGGCCAGCTCAATCTGCGTGATGCCATTCGCCGAACGATTACTTTTCACAATCCTGATGGGCGCGTCTACCAACTCAACGACGAAACCGCCGTACTGTTTGTGCGCCCACGTGGCTGGCACCTGAACGAAAAGCACGTCCTGGTCGACGGCCAGCCCATGGCGGGCGGCCTGTTCGATTTCGGCCTGTATTTCTTCCACAATGCCGGCGAACTGCTCAGTCGCGGCAGCGGACCCTATTTCTACCTACCGAAACTGGAGAGCCACCTGGAAGCCCGGCTCTGGAACGATGCCTTTGTGATGGCGCAAAATGAACTGGGCATCCCGCAGGGCAGCATCAAGGCCACCGTGCTGATCGAGACCATCCTGGCGGCCTTTGAGATGGACGAGATCCTCTACGAGCTGCGCGAGCACTCGGCGGGCCTGAACTGCGGGCGCTGGGATTATATCTTCAGTTGCATCAAGAAGTTCCGCAACGACTCCAATTTCATTCTGGCCGACCGGGTTCTGGTGACGATGACCACGCATTTTATGCGTTCCTACTCGCTGCTGGCCATCAAGACCTGCCACAGGCGCAATGCCCATGCGATGGGCGGCATGGCCGCGCAGATTCCCATCAAGAACGACCCGGCCGCCAACGAGGCGGCACTGGCCAAGGTGCGCGCCGACAAAGAGCGCGAAGCCAGCGATGGTCACGACGGCACCTGGGTCGCCCACCCAGGCCTGGTGCCTATCGCACTCGAAGCCTTCGACGCAGTGATGAAAACGCCGAACCAGATCGACCGCAAGCGCGAAGATGTCGACATCAGTGCCAGGGATCTGCTGAGCTTCGGGCCTGCAGGCCCGATCACCGAGCAGGGAGTGCGCACCAATATCAATATCGGCATTCAGTACCTGGGCTCCTGGCTTGCCGGCAACGGCTGCGTGCCCATCTTCAACCTGATGGAAGACGCAGCAACCGCCGAAATTTCGCGCGCCCAGCTCTGGCAGTGGATCCGCAATGAAAAGGGTGTGCTCGACGACGGGCGCAAGGTGACGGTCGAGCTGTTCCGCCAGTTGCTGCCCGAAGAACTCGAACGCATCAAAGAAATGCTTGGCCCGGCCTATGCCCAGGGCCGCTACGACGAAGCTGCCGAGCTCTTCGATCAGCTCACCACCAGCGACGAATTTGTCGAATTTTTGACTCTGCCGGGGTACGAGCGGATCGATTAAGACTGCCGTAGTCGGCGTTGATGCGGGCCACAGCAGGGCTTTTCCGCCTGCAGCAGCAAGGAAGCAACTGGCTTTCTGCGTTTGATTTTGCGGCTTCGCTGCAAAATCAAACGCATGGAAATGGTTTTTCCTGGTTGCCGCAAGCGAAAAACAGCTTTTTGCGGTACGACCGCGTAAGTTACGCTTAGTACTACAACGAGAGCTAAAAAACCATCAGAACCATGGATCATGCGCGAATGGGCGGTGCCATGATCGGGGTATCAGGGCCGATGATTTCGTCCATATTCGCAATCCAGCGTTCGGTGCGTTGGTGGTGA